>JBIJBP010000008.1:0-70340 GCA_044345155.1 Prosthecobacter sp. | reverse complement strand
TCCGCCGTGATCGAGGCTCTGGAGTATGCAACGGCTCTGAAGCAGCGTGGGGTCAACATCGTGGCCTTGAACGCCTCCTATGGTGGAAGCGGCAACAGTACCGCTGAAAGGGCCGCCATCCAGGCCGCCGGCAACGCGGGCATCCTGCTTTGCGTGGCGGCGGGCAACGAGTCTTCGGACAATGATGAAACCCCCACCTATCCGGCGAGCTACCGGCTGCCCAGCATGATCGTGGTGGCGTCCACCGACCAGAATGACGCGCTTTCCAGCTTTTCCAATTATGGCGCCACCACCGTGGACATTGCCGCGCCGGGAACCAACATCCTCTCCACCAAGCCCGCCAGCATCGGCTTCAGGGTCGGCACGACCACCTACGAGACCAACGAGATCACCTATGGAGGTGTCACCACCGGCCTGAGCGGAACCATTGTCGATTGCGGCATCGGCAATGTGTCGGAGTTCCCAGTCGGCGTGAGGGGCAACATCGCGCTCATCCAGCGCGGCACGCTGACCTTTGCCGCCAAGGTTGCCAACGCCATGGCCGCAGGTGCCACGGCCGCCCTTATTTACAACAACGTCAGCGGCAACTTCAACGGCACCCTGCAGAGCAGCGGGCTGTGGATTCCCGCACGAGCCATCTCCCAGGCGGACGGCCTGGCCATCAAGGCTTCGCTGCCCCGCAGCGGGTCGATTGTCGTGACGGCCGGCCATCAGTTCCTGGACGGTACCTCGATGGCCGCGCCGCATGTCACGGCGGCGGTCGCCTTTGCCGCCATGAACAACCCTGAGGAAACCCTCACACAGAGGCGGCAGCGCATCATCCAGGCCGTGGAGGTCAGGCCCGGCCTCACCAACAAGGTGATCACCAAGGGACGCCTGAACCTGATGCGTGTGGCGGACGGCAACCAGAACGGCTATGCTGACTGGTACGATCAGATCCTGGCCAGCACGCCCTTCTTCACCACGCCGGCCGGCCTGCCAGCCGGCATCGTGCATCAGCCCTACCATCAGGCATTGACCATCATTGGAGGCGTGGCGCCCTACACCTGCAGCATCACGGCCGGTGCGCTGCCCGAGGGGCTGACCCTGGACAATACCGGCGTCATCAGCGGCACGCCCGCCGCCATCGGCAGCTACACCTTCACCGCCCGTGTCGCCTCCGGCTCCTATGGCAGCACCCAGGTTTTCCAGATGAGCATCACCACCCTGCCACCGGAAATCACCAGCCTGTCTCCGCTGCCCGCCGGTGCCACGGGACAGGACTACGCTGCTGTCATGGCTGCCGCCGGCGCCACACCTCCATATGCCTGGAGCATCAGCTCAGGCGCCCTGCCCGACGGCCTCCAGATGAACGCCGCCGGGCAGATCAGCGGACTGCCGACCACTGCCGGCGACTACTCATTCACCGTCAAGGTCTCCGATTCCCGCGGGCTTTTCAGCACGGCCGCCTTTCAGGTAAACATCGCCGCCTCTGCGTTTAACATCACCAGCACTTCGCCGCTGCCGGGCGCCGTCCTGGGAGTGTCCTACCTGGAGCACCTCGCCTCTGAAGGCGGTGTCGCGCCCCTGGAGTGGGCGGTGCGTTCCGGCAGCCTGCCCGATGGATTGTTCCTGAATGAAGACGGCATTCTCATGGGTACTCCGAACGCGACCGGACTCTTCCCGTTTGTTCTTGAAGTGACGGACGCCCTGGGCGCCGTCACAGCGCGCAGCTTCACCTGCAATGTCTACACCACCTGGCAGGTGCCTGTGGTGAACCAGGTCATGCTCGGCAGCACCACCATTGGCGCCCCTTACAGCAAGGCCATCACCGCCCGGAACTACCCCACCTCCTACACCATCACCGGCCTTCCCTCGGGCCTCAGCTATGTGGCCGGCACGGGGGTGATCAGCGGCCGTCCCAGGGTGAGGGGAACCTTTCAGGTGAAAATCCGCGGGGCCAACAAGGCTGGCGTCAGCACCACGGTCACGGCGCCTCTGACCGTCCTTTCCCTGGATGGAAACCTCGTGGGCAACTTCACCGGCCTCATGGAGCGCAACACCGATGCGAACCAGGGTCTGGGCAGTCGCCTCAGCCTGACCACGACCACCACCGGCGCCTACACGGCCAGGGTGACCACGGGATCAACGTCCAGATCCGTCACTGGGTTCATGGATTCCACGCTGCCCCAGATCAGCATCCAGGTGGGCGGCAGGCTTCTGACACTGTCCCTCGATTCCGAATCCCACCTTGTTGCAGGCAGCCATGGGGCGGCGGGTCTTTCAGGCTGGCGGCAGGGCTGGCACGCGTTGAATAAACCGGCGGCCAGCAGGGCCGGCTACTACACTTTCGGCATGAACCTGGCTGACGCCCAGGATGACGGTGTGGAGACGATTCCGCAGGGCGTAGGCTACGCAGGCTTTACCCTCACCACGGGCGGAACCCTGACCATCTCCGGCAGGACCGCTGACGGCCAGACACTGACCTGCTCAGGCTTCATGGGACCCGGCGGCGAACTCCTGCTGCATGCGCCCCTCTACCAAAACCTCGGCTCCATCACCGGCTTGCTCACCCTTCAAAATGGCGCCACCAGCGCTGACAACGAGATCTCCGGTCCCCTGACCTGGTCCAAGCCACGCAATACCTCGCGCACTTACGCTGCTGGATTTCCTCCGTTGAACATCGACGCCTACGGGCGCTGGCTGGCTCCCCGGTCCTCCGGATTCACCGTCCTCGGCCTGCCAGCCGCAGGTCCGTTGTCACTCTGGTTCACCGATGCCGGCCTTGACCTCGCCGCGCGAAATCCGGATGTGCCGGCCCTGTCCTGGACGGACGCCTACAAGATCGTCATGCCCAAGGCGGGAACGGAGGCGAATCCGGCCGGGACCACGCTTTCCATCAACAAGACAAGCGGTGCCGTCACCGGGGCCTTCAACCTTCTGGATGGCAGCCTCAGGCGAAGGGTCCTTTTTAACGGGCTGATCATTCGTGGCAGGGATACCTCCCGAAAGGCGGCCGGCTGCTTCCTGCTTCCACAGCTTCCCGGAGAAGACGAAAAAGCGGGCTCCACACCGATCTTGAGCGGTGGAGTGCAACTCCGCCAGTAAGCCCGGCGTCCGTGTGTGAACGGAGAAAGCCGAGTGCGATGTGATGTCACTGGGGAGTGCGCATCATCTGCGCCACCCAGGCACGCCTGGGCTGCATGACTCTAGCCTGTTGGGGTTGGGAGCACACCTGTGGAGGGCGGCTTCAGAAAGGGCTGTCAGCGGAGCTTTAGCTTCTGGCCGGGACGGATGAGGTCGGACTTCAGGCCGTTGAGCGACTTGATCTTTGCCACGGTCGTCTTGTTCTTCAGGGCGATGCCATAGAGCGTGTCACCCCTGACCACGGTGTGCGAACTGCTGCCGGTGGATTTCTTCGCCGTGGTCCTGGACTTGGAGGACGTGGACGACTTTGGCTTGCTGCTACTGGAGGCCACGGTCTTCCGAGGTGCCGAACTGGATGAAGTGGTCGTCTTGGGCGGAGTATGGCTGGCGGCGTTGAAGGCGTAGGGGTCAGCTTCCGCTGGTGCCACGGGGGTTTCATAGCTCGGCGCAGCGCCAGCCAGGCGTCCAGGCTGGTCCGGATAGGGGTTGTAGCCGCCGTCAGACGGGTAGTTCATCACATACGGGTCATTGCCGCCGCCACTGCTCTTTTTAAACGGGTTCTGCCCGTTCTGGCAGGACACCAGGATCACAGACGCGGAAGCGAGGGCAAGAAGACGGCGGGCGGGGATCATGAATCGGAATGATGGAAGGGCTTCGTCCGGGGGCGGGGCATGAGTATGGGTTTTTGAATCTGGTTCTTCAACCTGAAATCAGGCGGGTGCGGCCGGCTTGCAGCTGGAGAGGACCGGCAAGGCTCCGACGGCATCTGCCCCGGAGCCCTGCGGTTTCCTTGGCGCAGGATCACAGGCCCAGGTCCGTTACCGCGCCATGGCTGGCATCGCTGGTGAGCTTGGCGAACTTGGCCAGGACACCCCGGGTGTAGCGGGGCTTGGGCTGCTTCCACTTCGCGAGGCGTGCTTTCAGTTCCTTGGCGGGAATGCCCAGGGTGATCTCACGCTTCACGGCGTCGATGGTGATGGGGTCGCCGTTTTTGATGACGGCGATCGGACCGCCAACGAAGGCCTCGGGGGTGACGTGGCCGACCACGAAGCCGTGGCTGCCGCCGCTGAAGCGGCCGTCGGTGATGAAGGCGACGTCCTTGCCGAGGCCCTTGCCCATGATGGCGGAGGTGGGCGAGAGCATCTCGCGCATGCCGGGGCCGCCTTTCGGGCCTTCCCTGCGAACGACGACGACGTGACCTTTCTTGACCTTGTCATTAAGAATGGCCTGGAGGGCGGCTTCCTCGGACTCAAAAACGATGGCCTTGCCGCTGAAGCTGAGGCCTTCCTTGCCGCTGATCTTGCCGACGGCGCCGCCGGGGCAGAGGTTGCCCTTGAAGATGACGAGGTGACTGTCCTTCTTGATCGGGTTGGAGAGCGGCCGGACGATGGTCTGGCTCTTGGGCCAGACGATCTTGGAGTTGCGCATGTTCTCCTTCATCGTCTTGCCGGTGACGGTAAGGCAGTCGCCGTGCATGAGGCCTTCCTCGACCAGCATGCGCATGAGCGGCACGGTGCCGCCGATCTTCACGAGGTCGTTCATGAAATACTTGCCGCTGGGGCGAAGGTCGGCCAGCACGGGGGTCTTCCTGCCGATGCGGACGAAGTCCTCGATGCCGAGCTTGATGCCGGTGCTGTGGGCGGCGGCGATGAGGTGCAGCACGGCATTGGTGGAGCCGCCGAGCGTGATGATGAGGGTGATGGCGTTTTCGAAGGCCTCCTTCGTCATGATGTCGCGGGGCGTGATGCCGCGCTTGATCATGTTCATGACGGCCGCGCCGGCATCGAAGCAGTCGATGAGCTTCTCATTGGAGACGGCGGCCTGGGCGCCGCTGTTGGGAAGGGACATGCCGAGGGCCTCGATGGCGCTGGCCATGGTGTTGGCGGTGTACATGCCGCCGCAGGAGCCTTCACCAGGGATGGCGTGCTCCTCAATGTCGACGAGCTCCTTGTCCGTGATCTGGCAGTTGGCGTGCTTGCCGATGGCTTCGAAGACGGTGACGATGTCCGCGTCTTTCTTCTCGGGGCCGACGCAGCCCGGCAGGATGGTGCCTCCGTAGACGAAGACGCTGGGGCGGTTCATGCGGCCCATGACCATGAGGCAGCCGGGCATGTTCTTGTCGCAGCCGCCGATGGCGACATAGCCGTCCATGCCCTCGCAGCCGACCACAGTTTCGATGGAGTCGGCGATGACCTCACGGGAGACGAGGGAGTACTTCATGCCCTCCGTGCCCATGGAGATGCCGTCGGAGATGGTGATGGTGTTGAAGATGACGCTCTTGCCGCCGGCGGCGTCCACGCCTTTGGCGGCCTCCTTGGCCAGGCGGTCGATGTGCATGTTGCAGGGAGTCACCATGCTCCAGGTGCTGGCGATGCCGATCTTGGACTTCTTGAAGTCCTCGCGCTTGAATCCCACGGCATGCAGCATGGCGCGTGATGCGGCGCGTTCCACGCCGTCCACGACGGCGGAGCTGTGCTTGCGGTGAAGGGACTCGGGTTTCTTGGATGCTGCTTTCTTGGCCATGATGGTGGATGGATTCCCATCCTGCCAACCTGCGGCCGGGAAGCAAGCGGCAGTATGCATTTGCCTGTCACCAAAAAACCGCCGGAACCAGCTTGATGCGGTTCCGGCGGTCCGAGGGTTTCAGGGGCTGTCGATCAGGTCGCTCAGTCGGCCTTGGGCGAGTGCTGGTCGCAATGCTCAGGCTCGGGGTCGGTCTCCTCGACCTGGGCGTTGTCCTTGAGGAACTGCAGGGCGTTTTCGAGCACGAGGTCCTCGCGGACGCCGTCGATCATGCCGTTCTTCTGGGCCTCCTGCATGAACTTCTTCACCGCCTTTTTCTGGCGTGCTGCGATGTTGGCCAGGGCCATCATGAGCTGCTGGTCGGTGGCGATGATGCCTTCCTTCTTGGCGACTTCGCCGAGGATGAAGCTGACCTTGACGCTGTTGCGGGCCTGCTGGGTGGCACTGCTGAGGATCTCGTCCTGCTGCTTGATCAGCTCCTCCTGCGGCACGCCCTGCTGCATGGCGCGCATGGCGATGTCATTGGTGCGGCGCTGGGCCTCGCGGTTCACGACCTCCTGGGGCAGGTCGAACTCAAGCTTTTCAAAGATGTGGGCGATCACCTGGTTGGCCTTGGCGTTCTCGCGGTTCTGCTCGCGGCGGCGGCGGATGGCCTCCTTCACCTCGCTGCGCAGGGTTTCCTCGGTCATCTCCTCGCCACCGATCTTTTTGATGAACTCGGCGTCCAGGGCGGGCACGGCCTTGTTCTTCACGCCTTTGCAGTGCGCGGCCAGGGTCAGGGTCTTGCCGCGCAGGGCCTCGAAGCCGAAGTCGTCGCCCAGGGTGATGCTGAGGCTGCGGTCCTCGCCTTTCACGATGCCGACGAGGCCCGCGTAGAAGCCGGGCAGGAAGTCCTCTTCAGCATCCAGGAGGAACCAGTTTTCCTCGATGCCCTGGAGGTGGTTGGGGGCCTCAGGCATGGCCTCGGCCAGGGGCTGGCCGTCAAGGCTGCCCTTGTAACTGAGCACCACGCAGTCACCGTTCGCAGCGGCGCGGTCCACGTCTTCAAAGGTGGCGTAGCGCTCACGCAGGTGCAGAAGATCGTGGTCGATGTCCGCGTCGGTGACTTCAATGCGAGGCAGCTTCACGGGAATGCCCTTGTATTCCGGCAGTTCAAACTTCGGCGCCAGGCTGAGCTCGGCGCTGAAGGAGAAGCTCTTGTCCGTGTCGTGGGTCATGCGGTCGTTGACGCCAAGAACGTTGAGGACCTCCAGGCCCTCGCGCTTCACAGCCTCGCGCAGGCCGTCGCTGATGAGCTGGCGCTCCAGCTCGGACTGGATGTCGGCACCATAACGCTTTTCCACGGCGGCGGAGGGAACCTTGCCGGGGCGGAAGCCGGGCAGGCGGACGTTCTGCGCGTAGTAGGCCACGATGTTTTTACGCTGCCTGGCAACTTCCTCGCCCGGCACACGGATGTGGGCGACGGCGCGGCAGTTCGGCTGGTGTTCGACGTTGATGTTCATGCTCAAAGGCGGGGGCGGGGGTTGCTTACGGGGGCTTTTGCCCTGGTCTGCTTTCAGATGGCCGGGGAAAAAGGGCGCGCAGGCTAGGCCACTTTGCCTGTTTGGCAAGGCCGGGGTGCGGGCCGCATTGGGGAGCTTTCAGCGGCTGCCTGGGCTTTTGAACAGGGGCGTCAGGGCTTTTTTCAGCCTTGGAAGCACCGGTTCCGAAGTTGGTGAGGCAGGTTTCCCCCCCTCCTTCATGGCCTCCCTGGGGCTGTCATCCTGGCGTGCGCTGCGATCCACCCCGCGGAACAGCTTGGTCTCCCACCTGGGATCTGAAACCGACCCCGTGCCCTTGTATTCCAGCAGCTCGCTGAAGGGCAGGAAAACGATGCCGGGCAGGCCCCGCACCCGGACCTGCGCATCCATGTCGAGAACATCACGCAGGAAGTCGATCCGGCCGTCGAGCAGGATCTTGAAGGTGCTGGTCAGGGCTTCGAAATTCTTCGTCACCAGGTTGCCATCGGCCACCTCAAAGGTGCAGTCCGCCTCCTTGGCAATGTTGTAGCCGGCGATCTGCTTGGGCAGAATGGTGCCGAGCATGGGCGCCAGCACCCCGACGATGGGGATCGAGTAAAGGTCTCCATTCAGGATGGTCAGCGCCCCGCTGCCCTTCAAGGCCGACCAATCCCTCAGCTGGCCGGTGAACTTGAAGTATCCCGTCACGTCGCCCTGGGAGTCGTTGCCGCGCATGAAGACATCCGAAAACCGCGCCAGGCTCAAGTTTTTCAGCTCCATGTCGCCGGCGTAGCTCTCAGGTCCGCGGGCGCCGCCAAAGCTGCCCTTGAGCGTGAAGCCGCCGTCCAGCAGGGTCGCGCCGATGTCCACCTTGGTCAGCGCCCCGGCTTCCTTCACCACGGCCCGCACCTTTTCAAAAGGCACCTTTTTGTTGAAGATCTCCTGCATGAACCGCGCTGCTTTGACCTCGACCGAAAAGCCATTGACGTCCGGCCTGAGGTCCACCGTGCCACGAGCGCTCATGGGGCCGCCATAAAGCTGGCCGCTGACGTCAAATGTCAGCTCCGTCTGCTTGAACACCAGATCTCCCACCGGCGCGTTGATGATGTGATCGTCATTCAGCAACGAGTACCGGCCCGATCCGGTCGGATGGCTGAATTTCACCCGGAAATCGTTCTTTTCCGGAGCCCGGTAGAATAGCGTGCCGTCCATCTCCACCCGGGTCGTGTTGGGCAGGCGGTAGCGGGCGATGATCTCCGCCGTCTTGGGCCCGAACACCCCGACGACTCCCACCGGGTCCATGGCGGACTTCACGCCGTCCAGTTTCACCCATTTTTCCTCGTCATGAACCTCGACGCTTCGCACCTCCCCGGCACCCTCCGGCCGCCGGATTTTCACATTCCGGTAGTTCTGCATCGGGTGCTTGAACTCCACATCCGCCTGCAGTTCGTCCAGGTAGAGCCCCTTGTATTTGAAGCGCCTCAGGTCGCCGCGCCCTTTGTTCAGGCATTGCTGAGGATCGGGCTCCGGGCCGCTGCCGGTCAGCTCGAAGTGGATCGAGGACTCAGGCGTGAATTCGAAGCGCTGGATGATCTCCCGGGTCTGTTTCATCTGGGCAAAGGGCAGAAAGGCCCGCGGATCCATGCGCAGGACCAGGTCGTAACGCGTGCCATGCTGCTCGTGCACCAGGCTCTGCGCCGCCAGCGTGCCGGACTTGTGCCGCAGAAGCAGGTCCCGGACGTAAACCCCCTCCGGAGCCACGCCGATCATGGCCTTCAGCCCTTCAAACAGCTCGCCGCGCGTGCCAAACCGGCCGCATTCCAGGCTGCCGGTGACATGCACGGGCCGTTTGTGTCCGGCCAGCCCTCCCCCCACATGCCACACTCCCTCCAGGGCCAGATGCGGCGGCTCGTAAAACACGATCTCCCTCAGCTTTTCATTGCTCAGGAAGGCGCTGGCCAGACCCGGCAGGTCGGCGCTGGAGGTCAGATGAAACCGCAGGTCGTCCGCTCCCAGGGTCCAGTTGGCGTTCGCATTCACCTCGCCCAGCCGGTCCTTCAGATAAAAGCGCGTCAGGTCCACCATGCCGGCCGAGTACTCGATCTCCGCACGCAGGGAATCACAGGTGAAGCTGTCATAGCGCAACCCGTCGGCATCAAAATACAAGCGCGCCACCATCTCCTCCGGCTGCGCCAACGCCCCATGTATTTCCAGACTGAGCTTGGGCAACCTGGTGAAAGAAAACCGGCCCAGCCAGTCCAGGGCTTTCCGTATTCCCAGCCGATGCCTGCCCAGGTTCGCCATCTGCGTCAATGAGGCGCCTTTTTCAGCAGGCGGCGCTTTTGAATCCCTGGCTGAACCTGAAGGTAGCAGCAGCTCACCCGTGACATTCAGCGCAATGCCGGCCAGCCGGCCCTCCGCCTGACGGATCTCCAGCCGACCTTCCTGAATGAAAACCCGGGCGTTGAGGTCCTCAATCTCAATGAACTTATGCTCATTCGTCTTGTCCTGCGGCCGGGATTCCTGCTCTACCGGCAGGGCCACACGCGCATGGCTCAGTTCCAGCCCTTCCACCACAAAGCGGCCCTCCATAAGCCTGCCCATGTTGAAATCGAGGTTCAGGTGGTTCACCTCGGCCAGCACCTGCCGACGCCCGGCGTCTGCAAAAACCTGCACATCCCGCGCCACGATCCCGCCCACTGGATTGATGATCAGGCGTCGGAAATCCAGATGCAGGCCGCGCTGGGCCAGCTCGCCAATCACAAACTCACGCCAGGTCCTGCCAAAGGTGTCTGTCGTCAAATACACCCCACCCGCCAGCAAACCGCTGCCGAGCACAAGCTTCACGACGCTGGAAAAGAAGCCTTTCAAGGAGCCGTGAAGGTGCCAGCACACCCCGGATGGGTCAAGCGATGGTCCAGGACGCCATGCCATGACAGCCTTGCCATTTCCCAAACGCGGCCTAGTTCCCCCCATGCCGCCCGAAACCCTCAGCTCACGCCTCAACCGCAGCGTGCCCGTGGAGTTCTTCCGCCCCCTCGCGCGGCCCTCGGCGCCCATCTATGTGGACTGCGCGGACCGGCTCATTGACGAAGCCGGCGAAACCGGCCGCCTCTCCCACCGGGAAACCACCGAGATCATCCGCGAAATCCTCGCCCGGCACCCGCTCTCCCTCCTCGCCGAGGACGAAGGCGCGGCCCTGCGCGACGCCCGCCAGCGTGCCGGCCAGTTCTTCAACCGGCTCATCGCCGCCGGCTGGCTCGAGGATCAAACGCTCGGCCTGCACGAACGCTGGGCCGTCATCACCCCAGGCCTCCGCCCCCTCATGCGCATGCTGCGCGACCTCGCCGAGGATCGCGTCGCCGAGCTGAAGACCTTCGCCGACACCTTGCGCGGCCTTTGCCAGACCCTGGAAGACCGGGGCGTGCTCGACCCGCGTATCAACGAGCCCGACCAGCTCCGCTCCACCCTCAACGACCTCTCCCAGCGCCTCGAACGCGCCATCGAGCAGCTCCATGCCGTCGAAAAAATCGTCACCGGCTTTGAGCAGCGCCAGCGCCAGACCGCCACCGCTGCGGACACGCTCAACCTCCTCTACGAAGAGTTCGGACAGGGCCAGCACATGGTCTGCTATGACGCCCTGCGCCGTGGCGGCTTGCTCATGCGGATTGAGCGCGCCCGCAGCGCCATCTCCGAACGCCATGACGACCCGATCATGCGCGAACGCCTCGCCGAAGGCCTGCGCAACCACTACGGCTACGACGACAGCGAATCCTATGACCTCGCCGTCAGCCTGCTCACCCGCCTGGAGCGTGACCTCGGCGGCCTGAAACGGCGCGCCGAGGCCATCGACCTGCGCATGGCCGCCTTCAACCGCCTCAGCCAGCAGCGCTACCGCTACCAGACCGAGCTGCGCGGCCGCCGCCCTGAGATCATCAAGGCCTACTGCGACGCCCTCAACCAGGCCCACGCCGGCGGCCGCTTCTCCGACTTCGCCGGCCAACCCGCCGACTTCGCCCCGCGCTGCGTCGAGACGCGCTTCTTCTTCGGCACCGAATCCCTCTTCCGTCCGCGTCGCAGCAAGGCGCCCGTGGATCTCACCTTCGGCGCCAGCGGCGGCGGCAGGCAGAGCCCCGACGACGTACTCGCCGCCTGGAAGGAACGCCAGCGCCTCGCCCTCACCCCCCAGCGCGCCGCCCGACTGGTCGCCAGGCTCGTCCCCGCCAAGGGCGGCGGGGTCAGCACCGAGGACATCCAGCTCGAAACCACCGACGACCTGCTCGACCTGCTCGCCATCGTCGCCTACCAGCACGCACCTTCCCTCACCGGCAAACGCGTCCGCTGGAGCGTTGACGGCCTGCGCCGCCGCCACGGCCTCGAACCGCACATCCTGGAGCACGACGAAATCGCCGGGCATCGCATCGAAAGGTTCTCCGTGGCCCGGGAGGCGTGAAAGCAGCAGCGCAAAACAAGGCTACAAGCTCCTTACGATCTTTCGCAGTTCAGCAATGATCGGCTGGTCTGCCTTGATGCTGCTTCCGCAGTAAGGATCGCCCCGCCATTGATTGCGCTGACCTTTGACCGCACTGCCCCTGGCGACTGCAAAACGCAGTCCCTGACCAAGGATCGCGTGCCCCTTCAGGTACTCAAAATGAACGATGAAGAACTGTCCGCTGGAATCCTTGATCATGAGCTTGACCACAGGGCCATAAAAAGGCTCGGCCTGCCAGGAACTGGCCGCGGCGAGCTCAACCACCTTTCCAAAGGCTGTTTCACCTGTATCCGCTCGACCCAGCTGCTTTGTCGCCTGATACCAGACATCCACATCCCTGCCGTTCGGATGCTCGAACTCTTTGGTGATGCATGCAAAAACCTCGACCAGTTCAGCATGACCGGGCAGGGCGACCGCCCAAAGGAGGATGAAAATGATCGTTTTCATGGTGTCTCGTCTGATTTTTTCCTCCTCAGTGGGTGCTGGGCATGAAAGCAATCCCCCCACTTGGGCGCATCATTCGGTTGCCCGCCAGGGCCTTCTTCCTACATCACCCGCCTCCAACCCCATGTCCGCCTCCTCCTCTGATCCCCTCTGGCCCCGCTTTTGGAGCGATGTGCCGGATTCGGACCGGGCGGCGCTCCGGGATGTTCTCGCCGAACTGCTCGGACGCGGCGTCCTGCTCGGCGACGAAGGCGGCGGACGCGACCTTTTCCTGCTCGCCCGGGACCATTACCGCGCTCATCTCGAGGACTACCTCGCCCCGCTCGCCCTGGAGTTGATCGTCGATGAAGAACAGTCCCTGCTCCAGGCCCGGCCGCGCACCGAGTCCTGCCAGCTCCTCGGCCGCTTTGACAAGGACGAAACCCTCGTGCTGCTCACCCTCTGGCGCCTTTACGATGACGAGATCAGCAACGGCCGCCAGGAGGCGGTCATCGTCACCGTTGACCAGCTCTGGGCCGCCCTGAAGGTCTTCTTCGACAAGATCGCCACGCCCGAAAAATCCCAGATCGAGGCCTGTCTCGTCCGCCTGCGCCGCCATCGCCTGATCCGCACCCTGCGGCCGGAGGGCATGCTGCAGATGGGCGAGATGCAGATTCAAATCCTGCCCAGCCTGGCCCGCGTGATCCCCTTTGATGACCTCAGCGCCTGGCAGTCGCGCGTCGATCTCTATCAGCCGGCCGCCGGTGACCAACCCGACGCTGAATCCGGGGAGGTGGCCGCATGAGCCACCCGCGCATCACCCTTAGCCGCATCCTTGCCGTCAACTGGTATGGCTACCGGCAGTTCATTGACGTCGCCGGCCTCAGCCTCATCACCGGCGCCAACGGCAGCGGCAAGAGCGCCCTGCTCGACCTCATCCAGTTCGTCATGCTTGGCGAGCAGCAGAGCCGCTTCAACAAGGCCGCCGCCGGTGCAGGCAGCGGGCGCAGCCTGCGCGGCTACTGCCTCTGCGACACCAACACCACCGGCCGCGACGGCCAGGAGCGCTACCTCCGCCCCAGCAGCGTCACCCTCGCCGCGCTCGAGTTCACCTGGCCGCAGCGCCCCGGTGAAGCCGAGCCCCGCCGTGAAACCTGGGGCGCGCGCATCGAATACGAAAGCCCCAGCGCCAAGCCCTCGACCATCTGGTTCCGCGCCGGCCGCAGGCTCGCCTGGCAGGACTTCCTCAACAGCGACGGCGGCCCCGAGGCCATGCAGTTCCTGCCCGAGGAGGTCTTCCGCACCCGGGTGAAACGCGAGCTCGACGGCGATGTCTGGGATCGTCAGAAGGCCTACCTGGAGGAGATGGCCCTGCGCAGCCACCTCGGCTTCGACGCCGAGCAGATGGGCAAGACCCTGCCCCGCGCCATGGCCTTCGAGCCCGAGAGCAATTTCGAAAAGTTTGTTCGCGAGTTCCTGCTCGAGCCCGGCATGCCCGACGTTCGCGCCGTCAAGGCCAGCGTCGACGCCCACCGCCGTGCCCAGGAGCGGCTGGAGAAGATGTACGACCAGCTCGAACGCCTGAAGAAGATCTCCGGCCATCATCAAAACTGGGTCACTTCCCGTCGCGAATCCGCCCTCTACACGCACCTTAGCGACGCGCTGAAGCACGAAGAAGCCCTGGAAAACCTCAACCGCCGCCGCTCGGTCCTGGAGGAACGCCGCGCCGAACATGCCGACAACCTGGAGGCCCACGAAAACGCCCTCCAGGAGCGCGACCGCCTGCGCACCGCCGTCGAGGCCGCCCGCGCCGCCCTCGGTGACAAGGCGCTCAAGCTGGAGGAAAACGACCGCCGCCGCCGCGAGCTCGACAAGGACATCGCCCGTCTGGAAGCCGCCGCCTCAGGCGTCCGTGAAGTCTTGCGCGACCGTCTCCGCCGCTGGCAGGACTGGATTCTCCACGCCTCGCGCCTCGGCCTGAACGTCAGCGATGAAGCCTCGGCCTGCCTCGCCGCCATGCAGAGCGCGGACGAGACCCGGGCCCTCGCCGCCGCCCGTGACATGACCGCCGCCTACATCCAGCTCAAGGACGAGGCAGGCGAGGCGCTGCGCCCCATCGAGGCGCGGCTGGCCGAACATGAAATGCGGAAAATGGCTCTGCAGAAGGATCTCGGCCACCTTCAGGAAGGCCAGGCCGCCCCCGCCCCGCTGCTCAACGCCCTGCTCGCCCGCGGCCAGCGCGCCGTGGCCCTCGGGCGCGTCGTCGAGGTGAAGCCCTCGGCGGAAAAATGGTGGCCGCTCCTTGAAGCCATGCTCGGCGCCCATCGCCGCGCCATACTCCCCGAAGACTTCCGCGCCGCCTGGGACCAGGCCCAGCAGACCCCCAGCCCGGGCGAATCCCTCCTGCATCCCGACGAGGTCCGCAGCCTGCCGGTGAAGGTGGAAAAAGGCTCCCTGCGCGAATTCCTGGAAACCCGCCATGAGGTCGCGGGCCGTTATCTCGACCACCTGCTCGGCGGCATTGTCGCCGTCACCAAGGTGTCGCAGCTCGACAAGCACGCGCGCGCACTCTCCCTCGACGGCTGGCTCAAGGACCCACCACGTCGCGTGAAGCTGACACCGGAAAAGGAGCTCACCCTTGGCGAGGAAGGCCTGCGCCGGCTGCGGGATCAGCGCGAAAGCGAACTGCGCGACACCGAGGCCGTCATCGAGGAGGTGCGGCGCGACTGCGAGGACCTGCGCGCCTTCCTCAACCGTGGCCGCGAATGGCGGCTCGATCACTTCACCGCCCCGGCCGGCAGCGACGAAATTCATCAGCTGCCCCGGCTGCGCAGGGAGCTCGGCGAACTCCAGGCCACCTGGGATCTGCTCGCCACGCCGGACAACGTCCAGGCCATGGAAAATCTGCGCGTGCAGAACGCCACCCTGGAAGGCATCCACGAACGCATCGGCAGCCTGAAGACCGCCATCACCGCCTTCTCCGTGGAGCAGGCCCGGCTTGAAGATGCCCTCGCCGAGGACGTCACCGCCGAGGAGCAGACCCGCATCGCCCGGCAGACCTCCCGGACCCTGGTGCGCGGCATCAACGAGGCGGAAATCGCCACCCGCATCACCGCCGAACGGCAGAAGTCCACCTCCTGGCGCAAGGCGGTGGAAATGGCCGCCGCCCTGGCCCTGCGCCTCGACAGCCAGGCCCAGGAAGCCCGCAGGCTGCGCGATGAAGAACGCGCCGCCCTCATCGAGGCCCACAAGGACATCGGTGAGGCGCTCGACGCCGCCGAGGAGGGCAACGACGCTTTTGACCAGCGCCGCGAGGAACTCGAAACCCACGAGCTCGAACGCTACAAGACCGCCGCCGAGGCTGCGAAGCGCGAGTGGGAGGAGCGCCTCCAGCACCAGGTGCTCGACGTCCTGCGTGAAAAGCTCAGCGAGGCCGACCGCACCAAGCGCGAGCTCAACCGCGCCATGGACCACGAGATCGGCGGCTGGCGCTACCAGCTCACCAGCCGCGCCGACAAGGCCCACAGCGCCATCTGGACGCTCGTGGAAAAAGGCCTGCCCAGTGGCAGCGACATGGACCTCTTCAACGCCGGCGCCCGCGAGGACATCGAACGTGCCAAGGCGGAGCTCATGGCCGCCATCGACGCCGCCGACAACCCCGACGACAAGCGCCACCAACGCGCCCTCGACTACCGCTACTACCATCACTGGGACATCGAGGCGAAGCCCGCCGGACGCGGTGACGCCGCCGCCATCAGCCTCAACAAAAGCGCCAAGAAACAGAGCGGCGGTGAAAACCAGGCGCCCTTCTTTGTCGCCACCCTCGCCGCCTTCCGCCGCGTCTATGACCTCGGCCGCCGGGACGAGCAGCAGAACCTCGGCCTCGTGGTCATGGACGAGGCTTTCAGCAAGCTCAGCGGCGACCGCATCGACGACTGTCTCGCCCTCGCCCGCAACTTTGGCCTGCAGCTCATCATGGCCTTCCCCGAAGACCGTCTGCCCACCATGTTCCAGCATGCCGACACCGTCGTGCAATGCCGTGTCGAGCGCACCTACGACGAGTCCACCGAACAGGTGGAGAACATCGAAAACTGGGTCGTCCGCGTCGAGGGCAGCCGCCTGGTCGAGCTGATGGAATAACCAGAAGGTCCTGCAAAAAACCAAAATAGCCTGGCTCACCCCACCCGAGTCAGCTTTTTATGGGAGATGCCGGGCACCTCAACGCTTCCAGACCACCCAGCATTCCGGCGGGCTGGCGCTGCGGTTGATGGGGCGCAGGAGCTGGACTTCGTAGTGCCTCGGTGACAGGCCGGCCGCCCACTGGGTGATGGCCTGCTGCTCCTGGGCTCCGCCTTCATGCCCCGGATAAACCGCCAGGGTCAGCAGCCCGCGTGGCGCCAGCAGGTCCAGCGCCACCGACAAGGCCCGCAGGGTGGTTTCGGTGAGGGTGATGACGCTTTTGTCGGACCCTGGCAGGTAGCCCAGGTTGAACATGATGCCCGCCACCTGCCCATGCCGCTCCGGCGGCACATGCTGGGCCATGGTTTCGTGCCCGGCATGAACCACAGTCGCCGTCGAAAACCCGGCCTCGGCCAGCCGCCGCCGCGTCTCCACCACGGCCGCCTCCTGGACATCGAAGGCCCAGACCCGCCCCTGTGAGCCCACCAGCTGCGCCAGGAACAGGGTGTCGTGACCATTCCCGCAGGTGGCATCGATCACCGAATCCCCCGGCCGCAGGCGGTCTTCCATCAGCAGGTGCGCCCAGCCGACCGCCGACGGCAGGCCGCCGATGGAGGAGGCGATGCGGGGGGAAGGGACGGAATTTTCAGACATGTTCCCGCCCTCCTATCTGGCTTCCCGGCGACTGCAACCGCCCTCCTGGGTCCACCACCCGTTCGACGAGCCGTTTTCAACCCGGTCATCTTTCCGGTTGACGGAAGAAGCCGGGGCCGTAGTATCGCGGCCCTTTTTAACCCCACCCCTTTTTCAGTATGCCCGAAGTTCAAATCCGCAAAGGTGAGCCGATCGATCGTGCGCTCAAGCGCCTGAAGACCAAGCTCGAGATGGAAGGCATCTTTGAGGAAGTCCGCCGCCTGCGCGCCCACGAAACTCCCAAGGAGCGCACCAAGCGCAAGGCCCGCGCCGCCGCCAAGCGTGGCAAGATCCGCTTCCGCTTCACGATGCCCAAGGCCCCCGTCGAACACAGCGACGCAGCGCCCTCCGCCTGATTTTCCCGGCTCGTTGTTGGGCCACTCCAACCGATTCAACCCTCAAAGGCTGTCTTTCGAGACAGCCTTTTTGTTTGCGCAAATCCAGCCTCAAGGCCCTCAGATCCAGACGACGTCGCTACTGAGCATGGTGTCGTCATCGAAGAGGAACCTGCCGATGAAGTGCTTCTTCTCGACCAGCACCTCGGCCAGCCAGAAACGATCATCGGCCCACATCTCCTCAAAGGGCAGCTCCGCCAGCGAGGTCCACAGCGGGATGGCCTCCGGCGTCTCCACCGGCTCGCCCTGCCAGCGGGTGGCGCGGAACACGTCCACATGCAGCGCCAGGCCGTCGACAAACTGGAACCACAGCTCGCCGTGCTTCACCGGCTCCAGTGCCGTGACGCCCAGCTCCTCCTGCGTCTCCCGCACCGCGCATTCCAGGCTGGTTTCGCCGGGATCCATCTTGCCACCGGGGCCGTTGATCTTGCCGGCGCCGAGCCCGCGCTTCTTGCGGATCAGCAGCACCCGGCCCGCCTCTTCATCAACGATGAACATCAGCGTGGCGAGCACGCCCGGCTTCCAGCTTCGCCAGTCAGGTGGGGTCATGAAGGCAGGTGGCTGCTGGCGGGGGCCGCGTCAAGCATCGCCCTTCTGGAATCAAGTCACGGCGTCAGGCTTCCGGAGGAAGGCGACGGTTCTTCAAGGATTTCACGAACCCTGAGCGCCATCAGCCCTGCGTAAACAAAGGTCAGGCCCGAGGCTCCCATCAGCAGCCAGAGCACTTTCAGCATTTCATGCTGCGCCAGAAAGAAGCCCGAGAATGCCTTCATCTGAACCCCAAGTGACCGTGTCGCCGCCGATGAATCACGGGCCAGGTGCTTGAGGACGTCTTCATGGATGTTCTGAAACATTGCCACCGCGCCGCCCAGCCTCACGTTGACCAGGTAATAGCAGAAGGCGGACACGGCCAGCAACGCCACCCCCATGCCCAGGCAGAGCCGTCCGTTCAGCCTGCCCCAGCGGATCATCTGATCCTCACGCAGCATCAGGAAGGAGAGCAACCAGCGTGGCATGGCGGATCACTGCTCCACCTTGAAGACATGCATCGAGGTGCCGGCGGGGTTCAGCTCCACGTAGTTCTCCGAGCCGTGCCACTCATAGGTGTGGCCGTGCATGAGGTCGTGGACGCGGTAGGGTCGTGACGCATCGAGGCCCAGCGCGCCGAGGTCCAGCTTCACGATTCCCGCGACGTTGCTGAAGCCGTTCAGGCTGATGACGCAGAGGATCCTGTTGCGATGATCCGGCGTCGCCTTGCTGTAGCAGAGGAGCTGCTCGTGGGTGCTGGAGTGGAAGACGAGGTTGTCGTAAAGATGCATCGCCGGATTGTCCCGGCGGATGTGGTTCAGGCGCGCGATGAAGCCCTTGATGTTGCCCGGCGCGTTGGGATCGCGGTCGCGAAGCTGGAACTTCTCGGAGTCGAGATACTCCTCCCTGCCCGGCAGCGGCTGGTTTTCACACAGCTCGTATCCGCTGTACATCCCCCAGCTCGGCATGAGGGTCGCCGCCAGCGCCGCACGCAGCCGGAACACGCTGCTCGGGGCGTTCTGGAGGTAGAAGGGCAGGATGTCCGGCGTGTTCGGCCAGAAGTTGCCGCGGTAGTACCAGCGCATCTCGCCCTGCGTCAGCTCCTTGGCATATTCGGTCAGGCCGTGCTTGTCCTCGCGCCAGGTGAAGTAGGTGTAGCTCTGGCTGAAGCCCACCTTGCCCAGCGCCTGCATCATCTTCGGCTTCGTGAAGGCCTCGGCGAGAAAGATCACCTCGGGGTGCTTGCGCTGCACGGTGCTGATCAGCTCCTCCCAGAAGGACACCGGCTTGGTGTGCGGATTGTCCACCCGGAAGATCTTGACGCCCTTGTCCACCCAGAACAGCACGACGTCGATCAGCTCGCGCCACAGGTTCTTCCAGTCGGCGCAGTGGAAGTTCAGGGGATAGATGTCCTGGTACTTCTTGGGCGGGTTTTCAGCATAACGAATGCTGCCGTCCGGACGCTGGTAGAACCAGTCCGGATGCGCCTTCACATACGGATGATCGGGCGAGCAGTTGATGGCGAAATCGAGCGCGATCTCCAGGCCGCGCTTCTGCGCCTCGCCCACCAGCCAGACAAAGTCCTCGACGGTGCCCAGGGCAGGCTCGACCTCGCGATGCCCCCCCGCCGGGCCGCCGATGGCCCAGGGGCTGCCGACATCCCCGGCATAGGCCACCAGGGTGTTGTTCCTGCCCTTCCGCGCCGTGACACCGATCGGATGGATCGGCGGGAAGTAGATCGTGTCGAAGCCCATCGCCTTCGCATCGTCCAGGCGGCCCAGGCAGTCCCGGAACGTGCTGTGCTTGTCGGAGCGGCCCTCGGCGTTGCGCGGGAAGAATTCATACCAGGCCGAAAAGCGCGCGCGCTCACGCTCGACGATCACCTTCAGAGGCTCGCTGCAGGTCGAGAGGCTGCGGTCGGCGTAGGTGTCCATCAGCTTCTGCAGCTCGGCGGACAGCAGCACGTCCATCACCTCCTCCGGAGGCAGCGTGGTGAGAAGCTCAGCCACATCCTCCAGCTCCTTGGCGCAGTCCTGGGCACCGGCACCCCGGGCGCGCTGGGCGGCCTCACGCAGCAGCCTCGCGCCTTCCAGCGCCTCCACCGGCACGTCGGGATCCTTGGCCTGCACCCGCACGTCAAAGGTCTTCTTCCAGCCCTTGTAGCTGTCCGACCAGGCCTCCACCGCATATTCCCAGCGGCCCATGGATTCAAAGCTGCACCGGCCCTGCCAGCGATCATTGTCCACAGGGCTCATGGGCGCCTCAAACCAGCGCTTGCTGCCAGCGAGCCGCCATTTCAGCAGCGCCGACATCACCACATGACCGTCGGTGAACAGGTCGCACCAGACCTCCAGGGGCTCGCCCACAACGCGTTTGACCGGGTGACGCCCGCCTTCAAGGCAGGGGTAAAAGTTCTCAATGACGACGGTGGGGGCGTGGGCGGCGGCGGGCATGAGGAGCTGGGGCTGCTTCAACCCATCGCACGGGAAACCGCCGCCTTCAGCAACTAAAAAGTGTGACTGGACATTCCATCACAAATTTGTGATACTCTTTCGCCATGAAAACCGCCACCGTCCGTGATCTTCGCTACGACTTTCCGAAGATCGAGGGCTGGCTGGCCAGCGGTCAGGAAATCCTGATCACCAAGCATCACAAGCCCATCGCCACCCTGGTGAAGCCTCGCGCCGTGCCCGCCACCCGCCAGCCCGCCCTGCCGGATTTTGAGGCTAGAATCCGGAAAATCTGGGGCGACCGCAAGTTTAGCGCTCAAGAAGTGGAGGAAATGCGGGCTTTTGAAACGGGCGAGCCATGACCGCCTACCCTGACACCAGTTTTCTCTGCTCGCTCTACCGGCGACAGGATCACACCGCTAGCGCCATAGCCTACCGCCTGCGCATGAAGGAACCGCTCCTGGCCTCGCCGCTGCTCGAGTTCGAATTCCGGCAGGCCATCCGCCTTCAGGTCTTTCTGCATTCCCAGGACAAAAAGAAGGGCTACGGCCAGCCCGAGGCCGACCAGATGCTCGCCGACTGGGAATCAGACATCAGCGCAGGCATTGTGCAGATCGTCCCGGCGGATCATGACGCCGTCCTGCGAATGGCGGAGTTCCTGTCCAGCACCCACGCCATGAAGGGCGGTCACCGAACGCTCGACATCCTGCACGTGGCCACCGCAAGGCATCTCGCCGCCCGGGACTTCCTCACCTTCGATGCTCGCCAGAAGAAGCTCGCCAAGGCCATCGGCCTGCGAACGCCCTTGTGACCCCAACTGTGGACAGGGCGTTTTGATGGAGAAGCACCATCAAGGTACAGACCCTCTGTCCTGTTCACATTCCCAATCGCCGAAACGGACTCTTGTCCGGCGGCGTACTTTGCGGGTAGCATCCGTCTTCCTGCATGAAATCCCCCGTCTTTCTCGGTCTTCTTTTTGCCTCCGGCCTGATCAGCGCCGCGAGCCTCGAACAGCCCCTCGCTGACCTGCGCGCCGTGCAGAAGGAGGGCGAAGGCAATGAAAAGGCCACCGCCGCCTGGCAGCAGATCGCCAAGGCCGACCCTGCCGCCCTGCCGGAAATCCTCGCCGCCATGAACGGCGCCAACCCGCTCGCGGAAAACTGGCTGCGCGCCGCCATCGGCGTCGTCGCCGACCAGGCCGTCGCGGCGAAGAAGCTGCCAGTCGATGCCGTGAAGGCCTTCCTTCTCGACACGAAAAACAGCCCCGCCCCCCGCGTCGTCGCCTTCGACCTCCTTCAGCACGCCGAACCCGCCCTGGCGGAAAAGCTCACGCCCGGCCTGCTCGAAGACCCCAGCAGCGAACTGCGCCGCCATCCGGTCGCCAGGCTCACCAGCGCCGGCGACGAAGCACTCGCCCAGGGGAAAAAAGACGCGGCCCTGGCCTCCTACCAGCAGGCCATGAAGGGCGCCCGCGACGAGGATCAGATCAAGGACCTCGCCAAGAAGCTCAAGGACCTCGGCAGCCCGGTGGACCTGCCCACGCACTTCGGCTTTGTGCGCAGCTGGAAGCTCATCGCGCCGTTCACGAACGTCGAGCGCAAGGGCTTCGACACCGTCTTTCCCCCTGAGGAAAAGATCGACCTCGGCGCCACTTATCCCGGCAAGAACGGCGATGTGAAATGGACCGACTTCACCAGCACGGACGAGTATGGACAGATCGACTTCAACAAGCCCTACACCATGCTCAAGGAGGTCACCGGCTATGCCTACACCGAGTTTGATTCCGCCGAGGAGCGCGACGCCCAGATCCGCCTGGGCTGCAAGAACGGCTGGAAGGTCTGGTTGAACGGCCAGCTCATCTTCGCCCGCGACGAATACCACCGCGGCTCCAAGCTCGACCAGTACAAGCTGCCCGTGAAGCTGAAGAAGGGCAAAAACCAGATCCTGGTGAAGTGCTGCCAGAACGAGCAGACCGAGACCTGGACCGTCGAATGGCAGTTCCAGCTCCGCCTCTGCGACGACACCGGCACGGCGATCCTGGCCGCGAAATAACATTCATCGATCCAAGCACCATGAAGCTTCCCCTCACCCTTTTGACCTCAGCCGTCCTGTGCGGCACCTCCCCGGCCGCCGACTGGCTCCAGTTCCGCGGACCGAACGCCTCCGCCGTCTCCACCGAAGCCCAGGCACCGGGGCCGAAGGTCGCCATCGACTGGAAGGCGGAGCTGCCAGGACGTGGCCTGAGCAGCCCTGTCGTCGTCGGAGACAAGGTCTTCGTCACCTGCTCCAGCGGCCCCGACCAGTCGAACCTGCACGTCTTCTGCTTCAGCGCCACCGACGGCAGAAAGGTCTGGGAACGCGTCATGAAGGCCACCGGCCGCACGATGTCGCACAACAAGACCAGCGTGGCCGCGCCCACGCCCTGCAGCGACGGCGAGCGCATCTTCGCCATCTACTCCTCCAACGACCTCTTCGCCTTCGACCTCGCCGGCAACCTGCTCTGGCTGCGTGGACTCACTTTTGATTACGCCAACGCCAGCAACAGCCTCGGCATGTCCTCGTCGCCCGTGGTGGTCGGTGACACGCTGGTGGTGCAGGCGGAGAACGACAGCGAGTCCATCGCGGTCGGCATCGACACGGCCACCGGCAAAAACCGCTGGAAGAAGGAGCGCCCCAAGGCCGCGAACTGGACCAGCGCCGTGGTTTACAAGGGCGCGGTCGCCCTGCAGTCGAGCAAGGGCCTGACCGGCGTGAACCCACGCACCGGCGCCGTCGAATGGGACTACACCGATGGAGCGGCCACCATCCCCAGCTCCGCCGTCACCCAGGACGCCATCTACGTGCCCTCCAACGGCGTCACCGCCCTGGTGCCTGAAAAGGGTGCCGTCTCCCAGCTCTGGCGCGCCAGCGGCCTCAAGCCCGGCACCGGCAGCCCGCTGGTGCTTGGCGACTCGATCTATGTCCTCAACGGCGCGGGCGTGCTGGTGAAGGCCGCCCTCTCCAACGGTGACGAGGCCTGGAAGCTGCGCCTCAAGGGCCCCTTCAGCGGCTCGCCCGTGGCCGCCGGCAAATACATCTACATCGTCAGCGAGCGCGGCGACTTCCAAATCGTGGACACCACCGCCAGCGAGGGCGAGGTCGTCCACAGCGTGGAGTTGAAGGACACCCTGCTCTGCACCCCCGCGATCAGCAACGGCGCCGTCTATGTCCGCAGCGACAAGACGCTTTGGAAGCTGAAGTGACAAATCCGTCACGAGCACGGCATTGCGTGTGAGGGCTGCTGCCGCAACGCAGCGCGCTCGTGAACCAGCTTTGCCTCATCGACGCCATCGGGCCGTTCTTCCGCGGCTATCAGCGGCGCGTCATCAACTGGTCGAAGATCCCCTGGGATCATGCCGGACGCCAGGGCGCGGCCTGGTGGGAAAACGTCTGCCGTGAGCTCAACGTGCTGGCCCGCCAGGCAGCGTCGTGGGGCTTCAACGCCGCCTCCATCGACGACGTGGCGCACCTGGCCGACCACGCTTTCCTGGAGCCGGAGGTTCGCACCCGCATCGCCCGCTACCGCACCGAGATGCGACGATGCTTTGAAGTGCTGCACCAGGCCGGGCTGCGCGTGCATGTGACCATGGACGTGTTCTCCGCCACCCCCTGGCTGCTGAAAAGCCTGCGCATCCGCCGCAGGAGCGTGAACAGCTACCTCGCGGAGCTGCTCGACCAGTTCTTCATCGACTTTCCCGAGGTCGCCGGCGTCATCGTCCGCATCGGCGAATCCGACGGCAGGGATGTGAAGGATGACTTCCACAGCCAGCTCGTCATCAAGACCGCCGAAGATGCGCGCCGCCTTCTTCAGGCGCTGCTGCCCGTCTTTGAAAGGCACGGCCGCCGACTCATCTTCCGCACCTGGACCGTCGGTGCCTATCCCATTGGCGACCTCATGTGGCATCGCGGCACCTTCGCCCGTGTCTTTGACGGCCTGACCAGTCCGGCGCTCGTCGTCTCCATGAAGTATGGCGAGAGCGACTTCTTCCGCTACCTGCCGCTGAACCGGAACTTCTTCCGCACCTCGCTCCCCAAGATCGTGGAACTGCAGACCCGGCGTGAATACGAGGGCTGCGGCGAATACCCCAGCCCGGTCGCCTGGATGTACGAACAATACGCCCGCGAGCTGGGCCAGGCCGACAACGTCATCGGCTTCATGGTCTGGTGCCAGACCGGCGGCTGGGTGCCTTTCCGCAGGCTGGCCTTCCTGGATCCCGAGGCCCTGTGGACCGACCTCAACACTTTCGTGACCCTGCGTGTCGTGAAGGACGGATGGCTGGCCGAGGACGCCGTGCGTGCCTTTGCCCAGGAGCGCCGCCTGGGCGATGCCGACGCGCTCCTGGAACTGCTGCGCCTGGCCGATGAATGCGTCAGCGAACTGCTCTACATCGAGGAATATGCGCGGCAGAAGCTCTTCTTCCGCCGCGTCCGCATCCCGCCCATCCTTCAGGTTTACTGGGGCAATATCTTCGTCTCCCACAGCCTGCGCCGCCTGCTCCGCCATTTCGTGCGCGATGCCGATGCCGCCCTGCGCAGCGCACGCCGTTGTCTCGATAACCTCGACCGCATGGACGGGCTGGCTCGGCGCGCTGGTGTCCCTATCGAGGACATCCACTACATGCGCGACACCTTCCATCTGCTCGCCCTGGCCCGTGAGTATTACTTTGCGGAAAACAGCCCGGACATCGAGGCGCGTCTGCTCGCCGCCAAGGCCGCCTACAAGGCCCGTTATCCCAAGCGTGGCCTGCATGCCCGCTACCGGATCAAGACCGACTTCAAGCCGCTCATGCTCAACCCGCGCTACCTGGCCTGGGCGGCGGCGTTTCTCCTGCGCCGTCAGCGCGGCTACCGTGTCATCGACCACATCGTCATCCTCAACGGCCTGTCGCTGATCTACCGTCTGATCTCCGCCCGAAAGCCGGACCTCATCCCCGGCTTCGCGTCGAAAAGCGCGATGGGCGTGGACGTGGTCTTCAAATGAACCGCAGCGTCTTACTTCGCGCCAAACGCGACCAGCTCCTTGCCGTTGCTCGCATCCCAGACGCGCAGCAGGCTGTCCTCACCGCCGGCGATGATGAGGCCGCCGTTTGGCGTGCTGGCGCTGGCCTGCATGTAGTCGGGCAGGCTGACGATGCTGCGAACTTCCGCGCCGTCATCCGTCACCACGCGCACCCGGTTGTCGCCGGCGGAGGTGACAATCTGGTTGGTGGCGCCCACGAACTGCAATGAAGTCACCTCCTTGGTCCAGCCTTCGATCTTCTTCTTCCGCTCGCCGATGAGGAGATCCCAGGACGACACGACGCCGTCGGCGCCGGCCGTCGCCAGCACGCGGCCATCCGCACGGAAGGCGACGCCCATGACATGATGCGTGTGCCCTTCAAAGGTGTTCAGCACCTTGCCGGTGGCGACGTCGGTGATGCGGGCGATCTTGTCCGCAGCCCCGGATGCGAGGCGTTTTCCATCCGGTGAGAAGTCCAGGCACAGCACGCTGTCGCTGTGATGTTCACTCCAGGCCTTCACGGGTTTGCCGCTCGCCACATCGAACAGCACAATATCGCCGGAACGTGACAGCTCACCGCCGCCCGTGGCCAGGGTTTTGCCATCGGGGCTGAAGCGCACGGCATTGACGCGGTCCTGGAACAGGCCGGCTCCCTCTAGCTTGCGTTCCAGCGTCCAGGCTGGCTGGCTGCCCGCCGTCAGGCTCACCATCTGTGTCACCACAAAGCTGCCGTCCGCGGCCGGGTGCAACGTGGTCGTCGCCTGGGGCGCGCTGGACTCGTCGATCACCAGGCCTGTGGCCGTGGCCCAGACCCGCAGCACGCCGCCTTCAAAGCAGGCCGCCACACGCCGGTCATCGCTGGAAAAAGCCACCGCCACCGGTTTCGCGCCCGGCTTGGCCAGGGTCTGCTTCAACGCGGCCAGGTCAGCCGCAGCCTTGTCCTGCACCGCCTTCGCCGCCTCAGCGGCTTTGGTCGCCGCGGCAATGTCCCGGGCGTTCTTCGCCTTGGCCTCGGTGATGCGCTTCACGTCATCCTCGGCATCTTTGACATTGCTCTCGGCGGCGGTCACGGCCGCCAGCGCGGACACTTCGCTCATCTTGGCCGTGATCAGCTTGTCCTGGGCAGTCTTGAGTTCCTTCACCAGAGCCGCGTCAGGCTTGCCACCGGGGGCTGCGGCGGCCTTTGCCTGGATTTCATCCACCGCCTTTTGCGCCACCGTCTTCGCCTCGGTGGTGGGTGGCACGGCCTTCTGCTTCTCGGGCAGCACCTTGCTCATCGCCGTGATGGCCTCCTTCGCCTTGCCCAGCAGCACGTCGAGCGCCTTGTCCTGAGCATCCATGCGGGCGATCTCGGCCTTTTGAAACGACTGCTCCAGCGCCTGTGCGGCGACGGTCTTCTCCAGCGCGGCCGCCTGGTCCCTGGCGGCGAGCGTGCCACGCAGTTCCATCGTTGGTTTGGCAGTGGCCGTGTCCCAGACGCGCAACACGCCGTCCGCGCCGGCGGTGACCACCTGCCTGCCGTCGGCGGAGGCTGCGCTGGCCAGCACCGCGACCTTGCCGGCGGCGGCCAGCTTCTCCACGAGGGCGGCGTCCACCGGCTTTGCCGCGGCGAGCTGCGCGCCGCCATGGCGCGTGTCCAGACGCCACAGCTTGACCTCCTTGTAGCTGCCGCTGGCGAGGTGTGTGCCGTCAGGGCTGAAGTCGAGCGACTGCACCAGGGCCCGGTGCGCGGCGCCGTTCTTCTCCGCCGGATCGCTGAACTGCGTCACCAGTTCGCGCGTGGCGAGGTCATAGAGGTAGATGCGGTTGGAGCGCCCGCAGGCCGCGTAACGGCCGTCCTTCGACATCGCGACGCAGTAGATGGGGTCCACGCTGGCGGCAAAGGCCTGGAGCACCACGGCGCGCTCCTGCTGCACGGAGCCCTTCGCCCCCTGGTCGATCCATTGCTTCAGCAGGGCGACCTCGGCCGGGGTGAGATCCACGGCACCTGACTTGTTGTTAGGCGGCGGCATCTCCATGTCCTGCTTGTGCAGCGAGGCGAGCACGACCAGGCTTTCTCCGCTTTTTCCCGGCACGATGGACGGGCCGGACTCGCCCCCCTTGATCATCAGCTCGGGCGTCTCCATGTTCAGGTCCGCCTTGGTGGTGGTCTTGTTGTGGCAGGAGATGCAGTTCGTCTTCAGGAAGGGGTAGATGTCCTTGTAATAATCCAGGTCGGC
Organism: Prosthecobacter sp.; assembly: GCA_044345155.1. Lineage (GTDB taxonomy): Bacteria > Verrucomicrobiota > Verrucomicrobiia > Verrucomicrobiales > Verrucomicrobiaceae > Prosthecobacter. The sequence continues at coordinate 42,775 of JBIJBP010000008.1, read as the reverse complement.
GGCGGCCAGGGGCGCGACGAGGCTGGCGAAGGCGATGAGGGCGGCGGGCTTCACGATGGCAGACAGGGTTCGGGTCATACCTACGGTCCGGCAGGGCCCGAGCATTCAACGCGCCTGCAATCCGGATTACTCTCCCACCACGCTGACGACGATGCTGCGCGTGTGCGGCGCGCGGCGGTGCTCAAAGAGGAAGAGGCCCTGCCAGGTGCCGAGCGCGAGGCGGCCGTCCACCACCGGAATCACCTCGCTGGTGCGGGTCAGGGCCATGCGCAGATGGCTGGGCATGTCGTCCGCCCCTTCATAGGTGTGGACAAAGTAGGGCGTGTCCTCGGGCACCAGATGGTCAAAGAACGCATGCAGGTCCGTCCGCGCCGAAGGATCGGCGTTTTCAAAGATCACCAGGCTGCAGCTCGTGTGCTGGACAAACACCGTCGCCGTGCCCGTGCGGATGCCGGAGTCACGGACGACCCGGGCGCAGCGCTCCGTGATTTCATAGGTGCCCTTGCCCCGGGTCTGGAGGGAGAAGCTTTCTGCGTGTGCGGCCATGAGCAGGAAAGGAGCGTGGTCTCCTGCCGTGACAACGCAAAGCTTCACCACAGTGCGCGTAACCTGTTCATGCACCGACCGCTGCTTCCCGCCCTCCTGCTCGCCGCCTCGCTTCTCCCTGCTGCCGAACCTCCGGCCTTCGAGGTTCTGGAAACAAAGGTCATCTCCCAGCAGCCCGAATATTACCACGGCTGGTCCACCCTCGCCCGCCGTGCCAACGGCGAACTCTGGGTCACCTGGTCCGGCGGCCGTGAAGCCCACGTCTGCCCCTTCGGCCAGGTGCACGGCATGACCTCCAAAGATGACGGCAAAACCTGGACCTTCCCCCGCGTGCTGCTCGACAGCGCCATCGATGACCGCGACTCCGGCGTGCTGGAAACCGCGAAGGGTACGCTGCTCGTCACCACCTTCACCTCCCTGGCCTACGAGCCCTACCTGGAGAAGCAGGCCTCCTTTGCCGAACTCAAGCCGAAAGGATGGGAGACCAAGGCGATGAAGCCGGAGCAGCTCGCCCGCTGGAACGCCGCCCATGCACGCCTCGACGCCGCAGGCCGCAAGGCCGAGCTGGGCGAATGGGTGCTGCGCTCCACCGACGGCGGCCTCACCTGGTCCCCCCGCATCCCCACCCTCGTCAACAGCCCCCACGGCCCCATCCAGCTCAAGGACGGCCGCCTGCTCTATGCCGGCAAGCAGCTCTGGACCGGTGACAAGAAGATCGGCGTGTGTGAATCGAAGGACGACGGCCTGACTTGGAACTGGCTGGCGGAAATCCCGGCGCGGAAAGGGGATGATCCCGTCGCCAGCTATCACGAGCTGCACGCCGTGGAGGCGGCCGATGGCACCCTCATCGCTCACATCCGCAACCACAACAAGGAGAACGCCGGCTGGACGCTGCAGACCGAATCTCGTGACGGCGGCCGCACCTGGAGCGAGCCGCATCCCGTCTGCTTCGGCCTTCCCTCCCACCTGCTGCGGCTGCGGGACAACCGCCTGCTCATGACCTACGGCCACCGCCGCCCGCCCTTCGGCAACCAGGCGCGAATCAGCAGCGACAATGGCCGCACCTGGAGCGAGGCCATGATCCTCTCAGGCGATGGCAAGGGCGGCGACCTGGGCTATCCGAGCACGGTCGAACTGGCCGACGGCAGCCTGCTCACCGTCTGGTATGAAACCATGGCGGAACCAAAGCTGGCCGTCCTGCGCCAGGCCCGCTGGCGGCTGAAATAGGGCGGCCTAACCTGTTTTACGAAATCAGCTCCGGGATCGCACGGCCGTTCTCCACGATGTGGACGGGGCGGCCATTGAGGTCGTCGAGGGTGATCTTCGAGTAGTCGATGCCGAGATGGTGGTAGATCGTCGCCAGGAAGTCGCTGGCGTTGCAGGGGCGCTCCACCACGTCCTCGCCGCGCTTGTCGCTGGCGCCGATGACGCCGCCGGTCTGGATGCCGCCGCCGGCCCAGATGTTGGTGAAGGCGCGCGGCCAGTGGTCGCGGCCCGGCTGCAGCGTGCCGGCCGGCGCGCTGGCATCCCCGGCGCCCGTGCTGCGGTCAAAGCTGATCTTCGGCGTCCGGCCGAACTCTCCCGTGACCACCACCAGCACTTTCTTGTCGAGCCCACGTGCATAGACGTCCTCGATGAGGGCGGACACGGCGCGGTCATAGGTCGGCATGCGGAAGCGCAGCACCTCAAACTGATGCTGGTTCACGGCATGGTCGTCCCAGTTCTGCACACGGCCGCAGAGCGGGCCGCTGAGGCTGCTGGTGACGATCTCCACCCCGGCCTCCACCAGGCGCCTGGCGAGAAGAAGCTGCTGGCCCCAGCGGTTGCGGCCGTAGCGGTCGCGTGTGGCGGCGTCCTCCTTGCCCAGGTCAAAGGCGTCACGTGTGTTCGGGTTGGTCAGCAGCGTGGCGGCCTGGGCTTCAAACTCGTCCAGCGCTCCCAGCTCTCCCTCGCGGTCGAAGGCTCTCTCCATGCGGTCCAGTCGGCGGCGCAGCGCGATGCGGTCGCTCAGGCGGCGCGTCTCCGCCTCGTCTTCCAATCCAATGTTAGGCACCTGGAAGCTCGGGCGGTTCGGGTCGTCGCTGACGGAGAACGGCGCGTAGGCGTCGCCCAGATAGGCCGGGCTGGAATACTCCGGAGAGGCGGGAGGAACGCCGATGTAGTTGGGAAGGGGATTGTTCCTGCCGCCTTCCTTCGCCCGCAGGTAGTGCGCCACCGACATCCAGTCGGGCAGGCGCGGCTTCGGCTTGTCACGCGTGTCCTTGTCGCCCGAAAACATCTGCATGGTGCCGGCCGGATGCCCGCCCGCCGTCTGGTGCATGGAGCGCAGCACGGTGAACTTGTCGGCAATCTTTGCATTCATCGGCAGCAGCTCGGTGAACATCGTGCCCGGCACCTTCGTGGAGATCGTCTTGAAGGGGCCGCGGTACTCGCTGCTCGCGTCCGGCTTCGGATCGTAGGTGTCGATGTGCGACTGCCCGCCCGGAAGCCAGACCATGATGATCGACTTGCGCTCGCCCTTCGGCTTCTGCGCGTTCGCCGCCTGCAGCCTCAGCAACGCGGGCCAGCTCAGCGTCGCCATGCCGGCGAGGCCGAACTGCATGAAGCCGCGGCGTGAAAGCGGGCCGGCGCAACGCACCTGGGAGGAGGCCTGAAGGATCGAGGACATGTGCCATCTACGGCCCCGGGACGGCGGCTTTATCCAAACAAACGATGCGATCAGGCCGAGGCCGTTTCAGGCACCACGCCCGGCAAGTGACAAAATGTGCCGGATCAGCCGCGCATGAAGGTGCCAAAAAGGCCACGCTGGCACAATTTTGAAAAGCTTTTGGGTAGGCTGTAGGTTGCCCAAGTCGTTGATTTCAAGGTGTTTTCACGGGCTCTTCGTCACCCTGGCACGCAGCCTGCATGATCATGGATCCGTCAAAAACGGACAAACCCAGAACCCAAACACCATGAAACTCGCCCGTTACACCCCATCCCTCAGCCTTGGACGTGTCGCCGACTTCGGCCCCTGGCTGCGTCAGCCCTTCGCCGGACTGCCCGCCATGGCGCAGTTGTTCGAGGACTTCTTCCCCGCAACCACCGCCTCCGCCAGCCGGCTCGCCCTGGACCTCCACGAGGACCCCGACAACTTCTACGCCCGCTTCGAGGTGCCGGGAGTGAAGAAGGACGGCGTCAAGGTCGAGGTGCGTGAAGGCGTGCTCAGCGTCTCCGCCGAACGGCGTGACAAGGACGGCGACATCGAGTCCACCTTCACCCTCAGCCGCTCCATCTCCCTGCCCGACAGCGTCCAGGACGACGCCATCAGCGCGAAGCTGGAGGACGGCATCCTCACCGTCACCCTGCCGAAGCAGGAGCAGCGCAAGCCGCGCCTCATCTCCGTGAACTGATCCCCCGGCCATTCCTAACCTACTTTTCAATATGAACTCCACCTGCTCACCCTCCACCGCCGCCCCTGCCGCCGGCGTTTCCGAAAGCCTGCAGAAGCCCCGCTACGCCGTGGCCCGCAAGGACGACGCCTTTGTCATCCGCGTGGACATGCCCGGCGTGCCGAAGACCGGCGTGAACATCGAGTTTCAGGACGACGTGCTGAGCATCCGCGGTGAACGCGGCGCCGAGACACCCCCCGCCTGGAAACCCCTGCATCAGGAGCTTTCCGCCCAGGGTTATCAGCTTCACCTGCGCATCAACGCCCTGGTTGACGAGGACAGGCTGGCCGCCGCCCTTGAAGACGGCGTGCTCACCCTCACGCTGCCGGTGAAGCCCGCCACGCAGCCGCGCCGCATCAGCGTCAGCTGAGCCAGTCGGCGTCCTGAATCCAAAGCCCCCTGGCGGCTGGAGACGACCTCTCCAGCCGCCTGTTCATGATGCCTGCCTGCTGAATCTGCAGGCCCGTTTCAACTCGGGCCTGAAGGCACGAAAACGATGAGCAATCATTGGTTAACCCTGTGCGGAGGTGGCATGCCACCAGGGTGGTGTGCGATCCTTGCAGGATGCATGCCCTGACAGCGGAAAGAGCCACGCCAAAGACACACCTGTGCAATGCGGCCTTCGGAGTCAACGCACTTCATTCCACAACGCGTTTTCGAACGGGTTTTGTGCCGGGGCTCTTCCAGCAGGCGCCTGGGCCGCATGTCATCTCACCCCAGGGTGCAACACTCTTGCTCAAGGTGACGAAGAACGTACCGGCGAGGCTCTTTGATGAATCTCCCGCTGGCTGCCATGTCATCACCGAAGCAGCCTGCGAGCCGGTGCAAGTCCCCTCGTGACACCTCAGGCCTCAGGCCTGCCTGCAAGTCATGACATCATGACGAAAACATGGGCATCTGCTCCTGGTATTCGAGCCTTTCGGCGATGCTGATCGCCGCGCCGGCCGGCCCCCCGACCCTCAAGCTATTCCCCTTGTAGGTAAAGCGTGTGTAGGCGGACTCCTCCTCGGGCTCGATGCAGTCCTTTTCGATCTCCACAAGGGTCACATGGTCGGACCTGAGGTCATAAGTCAGGACAAGAAAGAACCTCCGTCCCTTCTCCACCATGATCCATTCGCCCTCCACGGAGTTTAAATAAGGATAAAATACCAGCTTCGCCCTAATCCAGAACATCTCAAACCAACGAAGCTTCCAGGTGTTTCAAATGTCGGCAAGCGTGGTTAACCCATCTTTCACCGTTCATTGACGGGCGCGGTAGGGAATCCATCACCCCTTCGACAGCAGGCATTACCTCAATCTCCTCAAAACGCCGGGCATCCAGGGAGGATCATGGAAGACACGCAGCAGCGGACGTGCGGCTTTTTGCAGACCCTATTGGCAAAGCCAGGCTTCCATTTGTAAAACGAGTCGCTTCTCCCGCTCCACGTGGAGGCTTACCCGGACCTGGCTGACAAAAACGCGGCCACGCTTCAAGGCACCGATGGGAAGTCCCGTTGAAAGCGGGGCGGGGGCCTCGTCCGACCGGCGCCTGGAAGGCACACGCCGCATGGTTTCCCCCTGCGAGAAGACCGGAATGGCCATGGCCATGACACGATGAGCCGCATTGAATCCATGAAGGCACCCGGAAAGTCTCATGAATGAAGGCGCCTCATCTTCACGTCGGCATTTCATCGGCGTGCGATCTGGATGTTCACATTGTTCAAACCCATCCGCAGCCTTGATCCTCCTGCACGGGTCGGCGCATATCCCGCGATATGAAGCCATCCTGGCCGCTAGAGCGGCCAGGATGACCAGAAGACAGAAGGCGGAGCTGAAGGGAAGAACAGCGACAGGGTACACCCGGCTGGGCACCGGGTGAACAGCACTGCGTGCAGTTGCCGCTGAACGCAGGAGCTGTTTTTAATACCTCGGGTTATCGTCGTGCAGAGGATTTCAAACCTCAGTTTCAGGGTTTGCCGAGGGTGACGCGGCCGGATGCAGGGTCGGTGTCCGAGGTGCGGTTGCTGATGAAGTAGCCGTAGCCACCCTTCGAGGTTCCCTTCTGCAGGATCACTCCCCTGAACGCAGGCTTCGCCGTCGCCGCGCTCGTCCAGTTCGGCGTGAACGTCCCGCTGAACATCCCCGTCATCGGCGTCACCGTCAGTGTGAACGCCGGATTCGTCGCAGGCACCTTGCCCACCACGTTGTCCACGATCCTAATCGCGTCCTGGCTGACCGTGCCAGTCAGTTTCCCTTCCGTGAACTCCAGCACCGCGTTCTTCACCCCGGCCGCCACTGTGGCCAGATCCAGCGACACCTGCAGCTTCACACTCTTGTCATACAGTGCACCGACCGCATCGACCACGATGCCTGACGGCCAGCCGTTGGTGTAAAGCTGCGTCGCACGCGCGTTCACCGTCGTTCCCGACAGCTCCGTCACCGCTGGACGGATCCAAACCAGGTCCGTCGCCGTCACATCGCTGTTGGCCTCCGTCTCATCAAAAGCCAGCACGCCTCCCAGGCTGCCGCCCTTCTGCGTCGACGCCGCTCCCGGCGTCACCAGCTGCGCAAACACCGGCGACTCATCTCCGCTCACGAGTCCGCTGGAGGCCGTGTAGGTCGTGCCGTCCGCAAGCGTGCCCGCAAACGTCACGAGGCCCACGTTGCTCAGCGTCACGGTGCCCACGCCGTCACCCTGCGGATAAGTGTCCAGGGCCGCCGCAGGCGTCTGCACCTTCGTCGTGACCGCCACGTTGTACAACCCGCTTGTCGCCCCCGTGTTCAGAAGCGCCGTGCGCACCTTGTTCGCCGTCGTGTGGATCAGACGCCGCGCCGTGCCCGTGCTGGTCACCCCGGACTTCTGCAGCACCGCCTGCACGGCTCCGCCCGAATAGCCCAGCGTCAGGCTGTAGCCGCTGAAGCTCAGCGTGGTCAGCTTCGTCGTGCCCACCGTGAACAGGCTGGTGCCGTCGCCGAAGAATGTCGCCGAGAACGACTGGCTGAGACCTGCAACGAGCACCCTGCCGCTGAAGGCTCCCGTCGTGCCGGTCAGCGTGCCCGTGAGGAAGCCCGTCGTTGCATTGCTCCTGTCGGCCGCGTTGACGGGCTGGATCAGCCCATAAAACACGTTGCCCTGGCCGGTCGGGGCAAGGAACGGGTTGCGCGAGACGAAGTGCGCCGTGACACCAGACACGTCCGCCGAAGGCATCGTGAAGCTCATCACCGCGCCGCTCACCGTCGCCCCGGCAGGGGCGCCGGTCCAGTGGCTGATGATATAGCCCGTTTTCGGAGCCGCCGTCAGCTTCACCGCCGCGCCAGGTGTCACCTCGGAGGTGCGCGGGTTGGCGTTCGCTGTCGTCGGAGTCAGTGTCGTCGAGCTGAGGGCTGTCAGCGTCACCGTGCCCGCCGTGTCCAGGTCGATGCCCGCAGGCGCCGTGCGTGCCACCTCCAGCCCGTATCGGCGGGTAAACGTGAATGTGCGGCTCACCGTGTTGCCGGAGACCCCGTTGCTGTCCTCCGCCGTCACCACGACCGTGTTGCTGCCCGCCACCGGAGTCACGTCCAGGCTCCATTCCGAAACCCCTGAAGCGTTCGGCGCTCCTACTGTCGCAGTCACCGGCGCGCCTCCGTTGAGGGCCACCTTCACCCAGCTGATGCCAGCCCCCTCGTTGTCAGTGATCGTTCCCCGAACACGATAGGGCGCCTTGGAGCTAACCGCAGCGGCGGCAGGACTGGTCACGGTCAGGCGTGGCGGCTGTGAGGCAATGACGGTCACATCAAATCCCAGGTAGGCAGTCTGACCATCGGAAGCCTCAAGGTTCAGGGCAACACGGTGTGCTCCGAGGGCCAGGGAGGTTCCTGGTTCAGGAGTCTGGGTAATGACGCCGGTAACCAAAGGATCCATGGTCGCCTGCACCGTGTAGTCTGGAAGGGTGCCCAGTCCCTGGCCGTTCGCCTTGATGATCATCGGCGTGAAATTGCCGCCAAAATCAAGCGCGTTGGGCGTGCTGCCAACGGGGTAACCCCCAAGGTGAGTCACGACAACCGACCCTGCGGCGCTGAAGCGTTTCCGATAACCAAATTGAATGCCGGTGATCGGCGTGCCTCTCAGGTCAACCCGCATCCATTTGCCGGTCTGAAGCTTGCCGACAAGAGGAGCTCCGTTCTCAACCACGCCGGCACCGGTGATTGGCGTGTCGCTGTAGCTAAAGATGGAGGCGTCGGTCACGGACGGGTAAACCTGGACGCCCGCAGCATTCCAGTAGCAGAAGTCCACAAACTGCTCGCCCTGCTCGGCATCTTCGATGCTGAAGAAGATGAAGTCGAGGGGCTTCAGCGTGCTGGTCCCGGGTTCATAGAAGCGGAAGGTCACGGTTCCGGTGGAGCCGTTGTCGCTGCCGTTGATCAGCCAGCCAGCCTCGCCGCCAATGGTGACAAAGCCGTTGCCCGCCACGTTCCGGGTTGAGAGCTGAACGTCAAAACGGTTTTCGCAGACATTGGAGTAGAGCACCGGGGTCGTGGTGGTGTTGGGAATGATGGAGGAGTCCAGCATGCCCAGGGTCGGGTCGGCGCCCGGGGGGCCGAATTTAATGAACTGCTCGGCAATGACCAGCGATCCCTTGGCTGAGATCGTGGTCGCCAGCGATGCCGGGCCACCGGCGGTGTCGCCATCCGCATCGGTGTTGTCGCCGTCCGAGATGGTCAGCGTGTAGATCCTGCTGCCCATGGGCGGTGTCATGGAGGTGCTCCGGTAACGCAACGCACGGACGAGAGCTTCCACCTGAGCATAAGTCGCTTCCGGATCCAGAGTCACCACCAGGCTGCTGCCAAGGCCTCCTGCAAAGGTGCCGAAGCTCTGCCCCTCGTACTTCACCGTGGATCCCGTGATGCCGATCTGGCCCGTGCCGCTTCCTGCATCCTCAATGCTGAATTCGTCATCGGCATCGAATGTGACGAACGCAATTTCAACCGTTCCAGCACCAAACACCTCGCTGGAAAGGTCACTGGTGGTCGCAGTGTCAAGGTCACCCAGGGTGAAGCTCGTCAGCAGTTTCTTGTAAGAGGTGCCTCCACCATCCGCCGGGCTCTTCTTGACCAGGACACCTGAGAAGGCTGCCGGCCGTTCAAGCGCAGTTCTGTAAATGAAGCCGATGCTCGCCGCCGCTATGATCCGGGAACCATCCGCACTGCAGGCAATGTCGGTCCAGGGGTGGCTGGTTTCGGAAGCCTGCCAGGTGACACCGCTGTCGAAGGAGTGATAGATCTGTTCATTGTCAGCCACGGCAAACATCCGGCGGCCGTCACGGCTGATGGCCGCTGATGTCCAGTTCCGGCTGGTTTCCACCGCCGTCCAGGTCGCTCCTGCATCGGTCGAAACCTGGATCTGTCCGCCCGTCATGGTGGCGACTATGAGCGTGCCGCTGCCATTGACCGCCACAGATGTCCAGGCGCTGTTTGATGCACGCGCCGTCCAGGTGCTGCCACGATTGGTGGACACATAAATCTTTCCTCCGCTGTCAGCGGCGGCAAGCACGGAGCCATCCTCACTGCTGGTGACGCTGACCCAGTCACGGGAGGACTCGCGGGCCTGCCAGCTTGCGCCGCTGTCCGTTGAAACATAGATGAAGTCGTTGTCCGCAACGGCAGCCAGATAACGCCCGTCGGCGCTGCTGGTGATGGCCGTCCAGTTCTTCACCGTCGCCGTGGCCGACCAGGTGGCTCCGGAATCTGCGGACACATAGATCCGGTCGTTGTCTGCAACCGCCGCCAGATAAGCGCCATCGGCGCTCGTGGAGACCGCGCGCCAGTTTCTGCTGCCAGAAGCCGTCTGCTCGGTCCAGGTGGTGCCTCGATCGCTTGAGGTGTAGATGTAGCCGTTGGTGGCAACGGCGGAAATGATCTTCATGCCGTCGGCGCTGGAGGCGATCGAGGCCCAGGCGCGTGAACGTTCCCGCGGATCCCAGGTGGCGGGGAGTCCGGCGCCAGCAATCACTGGATTGTCATTCAGCGGATTCAGGGTCACCTGAACCAGAACACCATCCACCGAGAACAAGGAATCCTGGCGTTCCTGAACAGCCGTGGCATCCAGCGGATCCACATGCATGTCGTAAGTCACCGGCAGGGTGATGTCCGTGGTGAGCGTGACGGAGCCGATCAGGTTGTTGCTTCCATCATAGGCAAGGCCGGTCGGCAGTGGCGAGCGCATCAGGGCGGAGCCCGCTGGCACCGCAGTCTCCACCGCATGCACGGTGATGGACGGCTTCACACCGCCTGCGTCCGTGTTGGCTTCATCAAAGGGCACAAAGCGCACCTGGGCCGAGGTGGCCAGCAGCAGGGCGTTGGAAGGACTGATGCCTCCGTCGCCAACGTCATGTCCGACATCCGCCAGGTTCTTCCAGGTGGTTCCGTTCAAGGAAACCTGCCAGTGTCCCTTGCCAGCATTGTCAAAACCAGACAGCGCGACCGCGGCAAGCGGATTGGGCGAGATGTCATCGGGATCAGAATAGTAGGAGCCAAGGAGGGTGCTGAAAGAGCGTGCAGGCGACGTGGCGCCTTCATCCGCCGTCAGCATCGCCCCCTGCGAGAACAAGGGCGCGTCGTTTCGGGCGAGAATGTCCATGCTCACCGTGGCATGACCCGACAGCTCACCCCCAGAGCCCTGGGAGTTGCCGACGTTGCCGTTGCCGTCATGGAAGATGAAGGTGATGGGTTTGGTACCGGAGGCCAGCTTGGGATCGCCGTTGGAGTAGGCCATGTTTTGCAGCAGCTCATCCAGCGAGGCCTTGTTGGCGCTGCTGTTGAAGGTGATGATCAGCTTGCCCGTCCCCACACTGTTCTGCGTGATGGTGCCGACCACGCCGCCGCCATACTGAATGACCGAGCCGTTGTCGAAAACCTCGACGCCCGGCCCGACCTCGGTCAGGGAACCGACGATGGCGATGCCGCCCGCCGTCTGGGGCAGGAAATAATCCTTGGGATCCAGCGCCGTGTCGCCCTGGGCGAAAGTGCCCGCACGCACGACCAGCTTCGATCCGTTGAACGTGGTCTCCTTGCGGACCGTCAGCTCAACATCGCTCAGGGTGGCCGGCTGTCGCAGCCCGGTCTTGTCATCCAGCACGATCGAGGGACCGGCCACGTTGATGCCAAAGGCTTCCGTGAAGAGGCTGTCATCGGCCAGGTCACTGATGACCGGGGCATCATTCACCTGGGTGACGGAAACGGCGATGGCGGCGCTGGAGGCGGCTCCGATGTCGGAGCTGCCCGTCCAGCCGGTGACCGTGTCCGCCGTGCTTCGGGCAGCATGCGTGGACCAGGTGCGGCTGCCGCTGCCATCGATCGCCACTGCCGTCAGCGAGCCTGGGCTGATGTTGCCCTGGTTGAAACGGCCGTTGTAATCGGCCACGGGGACGAACCTCAGCTGTGCGGTCTTTTCCAGAAGCAGCGCGCTGGTGGTGCTGACGGCAGTCGAGCTCACATCCGCCCAGTCGGTGCCATTGGAGGAATACTGCCATTTGCCCTGCGTGGCGGCGTTGCTGGCGTCGCCCGTGATGGCGATGCCGACAAATTGCGCGCCTGCTCCACTAGGATCGAGATCAGCAAACCTGGACGCCAGAAGGCTGTTCACTGTGGCTCCGGAAGGTGAGGTGTTGTCCTCATTGACGCTGATGGAGGCGCCACCGGTCAGGGTCGGGGCGTCATTGGTGTTCGTCACATTGACGGTGAAGGCAAGCGCGGTGCTTGACAGCGCACCTCCGGAGCCCTGGGCGCTGGCGACATTGTCATCGTTGAAGAACATCTGCACTCCAATGTCACCCGTGAGGTCGTCATCAATGTTGTTGTAGCTGACACTGCGCATCACGCCCTGCACGGCCGCCAGGGTGGCGCTGCCGTTGAAGGTCACAACCAGCGTGCCTGTGCTGCTGTTGTTCGTGATGGATCCAACTGCAGTTCCGCTGAAGGAAACCGTGGTTCCCGACACCGTCACACTTCCGACGTTGCTGACGCTGAACCGGTCCACGGAGACGGCCGCGACGGAGCGTCTCACGGTCAGCGTGGTTCCGTTGAAGTTGTCCACCCCCTGGGTGACCAGCTCCATGTCGGCAAGCGTCGTGTCGCCGTCCGCATCCAGGACGACGGCGGTTCCGACAACCTGCGGCCCCACGCCTTCGGTGAAGTAAACCTTGTCACTGGTACCGGCCAGGGACGGGGCATCATTGACGGCGTTGACCGTGATGGTCTCCGTGGCGGTCGCGGTGCTCAGCGAGGCCGTGCTCAGGCCGGTGCTGACGATGTCAATCGCCCTGAACTCAAACTTGCTGCGCCAGTCGGTTCCTGTCACGGCGAGGGCGGAGTTGTAGTCGGCAGGCGGCGCGTAAGTCATGCTGGTCGCCTGGGCCACGGTGATCACGTGCTCACCGGCGCCGAGCCCCAGATAGCTGGCAGGGGCGACAGAACCCGCCGCTGTCAGCGTCTGGTTGTCGCTGGTCTTGATCGTGCCCAAGAGCCCGGCGGTCGTCGGGCTGTTGTCGGCGTAAATCTTGATGTAATAATGAGTCACGCGGGCGTCCGTTGTGGAGGAGGTGCCGCTGTCGACGTCACTGGAGGACAAGGAGAAGGTGGCCGTGCCGTCTTCTGCAACCGAGGTGGAAAGGTTAGTCACGGTGGGCAGGTCGTTCACAGGATTCACCGTGATGGCCACCGTTTCCGTGTCGGACTGTGGCGTGTTGTAGGTGCCTGAGTTGCCGTTGTCATTCACGACCACCGTCAGGGTGTCGGAACCGAAATAGTTGGCGTTCGGCGCGTAGGTGAGTCCGTTGAGGGCGGCCAGGATGTTCGTCCTGCTGCCGCTGAAGGTGATGGTGCCCGTGCCATTGCCGGAAACTCCGGTCAGGCCGGTGGTGGCGGCCAGCGTGAGACTGCCCCGGGTCACACTGACGCTGAAGCTGGCGCTTGCGGAGCCAAGGTCTCCGTCGGTGAAGCTCAGGCTGGTGCTGTTCGCTGTTGAGAAGACAAGGCTGCCATCTTCGTTGAGGGTTTGCGCTCCTGGGACCGCAAGCACCGGACCTTCGTTCATGCCCTCGATGGTCACGGCCAAGGTGTCGGTGTCAGATTTCGCACCCCCTGAACCGGAATTGCCAAGATCGTCAACGACCATGGTGATGGTGTCGCTGCTTGAAACCCCGGAAACCACACCCGAGGTGTAAGTGGCCGAGGCCAGGGCGGTGTTCAGCGCACCAATCTTGCCCTGAATCACCACGGTGGAGGTTCCGTTGCCGCTCACCACCAGGGCAGGGGGCAGGTTGAGAACGCCGGCAGTGGCGCTGAGGGTCACGCGCAGGGGGCCGAAGTTTGAGTCCACCAGGGTCGTCACTGCATCCACGCTGTCTGGATCCTGCACGGAAAGGCCCGTGATCGTCGTCGCTGTCTGTTCAACCACTGTCAGTCCGGCCGGCACCACGTTGACCGGCGCGTCATTCTCGGGCGTGATCGTGATGGCAAAGGTCTGCTGCTCCTCGGCACCGCCACCAGAGTCGGAGATCTTGGCGTCAAAGCTGTCTGACGTCGTCTCGCTCCCGTCATGCGTGTAGGAAAGCTTGTTGGCCTTCAGCTCCGCCAGCGTGATGCGACTGCCAACACCGAGCACAACACCATCCAGCTTCAGGGATCCATGCGCAGGAGCGGTGACAAGCCGGAACTGCACCTGCGTGTCCGTGTTGTCTTCATCAGCACCCAGAAGGAGAACCGCAGGAGCGCCTGTCCCCACCGTGCCAGGAATAAGCCCCGTGCCGCCTTCATCGACGGTCAGTCCGACATTGACGGTAAAGCGGGGGTCGTCATTGACCGGGATCACCTTGATCCGGATGCTGGCCTCCACCACGGAAGCCCCCTGTTCAGGAGGGCCGCGGTAAATCTGGCCCGACGTAACGGTGGCCACCAGGGTGTCCGCATTGGCAGACTGGGCCGTCAGGCCCCAGTTCCGCGTGCTGTCCTGCGCCGCCCAGGTCTCACCGCCATCCTTGGAAAGGTACAGGTTGTCAGACGCCGTCGCGAGAACGGTCATGCCGTCCTCGGAGATGCTGACATGACGCCAGGCGCGCTCCCGGCCCTCAGGCGTCCAGCTGATGCCCATGTTTTCTGAAACAAAGACCTGCTCGTTGTTTGCCACCGCCACCAGGCGGCTGCCATCACCGGCGATTGCCACCGACTTCCAGTCACGCTGGCCGGCGGTCACCGCCTCCGTCCATTCGACACCGGCGTTGTCAGTCACATAGATGCTTCCGTTGGCGGCGCTCGCCACCATTTTGAAACCGTTGCTGGAGACGGAGAGGCTGTTCCATGACTGGCTGGTGCCCGTGGCGCTCCAGGTGTCTCCTGCATCGGTGGAGACATAAATCTGTCCTCCATCAACGGCCGCGGCCATGATGCCGCCGCTTTCACTCATCGCGACCGCCGTCCAGGAACGCGCCGAATCCTTGGTGGTCCAGGTCGTGCCTCCGTCCTCACTGAGACGGATGGGCTCTCCCGTTGCAACTGCCAGAAGGGTTGACCCATCTTCATTCAGGGCGACCCCAGTCCAGCTGACCGCAGGCAGCGAACCGGCAAAGGCACCCCAGGTGGCTCCTGCATCCACAGAGGAGTAGAGACCCCCGGAAACAGCCGCAACCAGCAGGTTGCCCTGGGCGCTTGAGGCAATCGCAGACCAGGCCTGGTTCGTGCCGGCGGCGGACCAGACTGGCGTGGCTGACATGCCGTCATCCACGGTGATGGTCACCAGGTCGGTCTTGGTTTCAGTGCCGTTGTGCAGGTAGCGCAGACGACCGGCATCCACATCAGCCTGGGTGAAGGTGTCGTTGGCCACGAGGTTCGTCCAGGTGCCTGAGACATCCTTTTGCATCACACCGTTCACCGGCAGCCCGGTGGACTTCAGGCTGTAGGTCAGCGTGTTGCTCGCTGCATAACCGGTGCTCTTGTCACTAGAAACTCCATCCGCATCCGTTGCGGAAAGATTGCTGGTGGCGAGCACCTGCGACAGCCCTTCATAGGTGGAGAAGCCGACGGTCAGAACGTCTGGCGAATCATTCACCGGAGTCGTGTTGAACGTGAAGGTCTCCACGGAGCCATCCGGCACGGCTGGGTTGGAGCCGTCTTCAACCTGGAAGGTGAAACTTGACGAGAACTTCTCACCGCCGTCATGCACGAACTTGACCCGTCCGTTGTTGATGTCGTCCTGGGTGAAGCTGTCATCCGTCTCCAGGATCTGTGCGTCCGCCACGCTGTTGAGCGGCGTGGCATCCAGATACAGCACGCCGTTGTCAGGAAGAGCGTCAAGCACATACAGAAGCTCGTCCGGAGCCTGCTCCTCATCCTCGGCCTCAAGCATGGCCTGCGTCAGCGCGAACTCCCTGCCTTCCTTGGGCGTGCCGCCCGTGTTTGTCGGGATGGTAGGCGGGTAGTCCACATAAAAGACATACACGGTCACCGAACCTGTGGAGGTTCGGCCGCCGCCGTCCACGATGGTGTAGTTGAAGCTGGTGATGCCATAGAAGCCGCGTGTCGGCACGAACACGACGTCACTGCCCACCAGGCTGACGGTGCCATTGCCGCCTGTCATCGTGACAGCAGTGATGTCAAGTGGAAGCCATCCACCGTCATTGGCCAGCAGGTCCGCCTTCGGCGTGGTCAGGGTGATGTTCTTGTTGGTGTAAAGAATGTCGCCATAGGCGCCAACGGCAACGCCTCCGTCACCCACGGTCCCGGTGGTGCCCCCTCCAGGGCTGCCTCCACCCGCTGGAATCGTGATGTTCACCGTCTTCTCCAGCAGCGTCGTGGTGACCGTGTTGGCGTACACACCGCCAGGGCGGTTGTAGCGGATGTTGAAACCCTGGTCTCGCAGCGTCACCTTGAAGTAGTCCGAGGTGGAGCCGTACCCATTGTGCTGATACTTCAACTTGCCCGTGTCCACATCGGCCTGTGTGAACGTGCCTCCGACACCCAGCGGCTTGTTATTCAAAAGCAGGAAGCCGCTGGCAGGGATGCGGGTGACCCTGTAGAGCAGCTTGGAATCCGCCGAGTCCACGTCGTTTCCGTCAAGAATAAGGTCAGGCGTGCCGGCCGGCTCCTTGTTGATCGTGTAAGTGTCGCCCTGCGCGGTAAGCGTGAAATTGCTCACGGTGAGCGTCGGATCATCGTCCACCTCACGCACCTCCAGGTTGAAGGTGCTCGTCGTTGACTTGGCGTTGGTGCCGACTGGATTGCCACGGTCGGTAATCTTCAACTTGAAGGAGACGTCCGGCGGATTCACGCGGTCGGAGGACGTGTGCGTGATCTTCAGAAGGTTCACCTGGCTGCCGTTGAAGGTGAATCCTGTCGAGTTGATGGCGGTGCCGTTGAACTTCAGCACGGCCTCGCCGGTGGCCGGCAGCTCGACCACCTCGATGGTCAGGTTTGCATCATTGGTGTCCTCCGTGTCACTGACGTCCAGCTGAAGGTCCACGTCCTGCTCAAGCTCCAGCATGGAGTAGGTCTCTGAAACGATGACGGGTGAGAAGTTCCTTGGAATGATCTGAAGGTTCACCTGAAGCGGCGTGGACGGCGATCCTCCCGCCGCGCCCAGGACGCCACCGGCACCATCTCGCAGGCTGACCGTAAAGCTGTCCGTCCCAGCCCCGGCGGACGGCGTGTAGCTGAAGCTGGCATTGGTCTTGATCTCCGCAAAGTTAAACGTCGAGTTCACTCCCAGGTCATTGCCATTCAGCTGCAGGGAGCCGTTGGACGGCAGGCTTTCAATGCGGAAGACCAGCTGCTCAGCCGTGTTGTCCGGATCCACCACCGTGATGTTGGACGTGCTGAAGATAAGGGTCGTCCCAACTTCCACGGTTCCCACAAGCGTCACCGGCGGAGTTCCAGGCACTACATCTCCGGGCAGATAGACCAACGGGGCGTCATTCACCGGGCTCACGGGAATGTCCAGGGAACGCGTCGCCGTGGTCCCTCCCGCGCCTGCCACCTGGTCGGTCACGGTGTAGGCAACCGACTGGGCCACCGCAGGCTCGCCGCCTCCATGCACATAACGAATGCGGCCGCTGTTGATGTCGGCCTGGGTGAAGGTGTTCGTGGCCGCAAGGTTCGACCAGGTGCCGGAGCCGCTGGTGTCCTTCTGGAGCAGGCCTTCGCTGAGCACCGTACCCGAGCTCAGGATGGTGTACACAATCTGGGAGGCGGAAGCTTCGACGTCCGTAATAAGCAGGACGCTTGAAGAAAGAACCACCGTTCCGCCCTCTGAGACGACATAGTCCTGGTCGTTGACGATCTGAAACACATCGTTCACCCCGTTGACGGTGGTTCCCAGCGTCGTTCCCGTGCTGTCATAATCCGCCCCGGCACTGCTGACATTCAATGTCTGACGGCTCAGTGCGCTTGTGAAAGTCCTGCCGGCACTGTTGTCCACGGCGTGAATGGCGAGGCCCGCCGGAGAGCCATAGAAGTTCGCCACTGGAACGAAACGAAGGCGCGCCGAGGTCGGCAGCAGCAGCGCGGAGGCGGTGCTCACCGTGCCGACCGCGTTCCAGCTCACTCCGTTGTTCAGGGAGTACTGCCAGACGCCCTCGGTGGATGAGTTCGCGTCATTGCTGCTGACGGCGATGCCCGCCAGGCTGTTGCTGTCAGCATCTGTGTAGCCCGTCAGCAGGGCAGAAATGGCCGCACCCGTCACGGCGACCGGATCCTCGTTGATGGCTGCCAGCGTGGCGGCGCCTGTCACCGGTGCATCTGGCACGTTGGTTACCGTGATGGTCTGGGTGCCTGTGGCCGTCTTGGCCGGCGGCGTGGCGTTGCCAAGGTCGTCAACAACCAGGGTGAGGGTGTCGGATCCATAGTAGTTGGCCGTTGGCGCGTATTTCAGCCCCGTCAGGGCGGTGTTGATCGCCGACATGGTTCCGTAAAAGGTCTGGCTGGCAAAGGTGTCAGCCGTGAGCGCAGCTCCACCGGAGGCGGCGTCCGTCAGTCCTGTGAGGCCCGACAGTGTCACCGAGCCATGCAGCACGGACAGGGTGACCTTCACCGTGGCACTGCCGGCGTCGCTGTCCGCAATGGAGGGGCTGCCAAGAACATTGCCGGTGCTGTCCTCGGCCACTGTCACGGCAGATGGCATGGAGGTGGAGGGCGGCTCGTTGAAAGGCGCCACGGTGATGTTCACGTTGCTGGCGGTGCTTTCCGCTCCCGCCGCATCCACCGCCAGGAAGGCAAACGTGTCACTGCCGACATAATTGGTCGTCGGCGTGTATTTCATGTTTGTCGCCTGGGCGACGGTAAGGACGTCATTAACGCTGATCGAGCCATTCGAGCTGGTCTTGATCGTTCCGTGGCTGGGAAGCGAGGTGATCTTGTAGCTCGTGACCAGGGCGTCGATCGTCGTGGAGGTGCCGCTGTCCACCTCCGTGGAGCTCAGCGAAAACGTGGAGATCGCATTCTTGGTTGCGCTCAAAGTGATGTCCGAAGTGGCCGGCGCATCATTGACCGCCGTCACCGAGGTGGACAGCGACACCGTGGCAAGGGAATAAACCGTCGTGCCGCCTGCGGAAGAGGCATTGACGACCGTGCCGGAGGTCACCGCACCACCGGAGTTGTCCACCAGCCTGAGACTGAGTGTGGAGGGGGTTCCAAACCAGTTGGCCGCCGGCAGGAACCTCAGTTTGCCGGAACCAGCGACCAGCAGGGCCGAGGCGGCGCTGCGGCTGCCGACATTGCTCCAGCTGCTGCCGTTGTAGTATTGCCACTGTCCCTGCGCCGCATTGACCGTGTAACCTACCACGGCCACGCCAGCCAGGGTGTTGGCCGACGACCCGCCGCTGACGTTGTCGGCGGAATCACTGAAGCTGGAGCTGAACAGGCCGCTCACCTCGGCGCCGGCTGGGGCGGCGTCATCTTCATCCACGGCCGTCAACGTCGCCGAACCGCTTGCAACAGGCGCATCGTTCACGGCAGACACCGTCAACGGCACGTCGATCGTCACCGTGTTGGACACTGTCTGGTTCGTCCTGTCCGAGGTGATCCTGATCCTGAATGAACCGGCCCCGTTCCAGTTCGCCGCCGGAATGATGCTCAGGCTGTTAAGGAACAGGTTCACATCCGCGATCTGTCCGTCAACGACGATCGAGGGGGCGGTGACGATGCCGTTGGTAAGAGCCAGGTTCGCCCCACCGGTGACGATCGACACCGTGGCCCTCAAAAGGTTGCTCGCGGGCGCTGTCTCAGTGACCGTGAAACGTCCGTTTAACGAGTAGGTGGAGTCCTCGTTGGTTGTCTGGGAGCCCGGGTTGTTGATCATCGGAGCATCATTGACGCCTGCCCATGCCATGGTATGCACCGACAGGATCACGGCCAGCAGCGATGCCAGAAAAGGTACCGCGAGCCTCGGCGGGCGAGGCTTCGACAGCTGCGCGGCAGAGCAGCCCGGCTGAGACGGAAGTAGCTTCTTTCCCAGTGCCTTGGTCCATTCATGGGCGTGGCAGCTGATTTCGCTTTGGGCGTGAATTGTCTTCATACAATTCAGGAGTTAACCCTGTTTCGCCCCTTCTGCGGCCAGTTCCATGAGTTAACCCAAAGGCTGCACGCACTTCAGAAATGAGTTACCTCATCTGCATGGTTATCATCCTGGCATGCCGCGGTTAACAGCGTCAGCGTGCATGGCACAAGCTTAACCATTATTGCACTGACAAGCTTCGCGCTTTCCGGGATGGACTGTCTCCACGCCCAGCCATCATGGCATTCCTCGGCTGCGGATCCTTGGAGCGCTTACGCCAGGCAGCTTGCTGAATACCAGGAAAGGCTTCGTGTTTATCATGTCCAGCTCGCCGCCTGGAGGGCCCGGCAGGCGGGCCCTGGCTTCAGCCCACAAAGCCCGTCCACACCGAAGGCGCTTCCGTTGATCAGCCTTGTGCACGGCCAGGCGGCCTGCTCAAGACTGGTCCCCGTGCAGGTCATGTACGCGGTCAACGCGGCCAATCATCTGCAGACAAGCCCCTATGTGCTGGGAGCGGGCCATCGCCGCATCGAGGACTTTGCCTATGACTGTTCCAGCTCCGCCTCCTATGTGCTGATCAAGGCGGGTCTTCTCGACAGAACGCTTACCTCCCAGCAGTTCGCTGAATTTGGTGAACCGGGCGTGGGAAGATTTATAACGCTCTGGGTGAAGCCCGGTCATCATGTTTTCATGACCCTTTGCGGCCTCAGGCTGGACACCAGCGGAGGCTCAACCGCCCAGGGGCCGCGATGGCGTACACAGGGCCGCAGCCATGACGGATTCTTGCCCCGTCATCCCCCCGGCTTTTGAAGGCCGAACAAGGAAGTCCGGTGAAGCCTGCGCTTAGTTAGCAGCATCCGATACCCGCAGAAGTTCCACACAGGAGGGAACGCGCAGGCTGCTCAGGCTGCAGCACTCGACCCGCACCCGCAGGTTCTCACAAAAGTGTACGGAGTCGCCATCATAGAGCAGCCGCGTCCGGATCGAATCTCCTCCCATCCACAAACGATGATCGGCGGAGACATCCACGACCCGTAGTTCATTGCCGCTGTTCACCGCCTGAAACTCAGCATGAAAGGCGGCAATGGACGGCTCATTAAGAACGACATCGTTTAACGGATGCCTGCCGACGCTGATGGAAAGACGGTCGATGGGGATGACACTTTCGGCGCCCGACCGCCATTGAAAACGCAGCCTGTAGGTTTCCCTCGATGAGATGACATCCACACATCTGCCCCCATTCGGTGCTTGTCCTGACTGAAAGGCGGCGGGTGTTGTTGCGAGCATCAGAATGTCTGGAAAATGCAGAATTAATTCCCTGTCGATTTGCTCTAATTTATGCAGATCATGGCAGCGAAGTCCCCGATTCAGATGTGTTAACCCTTCCAGAATCGCGATGCGCGCTGGACCTTCTTCATCATGATACTTTTTAAAAGAGGCGACCCGTTTGTCGTGAATAGATCCAGCGATCTTGAAGCGCAGAGACAAACTTTTATCACGGTCATCTGCTATCAGGCGTTCATATTATCGAGTTAACCCGTCTAAAGTTTTGAAAAAATACGAATTATTTTAAAAAATAAAAGAGTCACAGCTAACTCACTAGTTATGGCAAACCTGACCAACTGAAATTCAGGGTTCAGAAAATACCTTCACTCCAGCATCCAAACTGCCATGAGAATCACCAAACCTACGACGCAGCTCAGCGAAGAAGTGGCCCATGAGTTTAATCTTCAGATCGCTGCATGCAGCCTTCGAGGCTATGCGGAGCAAGCTTCCAGGCTTTCCGCAAGACTTAGAAAAAGGGGTGACGACAAGTTCTGCAAATATTGTGATTACTATTCAGAAGCATTCCTGAAGCTGGCCTCCATGATCACGCCCTGATCAAGCCACTGCATCGAAGCCGCCTGTTGAAGATGCAGCGCAGATGACCAGCTTTTCGAGAAGCTGCGCCTTGTTCACCGGCTTGGGAAGGTAGTCATTCATGCCGCAATCAAGGCATTTTGCCACGTCCTCGGCCTGAACATTGGCCGTGAGAGCGATGATGGGAACCCTGGAGCGCGGGCCAGCGAGGGCTCTTATCTGGCGTGTCGAGTCATAACCATCCATGACTGGCATCTGGCAGTCCATGAAGATGGCCTTGTAATCTTGTTCGGCGGCCATCTCCAGGGCCTGTTGGCCGTCCTGCGCCTCGTCCACCCGGACTCCCGTCGATTCCAGCATCAGCCGCGCGACCATGCGTCCGGTGCGGCTGTCGTCCACCACCAGAACCCTGCCTTCGACATGCCTATGGGCAGGTTTCGCCAATGGCTTCCCATCACCAGGCGAGGCTTCGGGCGGGACGGTCGGCAAGCTGAGGGTGAAGGTGAAGTCCGAGCCCTGTCCCTGGATGCTTCTGGCCGTGATTTCACCGCCCATCAGGCGCACCAGCGAACGGGAAATGGCAAGGCCAAGGCCCGTGCCGCCATGGGTGTTCCGCTGCGGATGCACCTGTCCCTGGTTGAATGGCTCGAAGATGTCCTCCAGGACATCGTGGGCGATGCCGATGCCGGTGTCACTGACGGAAAAGGTGAGGTTTGCCTGGTCCTTTCCAGCGGCTGTTTGTCCAGACGCGATCATGACGGTGAGCCTGACGCCGCCCCGCTCCGTAAACTTGATGGCATTGCCAATGAGGTTGACGAGAACCTGGCGAAGGCGGCCGGAATCTCCCAGCAGATGGCCGGGAATCCTCCCCTCAAGTTCAAGGGTCAGCCCGATGCCTTTCATGTCAGCCCGGACACGCATCATTTCCAGGATGCTGTTCAGCAAGGACCAAAGGTCAAAGGCCTGCTGCTTCAGTTCAACCTTCCCGGCCTCAACCTTGGACAGGTCCAGGATCTCCCCGATGATGTCGAGCAATGCGCTGGCGGAACGTTCTGCCGTGGTGACGAGCGTCACCTGGGAGGGGGAAAGCTCCGTTTCCCTGAGCAGCTGAAGCATGCCAAGAACGCCGTTCATCGGGGTGCGAATCTCGTGGCTCATGCTGGCCACGAAAATGCTTTTGGCCCTGCTGGCGGCCTCGGCCTGCTCTCGGGCGCTGCGCTGCAGGTCCTCAGCTTCACGAAGGCGCTGCTCGAGGGCCTTCTGCCTGCTCATGTCGATGTGAATGCCGACAAAGCGGTGCACCTGGCCGTTTTCATCCCGCAGGGCCCTGCCTTTGGCCATGATCCAGACATAGTGACCGTCCTTATGCCGGAGGCGGTGAAGGTTTTCATACATGGCCGACCTGCCGGCGAGGTGGTCGGCAATCAGTTTCATGCTGTGCTCGAGGTCGTCCGGGTGAAGGCGCGCACTCCACTCGCCGCGCAGGTCGGGAATTTCGGAAGGACTGCAGCCGATCATGGCCTTCCATCCGGGTGAATACACCACCTCTCCGGTGGCCAGGTTCCAGTCCCAGAAGCCCACCTCGCTGCCTTCGATGGCCAGCTTCAACCGTTCCTCCGACTGGCGAAGGGCGAGCACCTGGCTTCGGATGATGGCGGCTTTGGCACGATTCGCGTGGAGGGCGGCCACTTGCTTGGTGAAAACCTGGAACACCTGCAGCTGCTGGCTGTCGATCATCTCATGAAAGCTGGCGGCCATGGTGGTGATGCCGGTGACAAGCACGGCAAGCGGCCTGCCCTCCTGATCCCGGCAGCAGCCTGCCAGAAGATGCGTGAAGTTTAGCTCGGCCGGCTGGTGTCGCAGCTCCCCTCCTGTGAACACGCACCCAGGCCCCCCAAGCTGGTGGAGGTGTTCCTGGATCCAGGGGCCCAGGGGCCGCATGGACGGGTGTCCCTGACGAACACCCGCGCAGGCGGCAGGAGCCGGCTCCAGCCGCCCGTCTGGGCCCACCCGCCAGAACAGCCCGATCTCCAGCTCAAACACATCCACGAGCGCATCCGCCACCATGCGTTCAAACTCGACTTCTGTCGGTGCGTTGATCGCCTTGGAGTAAAAGGCGTTGATCCGCGCAAAACGGCCCAGCTCGGCATCCAGCCTGTTGCGCGTGTCAATCAGCTCCTGCTCGACGACCGAAAAGCGCGTCACGTGCTTCTGAAGCGCATCGTATCTGAGCTTCAGGCTGTCGTAACCGTCCATGTCCGAAGATTCTGCCATATTCCCCTATTCACATCCCTCACGGCGGTACAGCGCGTAAATGGCGGTCGTGTAGTTATGGTAGGTGTTGGCTCCACCAAGGCGGGCAAACTCACCAAAGCCATACATTCCAAGCCAAGGCGGCACCACGCCTCCCACGCTCAGGGGAAACTGCATCCGGCCCACCAGCTCCTCCTTCATGACCCGGTTGAACAGGTAGCGGCCGCGTGCCAGGCAGTCTGCATGGAACACAGCCACAGGCCTGCGCCCTAATGACCGGGCGGTCATCTGCTGCATCATCCGTTCGAGGTCCTTGAAGATCCGCTCTTCATCCCTGATGGTCAGCCAGAGTCGGCTTCCTTCGCAAACCTCCGTCGCGTAGTGCATCGTGCCATCCACCTCACGGCGGGTCACCACCCGCAGGATGTGGGGGTTGCCATACTCTTCCGCTAGCTCCTGAGGCAGCTCCTCCGCCAGAGCCCCGATGGGAATTGAGTCGCCGCAGGTGGCCGTTTCGGGGTCGAGCCCCAGCCGGGCCGCATACTCCCCCCAGGCGGGCCTGCCGTTGAGTTCGATGATCCGGGAACCCTCCGCCTTTGTCACGATCATGGGCTCTCCAACCGCCAGGAAGCCATGCGTCGCCTGGGTGTCCACCTCCAGGCTGGGGTCCGCGTATCCGACCGCCCAGGCGGCATGTTCAAAGACCTGGTCGTCCACCATCTGGTAGCTTGCGACCCCCTTCATGTTGTCGGATGAAGTCGCGCCAAAGATCGTCACGTCAGGTCCCAGCACCGCCTCCAGGCCTGCGATGCAGCGGTCATTGGCGATGTCGATGCCCGAGGCCAGGAAATGCACCATGCGGATGTTCTCCTGCTGTGCCTTCAGCTGCCGCGCGAGCTCCAGGGACTTTTCATACGAGTTGCGGCCGTTGATGCCGTCCACATGCGCCACCGCGAACTCACTGCCCTTCACCGCCATGATCGCCAGGTCCTTCATGGATTCACTGACGCCTTCGGTGCCGACAATGCCGCAGCAGGAGGCGCCCAGGACCCTGGCTCCCGGCATCAGCCGGCGGGCTTCATCCAGCATGGCGTGATAGTCGTGCCCGATGGAGGCGTGCAGAAGAACGAGGTCGCACTGCTTTCCAGGCCCGAGCGCCGCCTCCAGGCATTCCTGGACGGCATGACGGGTGTTGACCATTCGTGTGCTCGCTGAGTGAAATTGTAGCATGGAAGATGCTCTGAATAGTGTTGAAGGGTTAACTCATAATTAGGCCGGCTGCGGAGTGCAGGTATGAACCATTTGAGTTAACCCAATTTGACCGCTGTGATTTCTTGCAGGTCCGGCGGCAAACGGGTTAACCTATCATTCAGGAAACTCTACCCCAGGATCATGAACGGAATGGTGAACAAAGCAGTCCAGGAACTCATCACGCATGAGTTCGGGGAATCCCGATGGCTGCAGATCCGGCAAATGGCCGGGGTGGAGGATGAAATCTTCGTTTCCACGGAACCCTACCCGGATGAAATCACCTACCGGCTGGTTGCCGCCGCCTCCGAAGTGCTCGGGCTCCCGTCAGCCCGGATTCTTGAACAGTTAGGCCGCTGGTGGGTGCTGCAGACGGCTCAGCAGGGGTATGGGCATCTCATGAAGGCAGCCGGACGCACCCTGGCGGACTTCCTGGTCAACCTGCCGAACTTTCACACCAGGATCGAGATGATGTATCCGGGCCTGAGACCACCCGAGTTTGAATGCACCGACATCCTGCCGGGCAGTCTCAAGCTGCACTACCGGAGTCATCGTAAGGGGCTCGCCCCCTTCGTCACCGGAATGCTGCAGGGCCTGGGTGAAATGTTCGCAACCGCCGTCCAAATCAGCGCTGAAGAGGTGGATCAAGGAGGAGGCGCGCACCATGTCTTCCACGTCTCCTGGAAAACCCCGCCCGAACATGCCCTTTGAGCACCAGCCCGTGATCAGCCTGGGAAGGCTTGAGGAGGCGTTCCCATTCCTTCTGGCCTGGGATCAAAATTCCACGATCATCCGGGTGGGAAGATCCCTGCAGCGAACCTGCGGCACCGAACTCCGCGGACGTCACCTGGGCGATTTTTTCAGCCTGGTCCGGCCGACGGGACGAATGGAGGCAGCATGGCTGGGCAGCCATCCCGGCACGCTGATGCTTGTCCGTTATGAAGGTAGCGGCATGATGCTGCGCGGCCAGGTGCTGGCGCTTGATGAACCCGCCTGCGGGGTGTTCATGGGCGCCCCCTGGGTCAGCTCTCCCGGCGATCTCGACCGGCTGGGCCTCAATCTGGGTGACTTTGCGCCTCATGATGCCGCCCAGGACCTTCTTCATGTGGTCCAGGCCCAGCGCATCGCGAACCACGAGCTGGTCGAAATGAACGCCAGGCTGAAGGAAAACCAGGCCAGGCTGCAGGAAAAGGAGGCAGAAGCCAGGAAGCTCGCGCTGGTGGCGGAACGCACGGACAACGCGGTGATCCTTACCAGCATCGACGGGAAGATCGAATGGGTGAACGCCGCCTTTGAAAGAATGACCGGCTGGACGCTGGCCGAGGTGAAGGGCCTCAAGCCTGGTTCGTTTCTCCAGGGACCACGGACGGACGGGGCCGCCGTCGAGCGCATGCGCGCAGGCCTGCTCAGCAAGGAGGGCTTTCGCACGGAGATCCTGAATTATCGCAAGGATGGAAGCCCCTACTGGGTGGACATCGAAGTCCAGGCGATTGCGGACAAGGATGGAAAGGTGCAGAAGTTCATGGCGCTTGAGGCTGACATCTCGGATAAAAAGCACCAGGAGATGAGACGTCGGCTGGAAACGGCCTCCGCCCGGGTTCTGGCGACTGCCAGCAGGCCGGCGGATGTCATCCCAACCCTTCTCGCCAACATCGCCACGGAGCTGGAATGGCCGCATGCGGCCTGGTGGCAGGTGGATGACTCCGGTGACTGCCTGATCCTGGCGGACGCCTGGCATGACTCACATTTAACCCACCAAGCGGCCACCCGTGCCGGGTGGAGTCTGAGGCTGAAAAAAGGGCAGGGGCTTCCGGGTCGCGCCTGGGCGGAAGGAAGCCCCGTGTGGGCGGGCGAAGCTGAGGTCGCGGACCCTCTGCCCAGGCTGGGCGGAAGGACGGAAGCTTCTGCCCTTTGCGGGCTGGGATTCCCGGTTTCAGTGCGGGGAGTCTTTCGCGGTGTGCTGGAGTTCTACAGCATTCACCTTGATCCGCCGGATGATGACCTGCTCAAGACGCTTCAGCACATCTCGGCACAGACCGGGCTCCTGCTTGAACGGCTCGATGCCGAGGACGCCCTTCGCCGGAGCCAGCAGGCCATGAAGACCGGTCAGCGGATCGCCGGGCTTGGTAACTGGAGCTACAACACAAGTACGGGCAAGATTGAATGGTCGGATGAAAAGTTCCGCATCTACGGTCACGAACCCGGCAGCGTGAAGGTTGACCTGGATTTCTGCCGCAAGGCCATTCACCCGGAGGATGTCTCCAAGGTGATGGACGCCATCCAGCATTGCGTTGAAACAGGAGAGGCGATTCAGATGACGTATCGGATCGTCCGGCCTGACGGGGAGACACGACACCTGCGAACCCGTGCTGAAATGCTGCCTGCGGCCGAAGGCATTTCAGAACTCCTCATGGGAACCGTGCTCGATATCACCGAAGTCGTGGCCGTCCAGCAGGAGCTTCATCAAATGGAGGAACGCTGGCATTTCGCCCTGCAGAACAACGGGCTGGGCGTCTGGGATTGGAACGTGCAGTCCGGCTTCGTGCTTTATACGGACCGTCTTCAGCAGATGCTTGGATACGAGGCGGGGGAATGGCCGCAGCATGTGGACAGCTGGAGTTCACGCGTTCATCCGGAGGACATGCCGGCTGTGATGGACGCCATGAACCGCTGCCTTGCCGGGGAGACGCATGACTACATCTGCGAACACCGGCTTCGCTGCAAGGATGGTTCCTGGAAATGGGTCCAGGACGTGGGACGCATCGCGTCATTTTCCAAGGACGGCAGGCCCCTGCGGATGATTGGAACGCAGATGGACATCCACATCCGGAAAGAGGCCCAGCAAACGTCCCGCAGGCGCGCCGATCTTCTCAACCGGATCCGGACTGCGCAGGAGCGGTACATCGCGGCAACCGACCCCGTGCCCGTCTTTGCCGAAATGCTGGACATCATCGTGCAGCATACGCGAAGCGAGTTTGGATTCATCGGTGAAGTGCTCCGCGACAGCAGCGGCAGTCCCTTCCTTCAATCCTACGCTATTTCCGACATCTCCTGGGATGAACCCTCCCGGACCCTCTTCCAGTCCATGGGGCCTGCCGGGCTTGTTTTTCGCAACCTCAACACGCTTTTCGGCCGGGCGATGGTCACCGAGGAGGTGTTGATCTCCAACGATGCCGCCGCCGACCCACGTTCCGGAGCGCTTCCACCAGGGCACCCGCCGCTGAAATCGTTCCTGGGAATTCCTGTTCATCACGGCCTTGAAATGGTCGGCCTCGTCGGCCTCGCCAACCGCGAGGGCGGTTATGACACGGACATGCTCAAGGAGCTTGACCCCTTCCTGGCGGCCATGAGCAGCATGATCGTGGCGCGCCGTGAAGCCCGCAGACGCCAGCAGATCGAAGAGGAGCTGCGCCAGGCCAAGGACAAGGCGGAAGCCGCCAGCCATGCCAAAAGCGAGTTCCTGGCCACCATCAGCCATGAGATCCGCACGCCAATGAACGGCATTCTCGGCATGGCCCGTCTTCTTCGTTCCGGAGGTCTGGATGACCGGCAGACGGAAATGGCGGACTCCATTCTTCAAAGCGGTTCGGCGCTGGTCAGCATCATCGACGACATCCTGGACTTTGCCAAGATCGAGGCGGGACAGATCGAGCTTTGTGAGCAGCCTTTTGACCCTGACGAAGTTGTCGGAGGCGTGGTGGAGCTACTTGCCCATGAGGCGGCGGCCAAGGGCATTGAGCTGTCAGCAGTTCTGGATCCCTCCATTCCTGACCTTCTCGTAGGCGATGCCGGCCGCATACGCCAGGTGCTGCTCAACCTGGTCGGCAATGCCTTGAAATTCACCCTGGAAGGGCATGTGACCATCCATGTCAGTGCATCGTCCGGCGCCATTGAGTTCCGGGTCACGGACACCGGCATTGGCATGTCACCAGCAGACCTTGACCGGTTGTTCAAGCCATTCACCCAGCTGGACAGCTCCCACTCCCGGCGATTCGGAGGCACCGGCCTGGGCCTGGCGATCTGCAAGAAGCTTGTGGATCGGATGGAGGGTGAGATCAGCGTGCAAAGCCAACCTGGGAAAGGGTCGCAGTTCTGGTTCCGGCTGCCGCTCCAAATAGCCGCTGCCAAGCCCGCAGGCCGTGGCTCACCTCACATGCAACTGCGCCTGTGGGTGGCCGAAGCCTCCCCTCAAATCCAGAAGCAGATCTGTCAGAGCCTGGAGCGCCAGGGGCATGTCCTGACCGTGTTCCGCAGCCCTGATGCCGTGATGGAGCGACTTCTTTCCGGCGCCGCCGAGGCTGATGTGCTGATCATCAGCGCATCCTGGCTGCTTGACGGCCTCCAGGAAGCGGCCGGACATTGGCTGAAGACCCCGGCCACACCCGCAAGAAGGGTGCTGGTCATGGCGTGCAGTCACGATGAATCCCCTTGTCTGGCTGATTGGGAGGTTCTCCGGCTCCCTCTTCGCAGACGGCGCATCAGGGAAGCCGTGCTCAGTCCCGTCACAGCCGAATCCACGAGGTCCTCCCAGGACAATTGCGTCCGGGCAGACCTGGGACTTCATGTGCTGGTGGTGGAGGACAATTCCGTCAATGCACGCCTGGCCAGGCTGCTGCTGGAAGGCCTTGGCTGCACATCCCACCTCGCCGTGAACGGAGCGGAGGCGGTCGCCGCCTTCTGCCGCGAGCATTACGATGCCATTTTGATGGACTGTCAGATGCCCGTCATGGACGGATATGAAGCAACCCGGCAGATTCGCGAGATCGAATCCCGACGGACTGCTTCCGTCCCGCCTTGCCAGATCATTGCCATGACCGCCAACGCCCTTCAGGAGGAGCGCCATCGCAGCCTGCAGGCGGGCATGAACGCCCATTTGTCCAAGCCCTTCAACACTTCCGAACTAGCCTCCCTGCTGGCACGCACTGCCGCAAGCCTGGTGACTGCATCACCGGCCCGGCTCGAAGGCTTTGAGCTTCTGGCCGGCCAGGTGGGCCAAGAAGCTGCGTCAGAAATCGCCAGGATCTGGATCGAGGAGGCGCCGGAAAGGCTGAGGCGGATCAGGACTGCCATGACGGAAGGCGATGCCGCCCTGGTGAAGAAGCAGGGCCACGCACTGCGCGGATCCAGTGTCGTCTTCGGACTTAAAGCAGTGATTGATGCCTGTCTGGCGCTTGAACGGCAGGAACAGGGTGCCATCGACGAGAGCCTGCTGGCAGCGCTGGAAAAGGCGGTCAGCCAGGCGTCACTGCTTCTTCAGGCCAACATCGCCAGCCAGGGCCTGCCAAGCTGAATCAAGCGGCTTTCAGCAAGACAGGCGGAGGAACAAACCCCGGTTCAGAAAAGCCGGAGTCGGCCAGGCAGTCAGCCGTTCCTGCTTTTTGCCAGCAAGGCCACGGCCGCTGTTTTGGAGCCCACATGAAGCTTCTGGTAGATCTTCTTCAGATGAACCCGCACCGTTTCATGACTCAGCCCCAGGCTTGCCGCCACATCCTTCGCGTTTCCAAGCCGTTGAATCTGTTGAAGAACCTCACGCTCACGTTCGGTGAGCTTTTCCAATGAACTGACCTGAGGTTCTGTCGGAGCGGCCGCCTCGGCCTTGAGAAAGGCATCCACCACCAGCCGGGCGACAGACGGGCTGAACGTCATGCCATCCTTGACGGCGTCCTGAAGGTTCTGCAGCAGCACTTCCGCCCCGGCTTCCTTGACAAGGTAGCCAGATGCACCCGCCCTGATGGCCTGGAACACGTTTTCGGGGTTGCTCGAGGCTGTGAGCACGATGCATGCGGTCTCCGGCTGCTCGGCACGCATCCGCCTGATGACGTCAACTCCGCTGTCCCCAGGCAGTTCCAGGTCCACCAGGAGCCATCCCAGGCCCTGACGGCGCTTATCGGCAAAGAACGCTTCGGCGCTTTCCCAGGCGTCGATGGATTCAACCTCCTCCTGCCGGCTTAACAAGGACTTCAGGTAGGTTCTCATGACCGGATCATCTTCAATCAGGCCGGCTCTGATGGGAGAAATGGAAGTGCTCATGTTATTCTTGGTCATGCGGGCAGGTTTATATCGTTCAAAAAGCCCGCTGTTATTTCAGTGGTTTGAGATGCTTTTGCTGACCTTTGACTGGCGTTGAATTTCAGCCAGGGCCGCAGGCGCGCCGGTTTCAAGCAACACCCTTCACCCTGGCCTCCACGGGCTTGTGTTCGGATAACATCATCATAGTGCTCCAAACGGCATGTTACGCTTCTGCTCACCCCGCGAATTGGGTTAACCCAGTTTTCACGCGTAACGCCTGGCGCTACCATTCATGACGGCTTCGCCGGGTCCACGGCATCCTTTCTGACAAACAAGGACCTGACACTTTCAGCAAGCTCCTTGAGAACTGCGGGATCAGGCCTCACAAATCCTTCACTTTCATCATCCTCCAGCACAAGCACCTCGACACGGCGGGCGATGGAGAGGACATCCCCGGGTGCAAGCCTCTCCCTGCCAACCTGCCGCCCGTTCAGCCAGGTGCCGTTGCTGGAACCCAGGTCCACAACAAACAAGGCGCCCTCCTCCAGGCACAACCTTGCATGGCATGCCGAAACCGCCGGGTCATCGATGACGATGTCATTGTCCTCACTTCTTCCCACCGACAGGACCCGTCCGTCAAAGTCCACGCACAGGCTTGATCGTGTGTTGGGTTGGAACACCAGCTGGTACATGTTTGTTGTCCGAATACGTCTGATGGACGCTAACATGCCAGGAACGTCCATGACGTGCTTTTCTTGGTTAACCCTCCAGGGGGCTGCCGGCAGTCCGCTTGCCGGTCGTTCGGCGGGTTAACTCTCCGGAGTTCTGGCCTGCCTCGCGCCCGCCTGCATTGTTGATTCACAGGTGGTCGGCACATGAGCTCACTGACGGGCTCATGGTTTTCTGCATCCACCATGCGGCCCGCCCATTTCCAGACAGGCTGACACTCCGTCTTGCAAGAACATGAACACTGTTTCGCTGAAAAGATCCAGCCCCACCACCCCGAACCCGGAGGCCTCCAACACTCGCAGACGCAGGCGCAAGGCCAGCCCAGGCACCCACGGATCCTGGTCCAAAAAGCCCGTCAGCGGGCTTTTCAACGAGTCGGGTGAAATCAACGTCAACATCATGCTGGGATTGTTGTTTGATTTCCTGAAAGACTACGACCACTCCATCGAGCTGAAGGACTGAAAGGAGATTTGATGGCGTCTAGCCGCCTCATCCCCGGCTCAGCTAGGTTCCACGGCGCTTGAGCACGGCGACCCAGCGGTCCACGGACTTGCCCGGGGCGTCGGAGAGCGAGCGGCTGGCCTTGTTGCGCCGGTTGCTCACCACCTCCATGCCGAGGGCCTCCAGGGCGCGTAGGGCGAGCCGGTGCTCAACGTCAAAGTAGCTGGTGATGACCAGCATGCCGTCCGGTCTCAGCCTGGCGATGCCCTGGTCAAAGATCTTCTTCCACAGCTCCTGGCCGTGCCAGAAGTTCTGATGGCGCAGGAACACGAGGTTGAAGTCATCGCCAAGCTCCTTGTGCTGGTCGATCTTCGTCGCATCCTCGATCAGAAACTGCGCGGGCAGATGCGCGTGGTTTTCGCGTGCCTGGCGGATTTCACGGATGCGGATGTCGGCGCCGATCATCTCCACACCGCCGCCCTGGGTCAGGTCCGCGCCCACCTGGATCAGCGTCTCCGCCTCGTCACAGCGTCCGCAGGCGAGGTTGAGGATGCGCATGTCCTGTGCGGCCGGCAGGTGCGGCTGGAGGGATTCATGCAGAAGCGATTTCAGCTTCGACATGTCTTCCGCGATGACGGCGGGCATGGAGGGCGGCTTCTCGCTCATGACAAGGCGGAGGATGGAGTGTCACGCAACCTGGACAAAGCCAAACTTGGCGAGCTGCTCCTCGATGATCCTTTCGCAGAGGGCGAGCTGCTTCTCACGTTCACGCCTGCCTTCATCAGCGATGGCCTGGAGCGCGTCGATGTCGTAAAGGTACACGCCCTCGATTTCATTGACGTGAGGGTCCACGTCACGCGGCACGGCGATGTCGATGATGAGCAGGGGCTCCCAGCGGCGCCGGCGCATCACCTCACGGACCAGCTCGGGCTTGATGATGAAGTGCGGGGCGCTGGTGCTGGAGATGATCACGTCCACCTCGTGCAGGCAGGCCTCCCATTCATCGAAGCGGATGGCGCTGCCGCCCATCTCCGCCGCCATCTCGGCGGCGCGCTCATGGCTGCGGTTGGAGACGATGATGCTGTGGGCGCCCCGTGAGAGCAGGCTCTGGGCGCAGGTGCGGCTCATCTCCCCCGCGCCGACGAGCATGACGCGGCACTTTTTCAGGTCGTGAACCTTTTCCGCCAGGTCCACCGCCACGCTGCCGACGCTGGTGGAGCCGCGCTGGATGGTGGTGTCGTTGCGCACCTTCTTGCCGACCGTGAAGGCCTGCTGGAACAGCTTGTTGAGCGCGCGGCTGGTGGTGCCTGCTTCCAACGCTTTTTGGTAGGCGGCCTTCACCTGGCCGAAGATCTCCGTCTCGCCCAGTACCATGCTGTCGAGGCCGCTGACCACGCGGAAGAGGTGCCGGGCGGCCTCGGCGGCGTCCAGCTTGTAGGTCACCAGGGCCTCCGCCTGTTCGGGCGCCAGTTCAAAGCGGCGCACGAGGTAGTCCACCATCGCCTCATGGGCTGCCTGCGGGTCGGCGTGGGAGTGGGTGGCGTAAAGCTCGACGCGGTTGCAGGTGCTGAGCACCACCCCTTCTTCAAAGCCGGGCAGCGAGCGCACTTCCTGGACGGCCTCCGGCACCTTCGCCTCCGGGAAGGCCACGCGTTCACGCACCTCCACGGGCGTGGTGCGGTAGTTCAGGCCAAGGCAGACCAGTTGGGGGTTGGCGGTCGCTGCGTCAGCCATGCGTCGTCACAAGCCAGAGGGAGATGAACGGAATGACAAAGCCCACCGCCGCGAGCCAGGCCGTCTGCCGCGGTGAGAGCACATGACGCCACATGATGAGCCCGATCACGGCGTACAATCCCCAGACCGCCCAGGCAAAGACCAGCTTCGGGTTCGAGATCGGGGTGGTGAGCTTGAAGGAGATCGCCAGGCTGGCGCTAAGTAGAATCAGCCCGAGCAGCACCAGACGCTGGATCGCCTTCGCCAGCCCCTGGATGGGCGGCAGCTGGTAAAACAGCCCGCCAATGCGGTGCTGCTTCAGGAATCGTTCCTGCAGCAGGTACATCACGCCGGTGATGCAGGCCAGGGCGAAGGCGGCATAGGCGATCAGCGCCAGGGCCGCATGCACCTCGACATAGGGGTCGATCTTCACCTTGCCGGGGTAATCCGGGAATGCGTTCGGCAGCACGAAGGCCAGGACATGCAGAGCGGAAACCAGCGGTGCGCTGAAGATGCCCAGCAGCGACACCCGGTAGGCAGGCCCCACCAGGAAGTACAGCAGCACGACGCTCCAGGCGATGAACACCAGCACGTCCGACAGGCTTTTCATCGGGCACTGCTTCACCGTCTCGCCTCTCAGGAAGATGGCCCCGGTTTGCAAGGCGAAGCCGGCCAGCATGGGCAGCCACTGGCGCGAGGTCCTCCACTGCCCGCTCAGCAACGCCCGCACGGCAGGCACCACCGCCACAAGAAACGCGGCGGTGGCCAGGAGGAGAAGCTGACGGTCTGGGGGCATCCGGGGTTCTCAGTTACACGTGGTCCTGGCAGGTGGTCAAGGAGGCAACAACCCCGGCTTTACTTCCCCGGCCTCCTCGGCTGGATTAGGCCCATGTCCCTCGTCTGGCGCATCCGCGACACTGACCACGACCTCTCCCGGCGTGGCATGATCATGGGCATCGTCAACGTCACCCCGGACTCCTTCTCCGACGGCGGACGCTTTCTCGACACCGGCCGCGCCGTCGAACACGCCCTGCGCCTGGTCGAAGAAGGGGCCGACATCCTCGACATCGGCGGTGAATCCACCCGGCCCGGGGCGGAGCCCGTGGATGAGGACGAGGAGCTGCGCCGCGTCCTGCCCGTCATCCGCGCCCTGCGCTCCAACACCCGCAGCCTGATTTCCATCGACACCATGAAGGCCTCGGTCGCCCGGGCCGCCCTCGACGCCGGGGCCGACATCATCAACGACGTCACCGGCCTGCGCGGCGACCCCGCCATGTCCCGCGTGGCGGCGGACAGCAACGCCGGCCTGGTCATCATGCACATGATCGGCACGCCCCGGACCATGCAGCTCCAGCCGCAGTACGAAGATGTTGTCGCCGAGGTCCGAACCTACTTTGACGAACGCCTGCAGCTTCTCGCCCGGCTCGGCATCGCCCCCGAACGCATCGCCCTCGACCCCGGCTTCGGCTTCGGCAAGACCCTGGAGCACAACCTGACCCTGCTGCGCGCCCTGCCCCGGCTGGCTGAATCCGGGCGCCCACTGTTGGTCGGCGTCTCCCGGAAAAGCATGATCGCCCGGCTGCTGGAGGACGACAGGCTCGAATCCCGCGACTGGCCCACTGTCGCCCTCACCTCCCACATGCGCGAGCACGGCGCCCGCCTCTTCCGCGTTCACGATGTCCGGCCCAACGCCCAAGCGCTGCGCATGACCGAGGCGATCCTTGGCTGATCACCGGCTTCGGCGGTCCAAACACCGGCGCCGCCAGAAATGGCCACTGGGATAAAGCTCCGGGTTCCAGCGATCGGCGCATCATTCGAGGATATTCACTGCTCGAGCCATTCCAGGTTGAAGCGGGCCACGGTGAGGCGGCCGCCGGCGAAGTGCGCCAGCGCTGAGCCGTCACCGCTGCGGCCATAGAAGCACAGGATGGTGCCCGACTGCGTCACGGCGATGTCGGAATACATGCTCGGCCCGGCCTCCAGGGTCTTGCTGACGGCCCAGGTCCTGCCCTCGTCCCGGCTGACCTTCACGCTGACATTCTTCCGGTCGCGGTTCTTGCCGGGCTCGGCCTTGCCCTTGGCTTTGTCGAGGTTGTGCGGGTTGGAGAAGAGGATCAGGCTTTTCCCGTCATGGGCATAACGAACGATGCCTCCCATGCAGATCGGCTCCAGCAGGGCCTCGTCAAAGGCGGGGCGGCTCCAGCCGGTGGCGCCGTCAGGACTGAGGGTGACAAGCCGGCGGTGCGCCCTGGATTCACTGCGCACGTTGAGCATCACGCGTCCATCATTCAGCTCCACGGCCACGGTTTCATTCGGATTGATCCATTCCTCGGTGCAGGGCACGGCGATGTCACCGGCCTTCCAGGTCCTGCCATCATCATCACTGTAAATCGTGGCGGTGACACTGGGACGGTGGGCGTTGCCGCCTTCACCGGTCGAAAGCCAGATGGGCACGACGAGGCGGCCGCTGCGCAGCTGGATGCTGTGGTTGGGACCGGTGGCGAGCACCTTCCAGGCGTAGTCCTTTTTGAAGGCGTCAAAGGCGGCGGTGATCTCCACCGGGCGGCTGAAGCTGAGGCCGTCGTCCTCGCTGCGCTGATAGAAGACCCGCATGTATTCCAGGCAGAACAGCATGTGCACGGTGCCGTCACGCCCGGCGATGAGCATGGGGTTGTTGTAGGTCACGTCGTTGGGATCGACGTTCTTCATGCGCATGGCGAAGGGGTTTTTGGCCTTCGGTCCGTCCACCATTGCGATGCTGCGCGGGGCGCTCCAGGTTTTCCCGTCATCGGTGCTCCGGCGCAGCAGGATGCGGATGTCATCCCAGTCGCTGACCCCGGCGGCACGCTTGCGTGCCTCGCACCAGGCCAGCACGGTGCCTTTCGCGGTCACGACGATGCCGGGGATGTGATAGAGCTTGTAGGCCGGGTCCTCGCCGGTGATGAAGAGATCCTGCTTTTCCAGAAAGGGTTCCGCGGCGGGCAGCGCGGCGCTGGAAAGGAGGGCGCAGAGGCGGAGGATGGAACGCAGGTTCATGGCGGGATGGATAACGGTGCGGCCCTCCCTTTTCTCCATGGTCAAAGCCGTTGACCACCGGTAGCATGAAGATGTCATGCAGGCCGTTCCGCTCCTCCCCTCGCTCATCACCCACAGCACGGACTTCCTGCGCGAGGCCCTGCGTCGTGGCGAATGGACGGATGTGCTGCCTTCCGAGCGCGCGCTTTGCGCACGGCTGCGCATCAGCCGCCCGACCCTTCGAGCCGTGCTGCTCCGCCTGGAGAAGGAAGGGATGGTCAGCCGTGTCGAGAACAAGCGTCGGCGGGTGCTTGCCGGAGGCCTGAAGGAACCGCCTGTGCGGCTGGCCCGAACCATCGGCCTGCTTTCACCGGTCCCGGCGCAGATGATGCCGCCCTTCGTGCTTTTCTGGCTGGACGCCCTGCGCGAGCTGCTGGGGGAGGCGGGCTACCAGCTGGACCTGCACATCGCCCCTGCCTGCTTTTCATCCAGACCTGCGGCGGCGCTGAAAAAGCTCACTCAGCGGGCGCCGGCCGCGGCCTGGGTGCTCTTCCGCTCGACCCCGTTGATGCAACATGGGTTTGCCGGACAGGACGTCCCGGCAGTCGTGGCCGGCTCCTGCGCGGGGGACGTGCGGCTTCCCTCCGTGGACATCGACTACCGCGCGACCTGCCGCCATGCGGCGGCGATGCTGGCACGAAAGGGCCACCGCAGGATCGCCCTGCTGCTGCCGGATTCGGAGCATGGGGGCGATGTGGAAAGCGAGCACGGTTTCCGCGAAGCGCTGGCTGGAGGCCAGGCCGCGCCGCAGGTGCTGCGGCATCAGCAGGGTGCGGCCCAGCTCTGCCGCTGCCTGGATGAGGCCCTGTCTCGACGTGACGCCCCCACGGCCTTCCTGGTCGCCCGCTCGATGCACACGCTGACCGTGGTCACCCACCTGCTGAGGCTGGGCAGACGCCTGCCGCAGGACGCCGCCGTGGTGTCGCGCGATGACGACGCCTATCTCGATCATGTCGTGCCGAAGGTGGCCCGCTATGCGGCGGATCCGGCGAAGTTTGCCCGCCGCCTCGCCAGGCTGGTGCTGGAACTTGCCCAGACCGGACGCACCAGCACCACGCCGGTCCGGCTCATGCCGGACTTCCGGCGCGGCGAGACCGTGTGACAGAGTTCTGTTTTTATTTGAGTTTCACCGCCGCCCTGCCAGCGATGGGGCCTGTGATCCTTGTTTTAACCGCCGGCTTTGGAGATGGCCACAACACTGCCGCCGCCTCGGTGGCAGTGGCCCTGCGCCGCCTGTCCCCGGGCGAAGAGGTGGTTGTGTCCGACCTGATTTCCGAAACGCTGCCACGTCTGGCCGATGTCCTGAAAAGTCTCTACCAGGTGGCCATCACCCATCTGCCCGGAGCCTGGCGGGCGGTTTACAAGCTGCTGGAAAAAGGCGACCTGGACGCCGGCAGGGATCCGTGGCTGCGCCCGCTTACCCAGGCCCTGCAGCGGTGTCTCGAAACCGCCCGCCCGCGCCTGATCGTCAGCACCTATCCTCTTTATGCCGGACTGCTCGCCGCCCTGCGTCGACAGGCGCCCACACCACCCCTGGTGACGGTCATCACGGACTCCACCAGCGTTCATCCCATCTGGCTCAAGGATCCCAGCGACCTCTACTGCGTGGCTGATGAGGAGACCTGGGAGGTGGTCGGCCGCATGGGAGCCGCCCGGGAAAAGGTGCGCATCACTGGTTTTCCCGTGAGCCTGCAGTTTGTGGATCCTGCCCCGGCCCCGGTTCCGGGCCGCAGCATCCTTTACCTGCCCTCGACCCCCGCCGGCCATGTCGCCGCCACGTTGGAGGCCCTGCGCCCGCATCTTGTCGCCGGTGTCCGTCTCACTCTTCCGGTCGGCAAGCATCATTCGCGGCTTTATCATGTGCTGCGCCGCTTCACTGACTCCCTGCCCGCCGGGTGCGTGGAGATCATCGGCTGGACGCGCCGGATCCCCGACCTGCTGCGCAGCCACACCCTGGTCATCTGCAAGGCGGGCGGAGCCATCCTTCATGAAGTCATGGCGGCGCGGATTCCACCGGTGATTGACTATGTCGTGCCCGGTCAGGAGGAGGGCAATGCGGACTATCTGCTCAGCAGGCATTGCGCCCTGCGCAGCACCACGCCGCAGGAAACTGGCACGGCGGTGGCGCAGCTGCTGCAGCATGACGCCCGGCTGGCCCGGCAGATGCGCGAAAGAATGCTGCCCATCAGCGTGCCGGACGCCGCCCTGCGTGTCGGCCAGGAAGTACTGACCCTGGCGGGGCCGGGCTGAACCCGCTTACTTTTCCTTCTTCTGGAAAAGCCTTTTGAAAAAGTTCGTCTTCGGCTTCTCATCGCTCGGTGGTGTGACGGGAGCGACCTCCTTGATCCCCTCCGTGGGAATCTGCATGGGTGCAAAGCGCGAGGAGCCCGAGGCGTCCACAGGGGTCGGGGCGACTGCTCCAGGCTGCTGCGTGAAGTCAATGGGCGCGGGTTTGATGCTGGGCGTCGCGACATTCAGGTTGATCACCTTGGGCTTCAGAGCCTTGCCGTCCGCTCCGTATTCATGCAGCACCTGCTGAAAGACCTCGCCGTTGAGGTTGATCAGGCGGTCCTCCTTCCGCCGGCCCAGGTCATCGTAGAGGCTCTGGCAGCGCGCCACCAGGTTGCCCCGGCCGTCATAGACATTGCCCTGGAGGGGCTCGCCCTTTTCATTGAGCAGGAAGACCTTGCGCACCGTGACGACGTTGTCCGGGCTGTAGGTCGTCTCGGTCAGCTCACGGGTTTCAGGGTTGCTGAGCGATTCCGTGCGGGACTTGTCGGGGTGATAAATCGTGCGGCCGACCACCCGCTGCATGGCGGGATTGGCGAATGAAGAGGTGGCAAGCAGAAGCCACGAAAGGCCAAGAATGGCGGCGCGGTTTTTCATGGTGAGGAGGAGAATTCCCGCCAGAATAGCGCCCCCGACCTTTTCCGACAAACACGATTTCCGCCATGAACTCCCCGACCCTCCAGGCACGCGACGAATCTGAGTGGAACCAGTTCCTCCAGCAGGTCATCCAGGATTTTGACTGCTCCACCGGAACGCTGCACCGGCTCGACCCGGCTGACCGGCACCTGAAGCTGGTGGCCGCCCAGGCCATCCCGTCCCAGCTCATGCCCATCATCCAGTCCATCCCCGTCGGCAAGGGCATCGCCGGAGCGGCGGCGGAGCGTCAGGAGCCTGTCGAACTTTGCAACCTGCAGACGGACACCAGCGGCGTCGCCAAGCCCGGCGCCCGCCAGACCAATGTCCAGGGCAGCCTCGCCGTGCCGATGATGGACGGCAGCCGCCTCTGCGGCACCCTCGGCATCGGCAAGATGACTCCCTACGAGTTCAGCCCGGATGAAAAGGAACGCCTCCTGACCATCGCCCGCCAGGCCGCCGCCCGGCTTCTGCCGGCTGGATGACAAGGCGGCTGCCGTTCCTCACTCCGCCAGCCGCCGCCGGTACACTTGCCTGGCGTGCTCATAGGCGGCGATGGCGTCCTGCTGCTCCCTCGGATCAATGAGGGCCTGCTTCTGGGACCAGCATTGATCGACGCTCTGCAGGCACCATTCGAGGCTGCGTTTGTCGCGGATGGGCCTGTCGTTCACGAGGACAAAGACCGGGTTCGTGTGCGAACTGGCGCGGATGCGCAGGGCCAGCCAGCAGCTTCGCTCCACCGGCACGTCAAACACGAGGTCGTGCAGCGTGCCGTCAGCCACAAGGTTCCGCTTTTGTACAGAATAACCATTGATGAGCAGTTCCACCGGCACTTCACGGCTGCCGCCGATGCGGGCGCGCTCAAGGTCCCAGAACGGCTTCTGGCCCGCGGGTGCGTTTTGAATCTCCGGATGCGGCTGCACGTCCAGCAGGGCGGCGGCCTTGACGCCGACCTTCACCGTGGATGGTTTCGCCAGCCGCAGCTCGCTGCCATGGGTGCCGACTTCCAGGCCGTCTGCCGTGAAGTCCATGAGGTGGCTCTTGCCGTCGCTGACATAGGCGCGACCTGCCCGGATGCCCTCGCACCAGGCGTCGTAGCTGAGGCGGCCGTCCAGCTTCACATAGGCGCGGCCCAAGCCCACGCGTTCTCCGTAGATGCAGGGGAAGTCGGTCTCGCCGCTGATGCGCGTGCGGAAGCCGGCGTTGAGGGTGTGATACCAGATGTTCAGCTCCCAGGTGTGCGGCGTGTCCACCATGCTGAGGAAGTCCACCGCCGGCACCGGCCTGCCGTCCGGTCCCTCGACCTCGTGCGTGACATCGACGATGTACTCGCAGGCACCAATGCCGTTGAAGGCAGGCACAATGTGGTTCGGCAGCTCGTCGGTGGCGCTGGGCAGGCCTAACTTGTAGGGCTGACTCCTTGCCGGATCGCTTTCCGCGAGCGGCTGCAGGCCCCAGCCGCTGTGCGCCGGACCGCAGAGCGCTCCCTGCTTTTTCGCCCACTTCAGT
Organism: Prosthecobacter sp.; assembly: GCA_044345155.1. GTDB lineage: Bacteria > Verrucomicrobiota > Verrucomicrobiia > Verrucomicrobiales > Verrucomicrobiaceae > Prosthecobacter. Next base: position 1,540 of record JBIJBP010000008.1, on the reverse strand, counting down.
GTGTTCAGGCAGAGTGTCGGCCAGTGCGCGGTGCTGTCGCCGCCGGGATACATCTGCTCCTTCAGCTTCAGCAGGCAGAGATGCCCGCTCCTGTGCGAGCCGAAGCCGCTCACCTCCACGTCGTAGCGCAGCAGGAAGGGGAAGCGCGACTCCTTGTCCTCGGTGCCGGTGAAGAACTGCTTCTGATAGTCGAAGCACGGCCCCCAGGTCAGGTTCGCGCCGACCTTGAGATCCTCGCCCTGGCAGTGACGCGCCATGTCCGGCGCATGCACACCCTGCGACGGCACGGAATAATGCGCGCAGCCGGCGGCATGGATATGATGGTCGCCGCTCCACCAGCCAAGCCGGGATGGATCAATCCAGCGCCTCACCTGGAAGCTCCACAGGCCGTCCTTGTCCTCGCCAGAAACCCTGACGCGACGTGTTTCAGGCAGCGACTCCGGCCCGCGGCGAAACACCACGTCATAGGTGCCGTCGGGCAGCTTCAGGGTTTCACCATCACCCCGGTAGATCTGCGGATGAAAAAAGAAGTCCGGCGCCTGGCGCTTGATCTGCGAGGGATAAACACGTCCGGCCAGGTCCTTGATGAGCAGCTCGGCGATGCAGGGTTTTCCGGTTTCATCGGTGATCGCGAGCCGCACCTGCCGTGCAGGCCGGCAGTCAAACAGCACGCTGGTCTCGTTGCGGAAGCCGAGATCCTGGGTGCCCTGGCCGGTGTCGAAGCTGAAGGTGGCGTCGCGTTTGCCCGCATCTCGGCTGTAAAGCTGCACCACGCGGTATTCCAGGCTCAGGCCGCTCAGGGTCGGCGGCATGGGCGGGGATTCAAACATCTCCAGGTCCAGCCAGCGCGCCGAGAGCGCCGGTTCGCCCGGATCCTTCGGCTGCGCATGCGGGGCCACGGGCGGCGAACCCTTCACATAGGCCTCCCTGGCCTGCGGACTCGCCACCGCAAGCCGGGCGGTGACCCCGGCCTCGTTTTCCACCCGTACCAAATATTGCCGCCAGCCCGCCTCATCCAGCACCGCCGGGGCCATGCCGCGTTCCACCTTCACCCGCTGCTCCGGAGTGATCGTGACGTGAAACAAGGCATGGTCATCCAGCACGGCGCGTGCCTTGGCGACACCCTCGGCATCGTTCCTGGCAATCGCCGCCTTGAGGGTGGCGACCTCCTCTTGGGTAAACGGCGTGCCCAGGAAGTTCGTCGCCTCGATGAGCCGCTGGGCGGCGGCGAGAAAGGGCTGGGGCTCCACCTCGGCCGCGTCCAGATGACGAAGGCAGCCGGACCCCAGAACGGCCAGGAGAAGAATTCGCGCGCTCATGCGGCTTAAACGCTCTTCAAGACAGGGCTTGTGCGTCCGCTTCGCGCTTTCCCGCAGTCATGGGATCGGAAGAGATGGCGTGCGCCAGCAGCCGCTGAGCTTTACCCACAAGTCAGGAGATAGAGGTTGTACGCTGCTTGCCGTGGCTATCTTCGTGCGGGTGTCCAACCCACCCCGCCGCCCTGTTCGCGCCACCCGTTCATCCGCCGCCGCCAACGCCC
>JBIJBP010000182.1:0-8094 GCA_044345155.1 Prosthecobacter sp. | reverse complement strand
ACGGGCCGGACCTGCGGCGGCCGAGGTGATGGGACCGCGTTGACCTGCTGCCTTGGAGCCGCAGCCGCCGGGGCGGAACAGGCCGGCGGCGCGGCGGCATGCACCCCCCCTCCTCGATGCACGATTCGCAGCAGGACGTCGAGCGCGTGACGTGATGTCGAAGGTCGTCCTGCGGGATCGTGTTGAAGCAGCCAGCCAAGCCAGTCCACCACGGCACCATCCAGGTCAGGCCGCAGGGATTTCATGCTGCCGTGCAGGTCAAATTGACGCCAGGCCTGCAGCGTCTCAGCCTGCGTGCCGCACTCACTTGTGGGAATGGCTCCCGTGGCCAGGTAAAGCAGGCTCGCCGCCGCCGTGAACAGATCCGCCGCCACCGAAGGTGCAGCCCCTTCGAGACGCTCGGGAGCAGCGAACCGCAGCGTCTCAGGAGCAGGGACGAGCCTGGTCAGTGACAACCCCCAGTCCTGAACCTGAAGAAAATGCCCGCCCGCCGGATGATCGGCAATGATGAGGTTCGAAGGCTTCAGATCACCATGAGGGAAGCGGGCCAGCTCACCCAGGTGAACCGCCTGAAGCAGCTGCACCGCCAGCGCCAGCAAGTCCGCCTGGGCCAGCCTGCGCAGATGAGGAACCCACGGCCCGCTCATGCCCGGCACAAATTCATGCACCAGGGCAAAATCCTCCTCGTCGGGCAGCAGTGTGATGAAGCCCGAAACCTGGGGATGCCGGATTTGAAGCAGCGCAGGCACGAGCAGCTGCAGCCGCTCCCGGTCCAGGGAGTGCGTGGCTTCAGAATCAGGCAGCAGCACCTTGATCCGGACCTTCCTGCCGGTGACAACCTCCACCCCTCGAAACACCTTCGCCGCCGGTCCGCAGGCCAGAAGAGTTTCACAAAGAAAGGCGTCGAAATGCATCGCGCCGCCCTCAGCGTCACTCTCAACTCCCGCAAGCAACTCCTGACGCCCGAAATTCCTAATTTTCGAAATAAGTCGGCCTTCAGCGGGACAGCCGGCCGTGGAGTTCGTGGACCTTTTTCACGATCCTGTCCTCAACATCCTCCGCCCAGCCGGCTGCGGCTTCGTATCCGCCTTCCTTGAGCACCCGCAGGCTCGGGACATACCCGGTGTAATCATTGGAATAACCTGCCACCCAGACGCCTGCGGTTCCGGCAAGCTCACGCTTGAAGCGCAGTGAATAATCCACCACGACCTCGCTGCCGAGGGTGATGAAGGTGAGGTCGTCACCCAGCTTGATCACCTGGACCGGGTAGTCATGGTCCTCGCGGCCCTTCCTGGCATAGCTGAGCTTGATCTCCTCATACGCGGCACGCACGGGACCGGAGACGGGTCGCGGATTGACGGTCAGCGCCATCTCCACGGCGTTGGAAAGAGCACGCCCGTGCTGCATCGCCAGTTCCAGGTCAGTGACGCCGGGAACGACGTCGCTGCGCCTCGGATAGGGGTTCTGGTCGGCGCCACAACCCATCATGAAGAGGGCCGTGAAGCCGGGGCGGAATTCCTCAAGATACTGCTGGGCAAAGCCCGCGTAGTCACCGCACCAGTTGTGGAAGCCGAGGCTGGTGTTGTGGCAGGCATAACCAAAAAGGGCGGCACGCAGGGCGCCGTCGGGAGCCTCCACGCGCAGGGCCGGCACCTCGTGGTCCACGGGCCCGTCCGGATTGGGCACGCGGCTGGCATTCGGGTGTCCCGGCGGCAGCGAGTAGTCACGCCGTCGGTTCATCGCAAAGCCGCAGCGCGCCTTGTTCCAGGTCAGCCGCGCCGGCTTCAGATCCTCCAGAGCCCTGCCAACCAGCTCCACCAGGTCCGCCTGCAGCTTCTGCGTGTAGTCCCAGGCGTCACGCGCCTTCGGATTGTCCTTCTCCTGCTCCGTCAGCGCTGCGGTGCGCAGAACGGGGCCGCTGTGGGTGTGTGATGCGTTCATCACCAGATGCGCGGACGGCAGCCTGAACTTCGCCTGAACCCGCCCCGCCACCTCCCGCCTCAGGGCCTGCGGCACGCCGATGAGGTCAAGCGTCACAAACACAAGCCTGCCACCCTGCCCGTCCTCCAGGGCCAGGGCCTTGGCGAAAAGATCCTGCACCTTCCCCTCCGCAGGCTTCTTGCGCGCGGCATAACCCGCCATCCAGAGCATCTTCTGCGGCGTCACCTTCAGCGTGGCAGCCCCGGCCTTCCAAGAGGCCTGCAGCTGCGGCGCGACAGATTTCACCGGAGCCGGAGGCGAAAGCGGCGTCGCCCCCGGAGGCGGGGCGGCGCTGAGAAAACCGGCAAGGACGGAAAGGACGAACCAAAAGCGTGGTGACATCCTCCAGCTACGCTCCGCGGAGGCGGTTTTGTTCGCCGCCACGGGCTCAGCCCCTGGGATAACGTCCGCCGCCCGGCCCCGTCATCCAGCGCCAGGCGTGCTCGATGTGGCTGCGCGGATCCTTGAACTGAGCCTCCCAGCCTAACAACGACTTCGCCCTGGAGGGCTCGCAGATCAGCTCGGGAGGATCCCCGGCGCGCCGCGGACCATAGGTCACCGGAATCCTGCGGCCGGTGACGGCCTCGGCCGTCTGCAGGATCTCCTTCACGCTGAAGCCTCGGCCCGTGCCGAGGTTGACCGGCGCCGTCTCACCACCCTGGCGCAGGTAGCCCAGGGCCTTCGCATGAGCGGAGGCCAGGTCGCAGACATGGATGTAGTCGCGGATGCAGGTGCCGTCCGGCGTCGGGTAGTCCGTGCCGAAGACGCTGATCTCCGGAATCTCGCCCGTCGCCGCCATGAGGATCCGGGGGATCAGGTGGGTCTCCGGCTCATGATCCTCGCCGATCTCGCCCGAAGGATCGCTGCCGCTGGCGTTGAAGTAGCGCAGGAAGACGCTCTTCAGCCCCCAGGCATGATCGCAGTCCCTCAGCACGCGCTCCAGCATCCACTTCGAGGCGCCATAGGGGTTCACGGGTGCCTGCGGGTGATCTTCATTCATCGGCACCTTCACCGGATTGCCGTAGGTGGCGCAGGTGGAGGAGAAGATGAAGCGCCTGCAGCCATGACGCTGCATGGCCTCCAGGAGCACCAGGGGAGCGGCAAGGTTGTTGCGGTAGTACTTCAGCGGATCCGTGACCGACTCTCCGACAAAGGCGAAGGCGGCGAAGTGCAGCACCGCCTCGGGCCGGTGCTCCTCAAAAAGCCGCTCCAGCAGCGCACCGTCGGCCATGTCCCCCTGCACAAAGCTGACACGGTCCCGTGGCAGCGCCTCGCGGTGGCCGAACACAAGGTTGTCGAGCACGACGATCTTCTCACCCTGCTCAAGCAGGTGCCTGACCGTGTGTGAGCCGATGTAGCCGGCGCCGCCGGTGACGAGAAGGGTGCCTGGAGATGACATGGGAGGAAGGAAGCTGTTGATGGCAGGTTTGCCGGGGCATTTCAACCCTTTCAGCAGCGGAGGGCGGCCGGCTTCTTTACAGAACATTAACAAAAAGGATGTTCAGGACACATAATGCCTTAACCGGGCGGGGGAAGCCTCGGCGCCATCTCCCATGAAAAAGCTCCTGCTCCTCCCGGTCATTCTTGAGCTTCAGCTTCCGGCCCAGCTTCCGGAAGGCACTGAAACCGCCATCATCAACCATGGTGCCAGCCTCTCGCTCGACATCGCCGAGCCGGGCAACCATGTGTGGGTCCTGCAGGGCTCTTCCAACCTCACCCTCTGGACAAACCTGGAGACGTTCAAGCTGCACAACGGCCGCTTCCGCCGGAATGTCAGCCTGGACGGAATGCCGGCGGGGCAGTTCTACCGGTTTGTCTATGACTCCGCCTCGCAGCCCCTGACCAGCACCACGGCCACGGCCCTGCTTCTGCCGTCCACCACGCCCAACTACGCCAGCCCCACGCTGCCGGAGGCGTTTTCCGTGAACCCCATCGCAGCCCAGGACAACACCCCGGCCGGGAACCCCACGACCAATGAGGGGGCGGAGCTGGGGCGGGTGCTGTTTTATGACAAGCGCCTGTCCCTGAACCAGACCGTCTCCTGCTCCTCCTGCCATCAGCAGGCCCACGGCTTCTCCGATCCGCGCACCTTCAGCGTCGGCTTCGAGGGTGGCCTGACGGGACGCAACTCCATGGGCCTCGCCCATGCCCGCTGGTACCTTCGGCGCTCCTTCTTCTGGGATGAACGCGCCGCCACCCTGGAGGACCAGGTTCTGCAGCCCATTCAAAACGAGGTCGAGATGGGCATGACCCTGGCCGCCCTCGAGGCCCGCCTGAACGCGGAGCCCTTCTACACCGACCTTTTCAACCGTGTGTTCGGCACTCCGGAGGTCACCTCGGCACGCATCTCCAGGGCGCTTGCCCAGTTCGTGCGCTCCATCGTCTCCACCCAGTCCAAGTATGACGCCGGAGTGGCCCAGGGCTTCGCCAACTTCACCCCTCAGGAAAACCAGGGCAGAAACATCTTCTTCAGCGTCGTCGGCAACTGCGGCGCCTGCCACGGCACCGACAACTTCGTCCCCGGCGGCGCCGCCCCAACCAACAATGGTTTGGAAAATCCCTACATCGACAAGGGCATCGGGGACATCACCGGCCTGGTCCAGGACGAAGGGCGCTTCAAGGTTCCCTCGCTGCGCAACATCGAGCTCACCGCGCCCTACATGCATGACGGACGCTTCACGACGCTTGAACAGGTGGTCGAGCACTACAATTCAGGCGTGGTCGACCACCCCAACCTCTCTCCCCCGCTCCGCCTTCCACAGAACCAGGGCGGAGGCGTCCGCCGCCTCAACCTCACCACCGCCCAGAAGGCCGCCCTGGTCGCCTTCCTGAGGACGCTGACGGACCCGAACCTGGCGACAGACTCCAGGTACAGCGACCCCTTTAACTACGGCGACTGACCCGGCCGGGCCCGGGGCTGCAAATCACCCGTCGACAAGCAGGCGATGCCGTCCAGTTTGCGGCTCGTCAAACTGTCATGGGCAAACATCATCACCACCACCACGAAGGGTGCCGCAGGCCGGAGCCGGGAAGGCTCCTGGCCGAATCGCTGGAGCGTGCCCGTGATGCCGGGCTGAGGCGCACCAAGGCCCTCAGTGACGTCCTTTCCATCCTGATTCATGCCTGCCAGCCGCTCACCCTGGGTGACATCGCCGAGTCCGAGGACCTCGTCAGCGAAGCCGACCGCGCCACGGTCTACCGGCTGCTGGTCAAGCTGGAGCAGCACGGCCTCATCCGCCGCCTCGGCCTTCATGACCGTGCCGCCTACTACATCATCAACCTGCCAGGTGAGCACCACGACTACCTCATCTGCAACGACTGCGGCCGCATCGAGCGGCTGGACATCGCCTGCCCCGTGCAGACCCTGGAGAAGACCATCGCCAGAAACTCCGGCTTCAAGAGGATCTACCATGAGCTGGAGTTCTACGGCCAGTGTCCTGAATGCGCCGAAACCGCCGCCTCCTGAAACCACCGAGCCCGACCGACGCAGAAGAGCATGGCCAAGATACGCATCAAGAACCTGGGAAGGATCGTCTCCTGGCTCATCCGGGGCGTCGGAGCGACCCTGCGCTTCGAGGTGGAGGACAGGGCCGGGGCCTTCGACACCGGCCGCCGCGGCTGGATCTGGGCCTTCTGGCATAACCGGATGTTTGTCATTCCTTATGTTCATGAGCAGTGGTTCGCCCACATCCCGGGCGCCATCCTCAGCAGCCCGAGCGGCGACGGCCAGATCATCGCCGACGCCTGCGCCCAGTTCGGCTTTGAAGCCGCGCGCGGCTCCAGCTCGAAGCCGCAGAAAGGCCTGGGCGCCCTGATCATGCTGGCGGAGAAGGTCAACGAAGGACGTGATGTCGGCATCACGCCGGACGGGCCGCGCGGTCCGATCTACCAGATCCAGCCCGGCATCATCAAGCTCGCCCAGCTCACCGGCGGCACCATCGTTCCGGTGCGCGTGCTTTACTCCCGGGCGCTGCGTTTCAGGACCTGGGACCAGTTCCTCCTTCCCCTGCCCTTCTCGACAGTCAGGGTGATCTTTGAACCTCCCATGACCGTTCCCCGCCGCCTGGGAGAGGAGGAGTTCGAGGCCTGCCGCGCCAGCCTGGAGCAGACGCTGAAGAAGGAGGCCTGACAGGCACCTCAGCGCGGGTTTGCAAATCCGCAGCACGGTGGTTCGGGGGTGCGCATCAAACCTTCCTGGCGTCTGCTGCACCCCAAAGGACTGGCGTGAGGTTCGAAGAACATGAGAGGATCTGCTATCGCCACACCTGCGTTCGCGATATTGCGGAATCGGAACCTGACCTTTACCCACAAAGTTGAAGATAGAGGTTTTACTCTGGTGGTGAAGGCTAGCTTCGTGCGGGTGTCCACTTCCTGCACCCGCAGGCTGCCTTCCTTTTCGCATGACCTTCAATCCAACGATCAGTGGGCGGCGGACGAGCCAGGCACCATCCAGCCGGGCGACGCGCACAGCAACCGGCGCATGGTCAAGGTCTTCAATCAAATGCTCAACTCTCCAGGCAAATCCATCCCTCAATGCTCCCGCAGTGTGGCCGAGGCCAAGGCCTTCTAACGGCTGCTCGATGTGGAGGAGCTTGCCGACACGCTCATCTTCGATGCCCACCGACAGGACGGGCGGTGCTGCGTCGTGCTCAGCAGTGCGGCTCTCGTGTCCTGCTGGCCATCCAGGACACAACGGCGTGCAACTTCAACATTCGTAACACGCTTGAGGGGCTCGGCTCGATCACCCAAGGTGCGCAGAACATTGCCGGGCGGCATGTTCACAGCACCCTGCTGAGCGCTGCCGACAAGGATGCCGTCTTTGGCCTGCTGGGGGCCAGGTTTTACGCCCGCAAGCTGCCTGGCAAAGAGCGCAGCGTGGGCGCGCGCAACCGCGAGCCCATCGAAGGCGCCCGATCACTTCATCTTGCTAACGAAGTGAGCGGGATGCTTCGAAGCCGTGCGGCCGAACCGCCTTGCTGCGGAGTCGGAACTCCGCGCTCCGACGCTGCCGCGACAACCGGGACGGCCCAAAGATCGGACGGGGCGCGGATTTCCAAATCCGCAGCTGGCCCGAGCGCAGGAAATGTCCGGCATAGGCACCCGATTTGTTCGGAGGTTCCAGGTCCCTTCATCTCGTTGGTTAAGGTGCAGAAAACTTTCGACGGTGTGCGGCCGAACCACCTTGCTGCGGAGTCGGAACTCCGCGCTCCGGCGCTGCCGCGATCCTCGAGGCGGCATAGGGGATTGCGGGGCGCGGATTTCCAAATCCGCAGCTGGCCCGAGCGCAGGAAATGTCTGGTACAGGCACCCGTTCTCATCGGAGGCTCCCGGTCCCTTCATCTTGCTAACGAAGCGAGCGGGATGCTTCGAAGCAGTGTGGCTGAACCGCCTTGCTGCGGAGTCGGAACTCCGCGCTCCGGCGCTGCCGCGATCCTCGAGGCTGCATGCGGTTGCGGGATCCTGGGGCGCGGATTTCCAAATCCGCAGCTGGCACGAGCGCACGGGATGTCTGGCACAGACACCCATCCTCATCGGAGGCTCCCGGTCCCTTCTCATCTTGCTAACCAAGTGAGCGGGATGCTTCGCTGCGGTGTGGCTGAACCACCTTGCTGCGGAGTCGGAACTCCGCGCTCCGGCGCTGCCGCGATCCTCGAGGCTGCATGCGGTTGCGGGATCCTGGGGCGCGGATTTCCAAATCCGCAGCTGGCCCGAGCGCAGGAAATGTCTGGAACACGCACCCGTCCTCATCGGAGGCTCCCGGTCCCTTCATCTTGCTAACGAAGCGAGCGGGATGCTTCGCAGCCGTGCGGCCGAACCGCCTTGCTGCGGAGTCGGAACTCCGCGCTCCGGCGCTGCCGCGACAATCCAAACGACATGCTGAAGGGGATTGGACGGAAATTCAGGCACCCGCCCCTTTCCCCCATCAAAGCATACGGCCTGTGGGTTCTCCACAGGCCGCTGCTGTCGTCTTGAGTTGGTTGCTTCCTTCTCTTGATCGGCTCAGGTCCCTCGGGATGGGACCCGCCCCGCCATCCTTCCCTTGCCTTAAGGCGTCGGGGCTCCCAGCGTCACCCGCCCCGCCTGCGGATCCACGTCCCCGCTCCGGTTGCTGAT
>JBIJBP010000072.1:0-26427 GCA_044345155.1 Prosthecobacter sp. | reverse complement strand
AGTTTGGAGGCACGAACCCCCGAGCAACTAGGTGAAGCCATCAGCATTGCGTTCTCCAAAGTCACAGCCAAAGACGCCATGGGTTGGTTTGCCTCTTGTGGTTATAGTATTATTTAAATTGCTCTAAGGTCGGTGCAGCTGAGATGAAAATGCATGGGGGCTGCCCCAGAGAAAAGGCGGAACCCGCTGAGGTTCCGCCTTAGAAGTTTGTTAGGTTGTTGAGGTTGATTACCAGCGCTCTTCGCCTTCTCCGAAGCCGCTCTTGCCACGACGGTCATCGCGTTCCCACTTCTTGCCGCCGCCGCCACCACCGCCGCCGTAGCCACCACGGCCGCCGCCGCCGCCGCCACCACCGCCGTAGCCACCACGGCCACCGCCGCCGCCGCCACCACCGTAACCTCCACGGCCACCACCACCGCCGCCGCCAAAGCCACCTGGGCGCTCTTCGCGCGGACGTGCTTCATTGATTGCGAGCAGGCGTCCGCCGAAATCCTTGCCATTCAGGCCGGCAATTGCCGCCTGCATCGCTTCGGGGGTGTCCATGCTGACAAATGCAAACCCACGCGGACGACCGCTCTCACGGTCGATCGGAAGGAAAACATCGGTGACGCCGCCATACTGGCTGAACAGGTCGGTGATTTCCTGGGCGCTTGCTTTGAAGGGGAGGTTCCCCACGTACATCTTGGTATTCATAGTTCGCTTGAAGTTCGGGACTCTGCTTCAGGCCGGGACTTGCAGAGCAGGTTCATCCTTCGGAATACCGGGAACGCACCTGAGATGCTGCTTATCCTAACCCTGTCACAGGTGGTCGCGGACAGATGTTTACTCCGTCCTACCCTCCCACGGCAAGCAAATAGATGGGTGATTTTTTGGTCACACTTGGCCCGAAATCAGCATCTCCCTTAGCCCCCCGGAATTCACCTTTCCCAGCGCTGAGCGCGGGATGGCAGGCAGGCGGACACACTCGGCAAGCTGATGAAGCGGCGGGCACCCGGCATTGAAAGGGGCCAGCAAAGCGGCCCCTGCGGAGTTTTCCGCCACCAGCACCAGTCGGCTTTCGCGACGCGCGTCCGGCAGGCTGGCCACAACCGGTGGAGGGCTGACCCCATGCTTCAGGGCCAGGGCGTCGAGCCTGGCCTGCAGAGGTGCCAGATGAACCAGTTCACCCAGGATTTTGACGAACCCTGACTCACGTCCGGCGAACTCCAGCCAGCGCCGGCCATGATGTTCTCCCAGATGTACCAGGTCCCGGGTGACAAGCTCACTCCCCAGGGGCTGCCAGGTCCACTCTCCTGGCTTGCTGCGCAGGACATAGCCCTTCGCGAGGGCCGGACTGCGGATGACCAGGCGCCCGGACGCATCCTGGCTTGTCTGCCAGTGGGGCAGGATTTCCAGGCACCCTGTGGGAAGGTCATCCTCCAGGGGCTGGGTGGCGACCTGTGAGGCGGCCTCGGTCATGCCATAGCTCTGGTAAACCGGCCAGCCGAGGAGTCGTGCCGCTTCGGCAAGCTCGCGGGACATGCCACCGCCTCCAACGATGGCCACGCGCAAGCAGGCAGGACAGGCGAGTTTTTTCTGAACGAGGTCATGCACCTGGGTGGGAACCATGGAGACCAGGGTGGCGCTCTCAAGCAGGATGCGGCGGACGAAATCTTCAGGAGACCAGGGCGGGCCTGAATAGGTGACTGTTGCCCCCGAGAGATGCGCGCGGGCCAGGATCGAAAAGCCGCCGACGTGATGCAGCGGCAGGGCGATCATCCAGCGGTCGGTGCGTGTCACGTGAAAGTGTTCGTTCACCGCTCTTGCGGAGATGAGGAAGGCTTCCTTGGAGAGGGCCACCCATTTGGGAAACCCTTCGCTGCCGGAGGTCTGGAAGAAGCAGATCCGCTGCAGGCCCATCGAACTGGCAAAGGCCTCCAGGCCCGCTGAATCGGCGGGTTGATGAGGATTGATCGCGACATGGGCCGCGTCGCTTTCCCAGAATCCATCGGGCATCATGGGCGGACATCATCAAGGTCCGGTCATGATGCAAGCATGGCTTGATTTGAACGCTTCGCTGGCCGCACCTTCCAAGGCTGCCGCGATCACCAACTCGGGTCCGCCTTTTTCTGAAATGTTTGACATCAGGGGTGATTGGATGCCCTAGATGGCCCCCTTTTCCCTCCTCCGCTCGTTCCTCTGCTCATGTCCAAGACCCTTATCATTGCCGAGAAGCCCAGTGTCGCCGCCGACCTTGCCCGAGCGCTGGCGAAGGCCCCCGGCATGACCGCCTTCAAGAAGGAAAAGGATTGGTATGAAAACGAAACCCACGTCATTTCCAGCGCCGTCGGCCACCTGATCGAGCTCGCCATGCCGGAGGTGAACGGCAAGAAGATCGGCTGGGGCTGGACGCACCTGCCGATCATGCCCGGGGAGTTTGAGCTGCGCCCGATCCAGGACAGCGAGGACCGGTTCAAGCTGCTGAAGCGCCTCATGAACCGCAAGGATGTGACCCAGCTCGTCAATGCCTGTGACGCCGGGCGCGAGGGGGAGCTGATCTTCCGTTACATCATCGAGGCCGCCGGGGTGAGGAAGCCTGTGCAGCGACTCTGGATGCAGTCGATGACTCAGGGGGCGATCCTTGAGGCCTTCAAGAAGCTGCGCACGGACAACGAGATGCAGCCGCTCGCAGATGCCGCGAAGTGCAGGAGCGAGTCCGACTGGCTGGTCGGCATCAACGCCACCCGCGCACTGACCGCCCTCAACTCCCGTCATGGCGGCTTCCGCCTGACCCCGGCCGGGCGCGTGCAGACGCCGACCCTCACCATCCTGGCCAAGCGTGAGCGTGAGATTCAGTCCTTCGTCAGCCGCACTTATTATGAGGTGCATGCGCTTTTCGAGGTCTCCGCCGGCCGTTACGAGGGCCGCTGGCTCAACGAAAAGTTCGTTAAGGACGAGCAGGACGAGCACCGGAAGGCCGAGCGCCTGTGGGACCGGGCGCAGGCCGAAGCCATCGTCGCCCGCTGCACCGGTCGTCCCGGCAGGATCGAGCAGGTCACTAAGCCGGTGAAGCAGGTGGTCCCGCTGCTTTACGACCTCACCAGCCTTCAGCGCGAGGCCAGCAACCGCTTTGGATTCTCCGCCCGCCGCACCCTCCAGATCGCCCAGGCCCTCTATGAGAAGTACAAGGTTCTGACCTATCCAAGAACCGATTCGCGCTACCTGCCCGAGGATTACCTGGGCACGGTTACATCGACGCTGAAGACCTTTGCCTCCCATGACGACCGCAAGCACGATGCACTGCCCTCGGACCTGGGCCGGCATGCCGCCACGGCGCTCGACAACAAGTGGGTGCGTCCGACCAGGCGTGTGTTCGACACCTCGAAGGTCAGCGACCACTTTGCCATCATTCCGACCGGACAGATTCCTCCCAAGGAGCTGCCTGAGGCCGAGCAGAAGCTTTTTGACATGGTCGCCCGTCGCTTTGTGGCGGTGTTCTTCCCTCCGGCGGAGTTTGAGGAAACCACCCGCATCACCCGTGTCGCCGAAGACGCCTTCCGCAGCGTCGGCAAGGTGCTGATGGAGCCCGGCTGGCTGGCGGTTTATGGTAAAAAGGCCGCCGAGGAGGCCGCTGGTGAAGGGCAGGAGCAGGCCAAGCTGCTGGTGCAGGCCAGGGACGGGGACACCGCCTCCACGATTGACGCCAAGGTGGAGGAGCTTCAGACCAAGCCGCCGGCGCGTTTTAACGAAGCCACGCTGCTCCGCACCATGGAGACCGCAGGCAAGCTGGTCGAGGATGAAGAACTGGCCGAGGCGATGAGCGACCGAGGGCTGGGCACTCCGGCCACTCGTGCGGCCATCATCGAAGGGCTCATCAGTGACAAGTACATCGAACGCGTCGGCCGTGACATTGCCGTCACCACCAAGGGCCTCGCCTTGATCGACCAGATCAGCGAGATCGGCATCGAGGCGCTGAGTTCGCCCGAGCTCACCGGCCAGTGGGAGCATAAGCTCCGCCAGATGGAGCACCACCAGCTCGATCGCGGCAGCTTCATGCGCGACATCCGGTCCCTGACCTCGGACGTGGTGGGAAAGACCCGTGCCTACCAGAAGGCGGCCAAGGAGCGTGTGTATCCTGATCTCGACGCCGTCTGCGGCACCTGCGGTCATCGCGGCTTCAAGCAGACCGAGGATTACTACGCCTGCAAAAACGACGACTGCAACGTGCGTGTCTTCAAGGTCATCGCGGGCCTGGAGCTGAGCGAAGGCCAGGTGCGTGAGCTTTTGGAGAAGAAGTTCCTGCCCCCCATGGAGGGCTTCCGCAGCCGTCTGGGCAAGGAATTCAGCGCCGGTCTGGAGATCAAGGACAACGGCAAGGTCTCCTTCGTGTTCCCCAGCGGCAGCAACGACCCTGACGCGCCTCCTCCTGTCGACTTTGACAACGCCATCGCGCTTTGCGCCTGCCCGGTCTGCGCCAAGAAAAAGCGCGACGGGAGGATTTTCGAAACACCGACGAACTACATCTGCGATGTCGCGGCCAAGGATTCGAAGGCCTGCAACGCCAAGCTGCCGCGTCAGCTCTGCCAGAAGGAGATCAGCGTCGCCAACGCCATCAAGTTCTTCACGGAAGGCAAGACCGACCTGATCGAAGGCATGATCTCGAAGAAGGGCAGACCGTTCAGCACCTACCTGCTCTGCAAGCCAGGGGAGAAACGCCTGCTGGGCTGGGAGTTTCCTCCCCGTGAACCCCGCCCCAAGGCTCCGTCGAAACCCAAGGGCAAATTTGCCAAAAAGGAAGTGGCGCCGGAGGGGTGAGCCCCACCTAACATTTCAGGTGGATCATCGGACGGCTTGCGCTCGGGCCATCCCGCGCCAAACTCCGCGCCCCTTTCCCATGTCCACCGAACGCAAGACCCTCGAAGAACGCGCCCAGATGTCCGACATCGAGCGCCTGCGCCACTCCTGTGCCCACGTCATGGCCACGGCGATCCTGCGTCTCTGGCCCGACGCCCAGTTCGCCTATGGGCCGCCCGTGGAAAACGGCTTCTACTACGACTTCGACATGAAGCACCGCATCACGCCGGATGACTTCGAGAAAATCGAGGCTGAGATGAAGAAGATCGCCAAGGAAAATCAGCGCTTTGAGAAAAAGGTCATCAGCCGCGAGGAGGCTGTCGCCCTGGCGAAAAGCGGCCGGCTCGGTGGGCTTGGCGAACGTCCTGGCAATGAAAGCCGTTTCAAGCTGGACCTCATCGACAAGATTCCCGAGGGCGAGGAGATCTCCTGCTTCCAGAACGGCGACTTCATCGACCTTTGTGCCGGCCCTCACGTCGGCTACACCAGCAAGTGCAAAAACGTCAAGCTGACCTCGGTCTCCAGCTCCTTCTACATGGGTGATGAGAGCAAGGGGCAGCTTCAGCGCCTGTATGGAACCGCCTTTGAAAGCCGGGAGGAGCTGGATGCCTACTTTGTCCGCCTGGAGGAGGCCAAGAAGCGCGATCACCGCCGCCTCGGCAAGGAATTGAAGCTCTTCCACATCGACGAGGACGTCGGCCAGGGCCTGATCCTCTGGACGCCTAACGGCGCCACCCTGCGCCAGGAGCTGCAGACCTTCATCAGCGAGGAATTGCGCAAGCAGGGCTACAGCCAGGTCTTCACCCCGCACATCGGCAAGCTGGCCCTCTACAAGACCAGCGGCCATTTCCCTTACTACAAGGACGCCCAGTTCCCGGCGATCATGGAGCCGGATCAGCTCGAGCAGATCGCCAGCGAAGGCTGTTCGTGCGCCGAAATGACCTCCCGCATCGACGCCTGCTCGGCCCAGTTTGCCGCGCAGATGAACGAGCGCACCGGCCGCCAGATGATCGGTCCCGAGCGCATCATGGACGCCGAGAAGCTGCTCGACGGCTTCCTGCTCAAGCCGATGAACTGCCCGCATCACATCAAGATTTTCGCCAGCCAGCCGCGCAGCTACCGTGACCTGCCGGTGCGCCTGGCTGAATTCGGTACCGTCTATCGCTGGGAGCAGTCCGGCGAGCTGAACGGCATGACCCGTGTCCGCGGTTTCACCCAGGATGACGCCCACCTGTTCTGCACCGAGGACCAGGTGGCGGATGAAGTCCTTGGCTGCCTTTCCCTGGTCAAGGTCGTGCTCAACACCCTGGGCATGTCCGACTACCGTGTCCGGGTCGGGCTGCGTGATCCTGACAGCAACAAGTACACCGGCAGCCCTGATCAGTGGGACCGTGCAGAGGCCGCTTGCCGTGAGGCCGCCAAGACCCTGGGCGTGCCTTTCAGTGAAGAACCGGGCGAGGCCGCCTTCTACGGGCCGAAGATCGACTTCGTCATCAAGGACGTCATCGGCCGTGAATGGCAGCTCGGCACCGTGCAGGTGGACTATCAGCTGCCGATCCGCTTTGACCTCAGCTACACCGGCGCCGACAACAAGCCGCACCGCCCGGTGATGATCCACCGCGCACCCTTTGGCAGCATGGAGCGCTTCACCGGTGTGCTGATCGAGCACTTTGCGGGGCATTTCCCGACCTGGCTCGCCCCGGAGCAGGTGCGTGTGCTGACCATCAGCGAAAAGGTGGACGCCTTCGCCCAGGAGATCTTCGCCCAGCTCAAGGCCGCCGGCCTGCGTGTGACCTTGAACAACGATGCCGACAAGATCGGCGCCAAGATCCGGAACGCCCAGCTCGACAAGGTGCCCTACATGCTGGTTCTTGGTGAAAAGGAGGCCGCTGCCCAGAGCGTGGCTGTCCGTCACAGCAAGAAGGGTGACCTTGGTGTGAGGCCCGTGGCCCAGTTTGTTGAGGAAATCACCGCTGAAGTGCGTGAGCGCCGGTTGTAAGGCATCGCCCCCGAAGATTCAGAACTGCTTTCCAATGTCCACCGCAACCGCCACACAAGCCTGGCCTCCAGTTGTTGAAGTCAAGGACATGGACTTCGCCTACGGCGGCAAGGTGGCGCTCCATGACATCAACATCGCCGTCGAAAAGCGTCGTGTCACCGCTCTGATCGGTCCGTCAGGCTGCGGCAAAAGCACCCTCCTGAGGTGCATCAACCGCATGAACGACCGTGTCGTCGGGGCCAGGATCGTCAAGGGCGCCGTGCTGGTGAAGGGCAAGAACATCCATGACCCGGATGTCGATCTCACCCAGCTCCGCCGGCAGGTGGGCATGGTCTTTCAGAAGAGCAATCCCTTCCCGAAAAGCATCTTCGAAAACGTGGCCTACGGGCTGCGTGTCCATGGTGAGGACGACATGGAAGTTCTCAACGAGGCCGTGGAACGGGCCTTGAAGCAGGCCGCCCTCTGGGATGAGCTGAAGGACAGGTTGCAGGCCCATGCCCTCGGCCTCAGCGGGGGCCAGCAGCAGCGCCTCTGCATCGCCCGGGCCATCGCCACGCAGCCGGACGTCCTGCTCATGGACGAACCCTGTTCGGCACTCGATCCCATCGCCACCTTGAAAATCGAGGAGCTGATCCATCAGCTCGCCTGCGACTACACGGTGATCATTGTGACCCACAACATGCAGCAGGCTGTCAGGGTGAGTGATTTCACCGCCTTCCTGCACCTTGGCAGGCTGGTCGAGTTCAGCCCGACGGACCAGATGTTCGACCAGCCGAAGGAAAAGCTGACCGAAAGCTACTTGCGCGGCACCTTTTGATCCGAACGGCCCGTGACCCGGCGGCGCTCATGAAATGAGATTGCCTGAAATCTGCCTTGGTCAAGGTGCCCGGCCTGTGCTTTTTCCTGCGTCCCGCCCATGTCCGACCCAACCGCCGCCATCCCCGACGCCCGCTTCATCCAGGTGGAGAAGTTCAACTATGCCTACGGCGACCACCAGGTGCTCTTCGATGTCGACCTGGACCTGCACCGTCAGGACATCACGGCTTTGATCGGCCCGTCCGGCTGCGGAAAAAGCACGCTGCTGCGCTCCATCAACCGCATCAACGACCTCGTGGACATCGCCCGTGTCGTCAGCGGCAGGATCCTGGTCGATGGCGTGGACATCTACGCACCGGAGGTCGATGTGATCAGCCTGCGCCGGAACATCGGCATGGTGTTTCAGAAGTACAATCCGTTTCCCCGCAGCATCTTTGAGAACGCCGTCTACGGGCTGCGGGTCGCCGGGGTGAATGACAAGGAAAAGCTCGAAGAGGCGGCCGAGCGCAGCCTGAAGCTCTCCGCCCTCTGGGACGAGGTGAAGGACCGCCTGCATGAACCTGCCACAGGCCTCAGCGGCGGCCAGCAGCAGCGCCTGTGCATCGCCCGGGCCGTGGCCCTGGAGCCCCGTGTCCTGCTCATGGACGAACCCTGCGCTGCGCTGGACCCGATCGCCACCGCCCGCATCGAGGACCTCATCGCCCAGCTTCGCGGTCAGTTCACCTTTGTCATCGTCACCCACAACATGGAGCAGGCCAAGCGCATCGCCGACAAGACGGCGTTCTTTTACAAGGGCCGGGTGGTGGAATGCGATGACACCATGACCATCTTCGGCAACCCGAGGCAGAAGCTCACGGAGCAGTATGTGACTGGACGTCTTGTCTGATGAAAATGAAAGGGCGGCTGGAAACCAGCCGCCCTCAAATCAATCATCTGGATGGTTCCAGACTGGGTGAATCACTTCACCGTGCCGTGGAATCCCGCCTTGTTCATGGCGGCGATCAGGTCGGCCTCGGTGAATTCACCCTTGACCGTGAAGCTGCTGGCCTTGGAAGCCACCGTGTGCTCGGTCACGCCGGGCACGGACTTGACGGCGTCCGCCATGGCGTTGGCGCACTTCTGGCAGCAGAGGTGGGCGCCGTTGACGGTCGCTTCCGTCAGTTTTTTGGAGGTGGAAGCGGAGGCTCCGACGGAGGCCTTTTCTGCGTCGTCGCTGGTGCCGTAGTAACCGGCCGCCATGATGGCTTCGACAGCCTTTTTGGCGTTGGCCTTGGACTTGGCGGTGACGGTGACTGTCTTGCCTTCGGCCGTTACTGTCACATCTTTGATGTCGGCGGCGGCCTTGACGATGCCATTGGTGCAGCTTTTGCAGCAGTTGTGCACGCCGTTCAGGGTAACGGTGGTTTCAGCCTGGACAAGACCCGAGGCAAGGAGGAGGGAGGCGAGGAGGAGTTTCTTCATGGGCGCAGTCAAAGACGTCCACCGCCGCTGCATTCTTTGCTCAATCTTGCCACAAACCTGCGCATTGAGGATAAAAAAGCCCTCGCGTGCGGTGTGGGCTGCTTTTAAAATCCACGCTGTCATGTCTCTCTACGAACGCGATTACATGCGTGAAGAACAGCCTTCTCTGATGGACCGGCTGAGGCGCGTTCAGGCCTTTCAGTGGTTTTTCTGGGCGAACATCGGGGTCTTTTTCGTCCAGTGGGTGCTCCTGGCGGAAAACAGGCCCGGCAGGGAGTTTCTGCCTGAGGGAGGAGTCAGCATCAAGGCTCTGACCGAGGGCAAGGTCTGGACTCCGTTCACCTACATGTTTGTGCATGGCAGTGTCGGCCACATCCTGTTGAACATGATCATGCTCTGGTTTGCGGGCCGCCGGGTGCAGGATCTTTACGGCCCTCGTCATTTCACCCTGATCTACATTCTTTCCGGACTGGCCGGCGCCGCCCTGCAGCTCACGACCGCCAGCCTGACCAGCCAGGGGGATGCCTACCTCCTCGGTGCCTCGGCCTCGATCATGGGCCTGCTGCTCGCCTATGCGGTCGCGATGCCAGAGGAGGAGATCTATCTGTTGGTCATGTTCATCGTGCCCGTGCGCTTCCGGTTGTGGACGCTCGCCCGTGTGCTGCTGGTGTTCAACCTGGCGCTTGGCCTGCTCGATCTGCTGAACGCCCTGCCGTCCTGGCTGGCCGGTGGCGGGGCGCCCGTGGCCTACCTGGCGCATTTCGCCGGGGCCATCGCCGGCTGGCATTATGCGCGGACCCTCGGCTATGGCGAAACAATGCCTGGGCGCTCCATGCCGTTCAAGATGCCTCGCCGAAAGGTGGTGACCGCCGCCGTCCGGCGCCGACCGCTTGTGGAACTCGACGAGGAGGCCATTCGTCAGCAAGCCTCCCGGGGCAGTTCGGCAACCGACCTGATGAGGGATGAGGTGGATCCCATCCTCGACAAAATCAATGACCATGGTTTCCACAGCCTGACAGACGACGAGCGCCGTGTCCTTGAACAGGCCAGCCGGAAGATCCAGGGAACCGGCAGGTGACAAGGAGCGGAGGATCAGCCTCCAAAGTCCAGCGGTTTGGCCGCCTCATTGACCGTCGGCCTGACCACCACGATTTCACCAAGGATCCCTTCCTGTTCCACCTGGAGATGGTTGAGCTTCATCAACTCCAGCATGGCCAGGAAGGTGACGATGACCTCCACGCGGCTGGCGGCATCACTGAAAAGGGTCTCAAACCGTACCCGGCCGCCGACGGGGATGGTTTCAAGCAGATGTTCGATCTTGTCGGCCACTGTGTAGCGGTCGCTAACAATCTCACGGATGTCGGTGGTGTTCTCGAAGCGCTTCAGCACGCGCTGAAAGGCGCGGATGAGGTCGAAGATGCCCACTCCTGCCACAGTGGGAACCGGGGCCTCCAGATCCAGGGGCTCGGGGCTGGTGGCGAAAAACTCGTCCGCCTTGACCTCCTGGTGCCCCAGAAACTGGGCGGCGTCCTTGAACTTCTTGTATTCGACAAGCTGTCGGATCAGCTCCCAGCGCGGGTCTTCCTCCTCGGCATCCTCCTCGGGCGGCTGCTGGCTTTGCGGCAGCAGTTCACGGCTTTTCAGGTACATCAGGTTGGCTGCCATGACGATGAACTCGCTGGCCAGCTCGACATTCAGCATCTTGAAGGTGTTGATGTACTCCAGGTACTGCTTCGTGATGCGCCCGATGGACACGTCATAGATATCGATCTCATCCTTCTTGATGAGATACAAAAGCAGGTCGAGGGGGCCCTCGAAAATCTCCAGTTTGACCTTGTAATCCTTGTCTTCCACCCGTCGAGCTATGTGCGGGATACGCAGGGATGCGAGAGGAAAATCAAGGGGAGGGAAGCACAGTTTCCCTGGTCGTTCATCCGAGGGCGATGCAGAAGAGGGCGGCAAAGAGGAGCAATTGGGCGCCGCTCAGCGCCAGCAGCTTGTTGTAGGCCGGTCCGGTAGGCGTCAGCCACAGGCGCAGCAGGATGAACACACCCAGCGGCAGCACGGCCATCGGCAGCGTGGCGGCCCGGTTCAGGTCCTGTTCCCACCAGTAGTATCCGACGGCGTAGGCCAGCAGGGTCAGCAACGTGATCTCAAGGCGGGCAAAGCCCTGGCCGAACCGCACCGCCAGGGTGCGTTTGCCGGTGGTCCGGTCCTCGTCGATGTCGCGCAGGTTGTTGATGGCGATGAGCACCGTGCTCAGGCAGCCGACCTGCAGGCCCCCGACGATGCCGCCGACCAGCCATTCACCCGTTTGCACAAAGGCGGACCCGGTGACCGCCACCAGGCCGAAGAACAGGATCACAAAAAGCTCTCCCAGTCCGCGATAGGCCAGGGGGGCCGGGCCGCCGGTGTAACCGTAACAGAACCAGAGCGAAGGAAGGCCGATGATCACGATGGGCAGGCCGCGTGCGCTGATCAACGGCAGGGAAAGCAGCGTGGCCAGCCCGAGCATGAGCAGGCCGGCCAGCATGACCGCTCCCGGCTTCACGACACCCGCCGCCGTGATTCGACGCGGTCCGATCCTTGCCTGAGTGTCCTTGCCCTGCTTGAAGTCGAGCGCGTCATTGAACCAGTTTGTGGCGACCTGGAGCGCGATGGTGCTGCCCAGCGTGCAAAGCAGGAGCGGCCAGGCCAGAGGCTGGCCGCCCAGGTTGGCGCCGATGAAGAAACCGGCAAAAACAGGCGCCACTGCCGCTCCGAGGGTTTTCGGGCGGGCCGCCTGGAGCCAGTCGGAAAGCGAGGCCATGGCCGGATGAATCACATCACCATGCCGCCGTCCACCGCCAGCACCTGGCCGGTGATGTAACGGGCATCCGGGCTGGCCAGGAACAGGGCCGTGGCCGCAATGTCCTCCGCCTGACCAAAGTCACCCAGCGGGATCTTTTCCAGGATGGCCGCCTTGACCTTCTCGTCCAGGACGCCGGTCATGTCCGTGGCGATGAAGCCCGGCGCGATGACATTTGCGGTTACGCCGCGTCCTGCATACTCCTTTGCCAGCGACTTGGTAAAGCCGATCAGGCCTGCCTTGCTGGCGGCATAGTTGGCCTGTCCCGCGTTGCCCATGAGGCCGATCACTGAGGCGATGTTGATGATGCGCGCGCCCTTCTGCTTGAGCAGGCTGCGCTGAAAGGCCTTCACCATGTGAAAGGCACCCTTCAGGTTCGTGTCCACCACAAAGTCCCAGTCCTCTTCGCTCATGCGCAGGAGAAGGCCGTCCTTGGTGACGCCGGCGTTGTTCACCAGAATGTCCACATGATCGAAGTCAGTCAGGACCTGTTTGCCCATTTCAGCCACGGCGGCGCCGTTGCCGACATCCACGGCATAACCTCTGGCGGCCCCCGGGTGGAGGGCGTTGATGGCGTCGGCTGCCGCCTGCGAATTGGCTTCCGTGCGGCTCACAATGGCTACCCGTGCTCCCTCGGAGGCGAGTTTTTCTGCAATGGCTTTGCCGATGCCGCGTCCGGCACCGGTAACAACGGCGACTTTGTCTTGAAGTTTACCCATGCGCCATCATGGCGGGAAGGGCTGTCATGGCAAGGGGCGAGTCGCGTCACCCTCAGGGCTGCTTTTCCTGGATTCGAAACTGTGTTGGAGTCAGCAGGGTCATCTTTTTGAAGTCCTTGCTGAAGAAGAACTGGTCGCTGTAGCCCACCTGGCGGGCGATCTCCTTGATGGGATCCTCGCTTTCGATCAGGCGGTGCTTGGCCTGGTTGATGCGCTCGCGCCTCAGCCAGTCGATCGGGCTGGTGCCGATGCAGGATTTGAAAAGCCGGCTGAAATGGCTCTCGCTCATGCCCGAAAGCGCCGCAAGATCGGCCACTCGGATCGCGGTATGGAAATACAAGCGCATCTTCTCCAGGGCCTTCTGGACAGGCAGCGGCAGTTCAGGGCGGATTTCATCGGTGTCGGAAAGGCGGGCCTCAAAGGCCAGGGCGATGATGGCCGTGACGGCAGCGTTGACCAGGGCGGCCTCACTTGGCCGGGTGCCGATCATGTGATGAAAGATGCGCTCGAACTCCAGGCTTGCCGCCCGTGTGTTGAAGTTTCGGATCACCGGCTGCGAACGGATTTCCAGCAGGCTGGCAACACGGTCCAGAGGCCGCCCTTCGACGCGGATCCAATACAGCTCCCATGGCTGTTTGGAAGAGGCGCCATAGGCGTGTGGATGATGGCAGTTGACCCACAGCAGCTCATCCGGCCCCACCTGATGCCGCTTGCCGGCGACCTGCACCCAGCCATGTCCGGCAAGACAAAGAATGAACTCGTGCCCGGGGTAGGTTTCGCGCTGAATCCGATGTTCATAACCTGCCCTGAGGTGTCCGCCGCGAACAACAGAATAAAACAAGTCGCGCTGCCAGTCCGCCGGGGTGGCATATAAGTTCTGGAGAAAAACCGTCTCCTGAAACAAGGTACTCATGACTGAATATGACATACCAGGGTTTGGCGACACCTGTCGAGCAGGAAAATCCAAGCAGATAAACTCATCCTCCAGCAGCATGCACTGCGAATGCCATAACAGCAGAGTCTGTGTCAGTTATGACCATTGGCACATGGTCATAACAATGCTTAAACCCCAATGCCGCTAAGCAAAAGTCTGGGAGGAGATGCATAATTGAGGTTGGTTCGCAGAACCCCCCAACGTAGCTCCTGGCTGTGGCAGTTTCGAACTCAGCTTGATGGGAAGCCGGGCGCGTCTGGGTTGCTGACTGCCCGGGAGCTTCAGTGACTGGTCGAGGAGCGTCTGTCCATTGCCCAGAGCAGCGAGGATGGGGGCGTGCGCACCTGCTTCAGTGTAGTGGCGTTCATGGTGTTGCAAGCATCGCAGGGGCTCATGGACTCGTCAGCACAATGAGAAATGACCCGGCGGGTGCATGTGAAGATCACTGCCGCCACGACGATCCCAATCTTGTCAGCGCTATGTCCGCCGCCCCATCGACAAATCGCGGCAGATAAAATCTTCGTCATGAAAGCGCACGCTCGATGCCGAGGCGGAGCGTGCACTCTAACATTACATCGACTAACCGAACCCGTTTAACACCACGTGCCAATGGTCCAACACCGTCGTCTGTCTGCCGGACGCGCGCGGCGGAGCATTCCTGAAGGTCACTTGGCGGTCAGGGAGACACCGCCGCCCTGGCCTGGTGTGGGCGAGCCGGCAGGCACGGGGGAGAGGAAGAACCCGTAACCTCCGGCGCTGGCACCTTTGGTCATGATGATGCCCTTGATCAGCGGCTTGATGGTGCTGCTGCCAGTGTGCGTGAAACTGCCCCCCAGCAGGGGCACTCCCGTGGTGAAGGTCAGCGTCGGCGTATAGCTCGCGTCCGTCGTAGGGGCCTTGGTGATGACGTTGGTGGTGGAGATGTTGACGTTCTTGCTGATCATGGAGGTTAGCAGGCCGTCGCTAAGCTCGAGGGTGGCGTTACCTGTTGCTGAATTCACCGCGCCGAGTCCGGGGAGCACGGCGCTTCCCACCGGTTTGACGAACTTGCAGCCGACAATGTCGCTGAGGATGCCCGCAGGCCAGCCTGCGGGGTAATAGCTCATGCCCGCCTTGGCGGGCCGGAACCATTGGAGATCTGAGGCCGCCAGATCACTGTCGGCCATGGTGGTGTCAAACTGCACCTGGCCGCCGAAGCTCATGCCGGGCGCGGTGGCGGTGCCGGCGATGATGATGGCCAGAGGCCATGTGTGGGCCTTGGTCATCGGCGCGCTCGCCGTCACCGTGGTGCCGTCGGCCATGACACCCGACAGACTTACGGTGCCCGCCGGGATGACCGTGATGGTGGCGTAGCCATCTCCCTGTGGGTACCCGGCTGTGGTCAGGCCGGCCTGGCTCAGGCGGGCGGGGAACACGGCGGTGTAGATGCCGTTGCCCGTGCCAACGCGGAACTGCTCAGGAACCGGGTTTGCGGCGCTAAAGTGGGCATGCCCAGCCTCCACATTGCACACCATGCCTCCTGCTGTCCGCGTCAGGGTGCCGGTGATCTTGTCCGTGACACCCGTGAGGTCCAGATGCAGCGCCCAGGACAGGCTGGCATTGCTGCCGGCGGCGTTGCCCGTGGTTTTGTCAAAGGCGGCCACAAAGCTGGAGGTGGTGCCGGCAAAGTTGACGCTGCCGCTGAAGCTGCCTGCGGGGGTGAGTGTGCCTGAAAATCTGCCAAAGTTAGCCTGGCTGGGTGTCACACCCGCCGCAGCCGTGGCCAGGCCGACGTAGGCGCCGGTCTTGTAGGGGTTGGCGAGGAAGTTCGCCGTGATTGTGAGACCCGGTGACATCACTACGGTGAGCTTGGTGGCTTTGGCCGCAGCGCCGCTCACCCCGGCAGCCGTCCATCCATTCCAGATGTATCCCGTGTTGGTGAATGACTGGAGCGTGTAGGTGACGCCATGCAGCGCCATGCCGCCGACAAGCGCCGGACTGACGCTGACGGTGCCGCCTGCAGCGGGTGAGAGCGTCAGCGCAAGCGGGCTGGCAAGCACACCCGTGTAGCTGCGCACATAGTCGGTGGAGACATTGCCGCGCGTGTCAATGCTGCGCGCCTTGAGCGTGTTGGCGCCCAGCACCGTCGTCACATTGATGCTGAACGTAGCGCTCGTCCCGGAGTCGTTCAGGACCACGTCAGCCTCAACGAAGGGGCCGGCGTTCAAACTCACCTCCACCCTCACAATCCCGCGGTTGTCCATTGCCGTGCCCGTCACCAGTCCGCTGCCTGTGGCAACCTTGGCTGCGGGTTTGGGCGTGGTGATGACCACCGTCGGCTTGGTCGTGTCAATGAGGTCAACAATGCGCACTCGTGAAGTCGTCAGGGATCCCATTGTGGCACCGCCGGATGGAGAGGAAAGCGCCACCGTGAACACCTCGTTGATCTCCGTGAGCGTGTCCGGCTTGATGCTGATGGACACCATCTTCATGGCGCTGTCCCCGTCGGCAAACTCCACCGTCTGGTCGGTCACCGTCGTGTAGTCCGCCGGCGCGGTGGCCGTGCCTGTGGCGGTGGACAGCTTCGCCGAAACCACCCCGTCGCTGCCACCCGTGCGCACCACAGGAATGCTCACAGTGCCCGCCTCCTCGTTGACCAGGATAAGCTCGCTGCCCAAGGCCAGCACCCCGGGCAGGATACCCGTGCCCTGTATGCTGAAATTGAAGGGATTCTCATCCGCGTCGTTGTTGGTGAAACTCACAGCCGCCGTACGCACACCGACCGCACTCGGGTCAAAGGTCACCTGAAAAGTAGTGCTGCCACCCGCGGCCACGGTTGAGGCGGGTTGAAGGGTGATGGTGAAGTCGGCGGCGTGGTCTCCACTGAGGGCCACGACCGGGCTGCCGTTGAGGTCGAGCGTGGCATCGCCAGTGTTTTCGATGGTGAAGGTGCGGACGACGGTGCCGCCAGTCAAAGCGCTGGTTCCGAAGTCCGTGTGGTCCTCCGTGGCGGGCGTGCTGTCGCCGTCGGCAATGAGGACGTTGTTGCCCGTGACGTTGACCTCGGGACCAGTGTAAGTGAATAGGGTATTTGCCTCATTTGTGCCGCCGGGGGTGGTGACGAGCACGCTCACCACGCCCGCCGCATGGGCCGGGGTGGTGGCGGTGATGGTCGTTGCATCAACCACTGTCACATTCGTGGCCGCCACGCCGCCGATGGTGACGCTGGTGGCTCCGGCAAGGTTGGTGCCGGAGATCGTCACACTGGTGCCGCCGAGCATCGTGCCGCTGGCTGGGGAAACGGCCCCGACTGTCGGAGCGGGAACGACATAAGTGAAGAGTGTATTCGCGGCGTTGGTGCCGCCTTGCGTGGTGACCAACACGCTTCGCGCTCCGGCTGCGCCTGGTGGCGTGACACACGTAAGGGTAGTTGAGTTGATCACGCTCACGCTCGTCGCCGCCGCGCCGCCGATGGTGACACCCGTGGCCCCGGTGAAGTTCGTGCCAGTGAGAGTCACACTCGTTCCGCCGCCGATCGGACCGGAATTCGGGTTGATGCTGGTCACGGTGGGGGGCGCAAGGAGTGAGACTGGAAGAGCGAACTCAGCGAAGCCATTGGACAGCTTTCCTCCCATCTGGGTGAAGCTGCCGCCGCAGTAAACTGAGTCCCCGTCAGTGGCCACCGCCTTGATGGCTTGGTAAGAAACAGCGCCCGTGTTCATGGGCGCCCAGGCGCTGCCATTCCATTGGGCCACACCGGAGGCAAGGCTGCCACCAGCGTTGGTGAAATCTCCCACCACATACGCGTTTCCATCGGAAACTGCCAGTCCGGAGACATCGCCATTCACGCCAGATCCCAATGCCGTCCAGGAAGTGCCATTCCACCGGGCGATGTTGCTGGCGGGTTGCCCGCCCGCCAAGGTGAAGTAGCCGCCTGCAATCACTTCGCTGCCACTGCTGGCAAGCGCACTCACGGAGCCCCCCGAACCGCCATCACTGACCCCGCCGCCGACTGCCGACCATGCGGTGCCATTCCACTTCGCCACTCTTGAAGCAGAGACGCCATCTATCGTGTCGAATTCACCCCCCACATACAAGTCTGCTCCGTTCACGGTCATGGCATGAATGACGCTGTTCGCACCAGTGCCAACAGGAGACCATGCGGTGCCATTCCACCTGGCAATGTTGTTGGCGATGGTCCCGTTGATATCTGTAAACTCACCCCCAACATAAAGAGATCCATCCTTCTGCGCCATCGCCTTGACGTTCCCGTTCAACGTGCCGATTTCAGCCCAATACCAGTATTCCGCATATTCCACATCAGACGAACCGTTGGTGTCGAGCCGGAACACATAACTGCCGACCGCCAAATAGATGTCCGTGCCGACCTGGGCCAAAACGGCATTCTCACCCGAGGACCAGCTCGAATTTTCGAGGCCCGTATTGGGGATTCTCGTCCATGTCCGTGCCGCTTTGTTCCAGATGGCCACCGAAGTTAATAGTCCATCTTCAGTGGTTCCCGGATGGTTTCGAGCACCGCCAGCGAAATCGAATTCACCGGCTACATAGACCACAGGGCCGGCTTCCAGCACAGAGGAGGCAATGCCAGAGCCAAAAGGGTTTAAGCCGCCAGATGAAGCCAGTCCGTCACCAGCGACCACCGCCCCCCACTGAGAACCATCCCATTTAGCCACATTGATGGCTGAAACCTCGGGTTGTTCGCCGAAATCGTCGCCAAAGATCTTGGCAAAAAAGCCGCCGACATGGATCTCATCTCCAGTGGCGTAAATGGCGCTGACGTAAGGCGTTTCAGAATGATCATGCCCGAATCCAAACAATGGACCCATAATATTTGGAATAAACTCATAATCCTCCTCCTGATTCAAAGTGTCCCATTTGATGATCGGTGAATTATACAAGAGATCGGGCTCAAGACCAATGTAGAGACTGGTTTGATGAACCGTCAGAGCTTTGACGCCAAAGCCTAAACCGGAATTAAGCTGGATTTCCGTCCAGACATTGCCGTCCCATACTTTCAAGAGGTCCCACCCACCTGCGTAGACTTTTGTACCATCAGCCGCCAGGGATGTGACCTCCTCTGTTGCCAGTCCGGTTCCAAGGGCGGTCCAGGTGCTGCCATTCCATTTGGCGATGTTTTGCGCCGCCACCCCGTCAGCCGTCTCAAAATGGCCCGCTGCATACAGTTGACCATTCGCCGCAGCCAGTGCGTAGACCCTGGGGTAAGTGCCATTCGGGCCGCTTATTCCAGCGCCAAGCGCTGTCCAGGCCGCCCCGTCCCATTTGGCGATGTTTGAGGCGGCGATCCCGCCAACACTGCTGAATGATCCGCCCACATAGAGATCGGTGCCGATGACCACCAGAGCATTGGCATTAATGGCTGCGCCACCCACGGACGACCAAGCCGTGCCATCCCATCTGGCGATACCGGAGGCTGCCACACCACCCGCGAGATTGAAGCTGCCGCAAACATAGAGTTCGGAGCCAACGACCGCGACTGCGTGGACTTCACCATTCACACCGCCTCCAAGGTCGGTGACTTGGCCGGTCGTCTTGCTGATCGCTGCCAGGTTGCTCACTTTTGAATTCCCAAAGGTGTTGAACACGCCTCCATAAATCACCCAATCCGCCGTATCGGCGATGGCGTTCACATGGCCGCCTATATGTTTCATGAGGTGAGTGCCATCCCATGTCGCTCCGAGAACATTGAAATTTCCCGCCCACTCCCCTGGAGTTAATGCCAGGAGACTGCCCGTGCCCTGGATGCTGAAATTGAAGGGATTTTCGTCACCGTCATTGTTGGTGAAACTCACCACCGCAGCGCGCACGCCGACCGCACCGGGGTCAAAGGTCACCTGGAGCGTGGTGCTGTCACCCGCAGGCACGGTTGGGGCGGGTTGCGCGGTGATGCTGAAATCCGCGGCGTTCGTGCCGCCGAGGCTGGCGTTGCCGAGCGTCAGTTCCGCCGTGCCGACATTCTGAATGGTGAAGGTGCGCACCACTGTTCCAGAACTGGCAAGGACGCTGCCAAAGTCCGTGTGGTCCGCCTTGCCTGGCGTGCTATCCCCGTCAGGGATGTCCGTACTGTTGCCGCTCACGGCGATTTCCGGGACCGGCACGTCAGGGAATTCCTGGCCGATGTTCAGCACAATCTGGTCAAACTGATGGTAGGGGGAACCGGCACCCTGGACCCACTCCACCTTCACCAAGTCGGTAAAGCCGGTGAAGGTGACGGTGGCGTTGCCGGAACTCACATGAGTCTGGGTCACGGTGCTGTTGTCAATCCTTGTGCCGGTAAAGGTCTGGCTCAAGGGGCCTGATGAACTGAGTCCTCCCAGGAACATGGAGTTCAGTGTGAAGGTTCCACCACCAGCCTTGGTGAGCCGGGTCGTGCCAAAGTTTTGGTTGTTGAACAGACCCGGGGAGCCTGTGTATCCCGAGGCTGCCGTACCCCAGCTGCCGAAACCATAATTGGTCAGATCCTCGAGCACGAAACCGTCCTCCTCATAGCGCGGACCCACCTTCGGAGTTGGGTCGGTGCCTCCGTCACTGTGGAGCAATCCCTCGAAATCCATGACAATGCCAGCACCCGCCGTCCCACGGGTCACCCTGAGTGTGTATGTCCTGACAAATCCGCCCCCGGGCGCGGTGACCACGGCGGTGATGATGTTCAATCCTGAGACCAGCGCGATGCTGCCGCTGGGACTGCCAGAGGTGACTGCACTGCCATTGACGGTGATGGTGGCACCCACCTCTTCAGCCACAGGTGTGACGGTGACGCTGGAGGTGCCCGGAGGCACGGTGGTGCTGTAGGCATAGGTTTTGGGAGCAAAGCCAGGCGAGAGCGCACCGGTGCTGAGGCTCAGATTGGTCAGAGTATGGGAAGGGCCGGGAACCCCCGTCGAACGAATATAGGAAAAAGCACCTCCAGTTCCCTCCTGCCAGGAGAGGATTTTGATGTCGATGTAAATGTCGTCTTCAATCAAGTGCAAAACCGCATCCCGGCCCACGGCAGAAGGGGGATTTCTACCGTGCCAGTCAAGCCAAGATTGGAACGTCAAGCTGTCGATGTCTGCCGTGGTGCCATAGGCCCACTCCGTATCCAAAGGCCCGGGGTTTGAATAGCTGCCCTGCTGGGCGATGTTGAACAGCCCCTGATTACTCCCGCGCGTAAGCCAGACATTGTCCGTGAGACGGTCCTGATTTGCTTCGAGATTTGTATTGGCATAGGCCGCCTTGGTGAAGGTGAGAGGATTCCCTGTCCAGATATTGCGGGGAGGGTTGCGGGTGACCCCCACCGTGTAAGTCTTGGTGGGACTTCCGCCGGGCGCTGTGACCACGGTGGTGATGGTGTTCAATCCCACCGCCAGAGCGATGCCGCCGCTGGTGCCGCCGGACGAGACCGCCGTGCCGTTCACGGTGATGGTGGCGCCCGCGTTCGCGGCAGTGGGCGTCACCGTGATGCTGGAGATGGCATTGGGGACGCTGGCGGTGTAGGCGAGGGTGCTGCTGGAAAACACAGGGTTGAGCGTGCCCGCGCTCAAAGTGAGGGATGCCAAATTTTCCGAGGGGGGGGGGGGAAGCTCCCCGGTGTTGGTCTGCACAAGCACGGAGTCGAGGACCACGCCGCCCACCGCAGAAGTGTTGTTGTGCTGATTATGGATGCCTGGCGCAAAATCCGCCCCCAGCGCCCCCATGCCGGAAAGAGTGCCTGAAGCGGAGCCATAAGTGTAAACAGGAGTGGCTGCCGCGTCTGCAAAATCCAGGGAGTAGGTGGTGGCGGAGGTCGTAAGGGAGACCTTCAGGTTGTTCAGCGACCCTGCGGAGAGGCTGCTCCAGTTCCATGAGGCCAGGATGGTCCGTGTGCTGCCGTTATGGGCCACCAAATTGCCTTTGTAGGTGTAATTATTCTCAGAGCCGGTGTTGGAGATGATCGAGACATAAAGCCCTTGCACACCACTGTCCGGGTAGAAATGATTCCCTGTGGCCGAAGCCAGCCTGTACCCCACCCAGAAGCGCTGCCAGGAACTGGCGTAACCGATGTTGCCGAATTTAAAGGTGGCGGTTGTATTTGTCGCCTGGAAAGGGTTCACCGCCGTGTTCGACTGGGCCACCATGGTGCTGTAGCTGTAATCGGAAGATGTGTTCAGATTCAAAAAGCCGCCGGACTCGGTCACCCCCGCCTGTCCACGGGAAATGAAGCCTGAGCCGGTCCCGGTGGTGTTGGTCGCCAGGTCTCCATCGTCGAATTCATCATTAATGACCGTCACCGGCGCACTTGCCGCCCCCGAGTATTTGAGCAGTGTTCCCGCATCACCCACGGCCCAGCCGGTATTGGCATCAAGGAAATGCACATCCGTGAGGGTGGCCGTGGTGCCGGAAGGTTCCGCCGTCCAGGTGCTGCCACCGTCGGTGGTGTGCAGTATGGTTCCCGAATTGCCCACGACCCAGCCGGTGTTGGCGTCCACAAAAGAAACGCCGCTCAAGTTCACGGTGGTACCTGAGGTCTGAACGGTCCAGGTGGTGCCGGCGTCGGTGGTTTTGATGATTGTACCGCTGTTGCCCACAGCCCAGCCGGTGTTCACATCCACAAAGCTCAGGTGGTACAGTTGTGCGCTGCTGACCGTGGACATCCGCGTCCAGGTCACGCCGCCGTCGGTGGTTTTGGCGCTCCAGCTGCGTCCAGCCGTGCAGTAGCCATTGTTGGCATCCAAAAATTGCACGTCGTAGAGTCCATATCCTGGATTTCCAGAGGGATTGCCTTCGCCACCCACCCAGTTGACACCGCCATTCGTCGTGCGTCCGGTCATGCCGCTACTGCCCACCTGCCAGGCTGTATTCGCATTGAGGCCAAAGACAGCCCAGCAATGCGCCCCCGTGGCCGGAGTTTGGGTCGTCCAGCTCGTGCCGCCGTTGACCGTCTTGCGCAGGGCGCCGTAAGTGCCGCTGACCCAGCCCGTGTTCGCGTCCACAAAGGAAACTCCGTAAAGGGATTCCCCGGCTCCAGGATTTTGCGCAGTCCAAGTCGCGCCGCCATCGGTGGTTTTGCGCACCATGTCATTATACCCAACAAACCAACCTGTATTAGAATCGACAAAATGGACATCGTTGATGACGTTTCCTACGCCAGAGCTTTGCGCGGTCCAGTTCGATGCCCCGGCCACGTCTGCCCGGACAATGGGAATCACAGAAACCATCAGAGCGGCCAGAGCCCCAAGGCTTTGTGACGCGCGAACCGCTCGAAATTGAGTGGTCAGGAAACTCTCAAGCGTTTGTGCAAGTGTGATGTTCGTAATGATTGTACCGAAGGAAAAAACCAATGCCGCAAAGCACCATCGTCTGAGCGGGAATTATTTATTCCAATAAATTAAGTAAAAATTGGGTCTGGTAATCATTTTCAAGATAATTATGACTATATCAAGGTACAAAAAATTGCCAAATTAATTACTTGACGAGAGCTGTTAAGATTAAAAAACCTTCATTTTTTGATGAAGTTTAATGCTCAACTCAAAGGTAAGTACAATATAGTGTTGTTCATGCGGATTGTTGATAAAGTGATTTGCATAGGGTGAGCCAGGTGTGGCGTGGGGTGTTGTATTTCAGCGCGGAGTGGCTGCGTTGTGTGTTGTCGTGTTCGATGTATCTGGCGACTGTCGCGTGTGCGGCGGCGAGGTTCTCAAAGCGGTGCTGCCAGGCGCATTCCTCTTTGAAGGTGCGGATGAACCGCTCAAACAACCCGTTTGCTCGGGTGTGTAGGGAGTGATGTATTGCCTCACTACGCTCGCCCTCCGGGCAGCCTAAGGTTCGCTATCTCCGCTGCGCTCCGGTTCTTGTGTCAGGCCGTAGTCGCTTACAAGAGCGCGGTAGGCCCGCGACCCGAAGACCAGTCCGTTGTCGTGTCTCAAGGTAAGGCCTGCGGGAGCGCGACGGGGGGTGCCGAAGCGGTGCAACAGGGCCTCCTCCAGCGCCCGCTCGGCGGTCTTGGCCCGGGTGGTGTGTGTCAGTTCCCAGCCGAGAGCTTCCGCGAGCAGCAATCAACAACCGGCACGAAGGCGCACCATCCGTCGCGACCGCAGCCCACGGTGGCGATGTCGGTGGCCCAGCGCTGGTTGGGAGACGCGGCGATGGATTTGAGGATCTGGACACGCGGGCGGCGGCCGATGCGGCGCTGCCTGCACGTCCAGCGATGCCGACGCATGATGCGGTGGACCTTCTTGCGATTGACCACCATGCCCAGGCCCTTCGTGAGACGGGCATGGGTCATGCGCCCGCCATAGGTGGGGTGAGCTTGGATCACCGCACGGACGGCCTCGACACACACCGGGTCGCACTGCGGCTCGAGGTGACGTCCTCGAGGCTGGTATTAGGAGGTGGAGCGCGCCACGCCGAGGAGGCGGCAAAGTGCGATGAAAGGCACCGGCGGGGATTCCGATAGGAGGAGTTGGTTTTGCATGGCTACCACGAACCGAGCGCAGCGAGATAGCCAGCCTGGATGAGTCATTTCAATGCTGGCAAATCCCTTCCGGCAAGTGCTTGCCTTGATAGCGATGAGCCTTTTTTAAAATGTCCACATGCAGGGTGAGTTCGCCGACCTTGGCCAGCATGGGCTTCTCACGAGCCTCGAACTGCCGGGTGAGATCGCGCGGATGGCTGCGCAGAAGCTCGGTGCCCTGGGTGATGAAGTCGTCGCGCCATTGCTCGACCTCGGTGAGAGTCAGTGCGTGCTGTCGAGCGGCCTTCGCGGCGGTGGTCTTGCCTTGGCGGATGTCGATGACGAGGGCTGCCTTGCGCTTGGCGATCCAGCGTTGTGGGCCGTCGGCATCGGCTTCGATCTCAGCGGCAGATGGTGTGGCGCTTGCTTTAGACTTGCTTATGGCGTTGAACTCCAGGTTGAGGGTGGGAATGGGGGATGGGGCGACCGCACAGATTCACTGTTGCGGCTTGGCTGCGTTCTCGTCTCGCTATGCTCGACGAGACCTGCGCTGCGCCTTCACAGAGCATCTGCGCTGGGTGAAGGTGTGCCTGGTCTTGGATCAGTTCGGAAAGCTTATCACCCGTCGAATCCGAGAGGGGGACGGAGCAGAACTGAGCCCAGTCGGAGTATGCGCGGAAGAAAAGAACGCCGTGGTGCGGGAAACTCGAAACTGAAAACTGATCCAGTCACCCATCAATGATAAGTCACAGAACATATCCAGGACGAGGAGCGAACTCTGATTGGCGGAAAGACAAACTCGTCTCTTCAAGGATTGCTCAAGCTTTTCGGCCCAATGTTTATTTGTTCGCTTTCCTAGGGTTTGACCTCCTCAACCGCCTCTGCCTTCACCTTTGTGACGGACATGGTGCCGCTTCCTGCGGGAAAGCAGATGGCCATCTCGATGAGCTCCGGGTCGCTCACGTCCATTTCAGTGCTGAGAAAGTTCCACTCGCCTTTCTTGAGTTCAAAAACCCGATATTGATAGCGCACCTTGCCGCTGGCGACCCTCAGGTGAAGGTCGGACCTGGGATAGGCCAGCGCCGTCCAGCGGTAGCTGCCACCAGGCTTCCAGTCCAGGTCGGCGACGTTGCGCGACTTCTCGTTGAAGGCGTAGTCAGGGGAGACCTTGACCGCCAGTGTGATTTTCATCCGTTTGGTCGAGGCGGGCATCTTGAATGCCTGGCTGAGTTCGCTGAAATTGAACTTGGACAGGTTGACGGTTGCCACCGTGTCGCCATCGACCTTGTCAACCTTGCCGGCCCCCCGCCATCCCTCCTTGCCGCTGGCGAAGTCACCGTTTTTGATTTCTGCGCATGCGGACGCGAGGAGCGCCGCTTGAAACACGGCTGGCAGCAGGATGTTTTTCATGATGGACGGAGGACGGGTTCGCGGATTCGACGGGGAGTGATCCTCCGCCACAGGTGTCAGGCACGCCTGCATTCCTGAATGCCTACCATGGAGGCGTGCCTGGCGTCGATCATAAAATTCAGCACTTTTGGTTCGGCGACCGGTGCTGGCCGCCAACATGCCTGCCGGCAGCCGTCCGCCGGCAGCCGTCCGCCGGCAGGGCTGCGGAGGCGTCGGAAACGTTGCCGGGGCTCGTTTTTGTGCGTGGAATAGTTTTCAACAGCCTTGCTGCATCTTCGTCATATCCGCCTGCGTTTAAACCGCATAACCTACCATTACCCCCTAACCAACATGAACAAGACCCTTCAGACAGCCATCGCCTGCGCGGCGGTGGGAATGTTCGGCGCCCCTCTGCTGCACGCCGAGGAAAAGCAGCCTGCCGCCAAGATCTCCTCTGAGGAGTTCCACTCACGCCTCCGGAAGGATGACAGCGCCCTGCCTGCCGGCGGCCAGCTTCAGATGAGCTATGCCGGCGTCGTGGACAAGATCCTGCCCAGCGTCGTCACCGTCTTCTCCTATGGTGAAAGGGCGGGCAGGGCGATGAGGGAGGGGCAGGAGATGCCCGACCTCGACGGCCTGCCCCCGATGTTCCGCGAATACCTCTGGGAGTGGTTCCGTCAGCAGCAGGGCGAGGAAGGGGAGGAGCGTCCGGGTCCGCGTGGAAGGCGCGGCCAGCGCCAGGAACAGCCTCAGGAGAATGATGCTGAGAAAAAATTCGATCCCAACGGCGTCGGATCCGGCGTGATCATCTCCAACGACGGCTACATCCTCACCAACAACCATGTCGTTGCCGAGGCGGACAAGATCGAGGTCATCGTGCAGGTCAACGGCAGCACGAAGCGTTATGTGGCCCGGGTGATCGGGGCCGACCCTCAGACGGACGTCGCCCTGATCAAGATCGACGGCACCGGCCTTCCAGCCGCCACGCTGTCCGACAGC
>JBIJBP010000181.1:0-8115 GCA_044345155.1 Prosthecobacter sp. | reverse complement strand
CGCCAAGCTGCGCGCCGTGATCCGCCGTGCCGAGAGCCAGCCCGTCATGGACCGCATCGGCGCGATCTTGAAGCACTGGAAGAAGCGCCGCCGCCACCTTCCCGCCAGCCAGATGGGCAAAGCCATCGATTACACGCTCACCGTGTGGGACGGGCTGCGCGTGTTCCTTGAGGACGGGCGCGTCGAGATTGACAACAACCTTGTCGAGAACGCCATCCGCCCGACCGCGGTGGGGAAGAAAAACTGGCTGTTCATCGGCGGTGCGGAAGCGGGTGACCGTAGCGCCATCGTGTTCACAGTGATCGAAGCCTGCCGCCGCCGCGGCATCGATCCCTTTGAGTATCTGCGCGACGTGTTCACCCGGATGCCGACAATGGCCGCGCAGGACTACGCAAGCCTCACGCCCGAGGAATGGGCCAAGGCACGCACTCCGGCCAAACCCGCCAGCAAAGCACCAGCCGCCGCCGACGCTATCAATCAGCAAAGGCGCTGTGCGTGACGCTTACGCCTGGCAAGCAAGTCGCCAAGCTCGGCGGCAGCGGCTTCTCCATCATCAACAACCCCTGATTCGTCGCCACCACCCTGGCGGAGAGCGCCCTCACCACCTCCCTGAATGGCGGCACCGGCCCCGGCACGGCTGACGTGCTGTATCTGGAGCAGGCAGGCGTCCTCGTCGGCTACTACTACAAGACCGGCGGCGTGGGTGGCAGCGGCTGGCGCGCGCTCGGTGATGGTACGACCGATCAAGGAGCCGTCGTCATCACTCCTGGGAAAGCCCTCCTGCTCAAGGATCAAGTCGCCCCCGCGGGCTTCACCCTGCCTGAGCCCTTCGCGGAGTAGTCCTTCCGGTTCGCTTCCATCAAGCGAGGCAGCGATGCCTCGCTTGTTTTGTTGGTGCTCACTTCACCAGGACAAGCACCACAGAGTCCCGTGTTTTTTGAATCTGCTCTTCGGCATTCGCAGGCGTGCTGGTGGATGCAGGCAGCTTTAGCCCAGAGACGGAACTCAGAAACTTGAGCGCCACGTCGGTTTTGATCGCATAGGCTACATTCTCCGCATCTTGCCCGTTCAGGCGGGCATTGATCACGCCTGCCACTCGCCCGCTCGCGAAGTGGATCAGCGGCCCACCCGAGTTCCCTGGCTGCACGGGCACTGATATTTGAAACTGGTTCGGGTCGTCTCGATAGCCGCTCATGCTGCTGATGCGCCCATCCGTGAACTTTGGCGCGATCCCCTGCATATCCACCTTCGGGAAGCCGATGGTGAAGACCCCGGCACCCATATCGATCTTGTCGGTGCTCAGAGTGAGCCACGAGTTGGCACTCCCCTCACATTTGATCAAGGCGAGGTCGTTCGCGGCATCCTTCTTGATCACCTTGGCAGGGCGGATCACACCGTCCTCGCTGCGAATATCCACGGAGTCCACATACCGCACGACATGCTCATTGGTGAGCAGCCACCCATCCGACGAGATGAAAAAGCCAGTGCCATTCGACGAGTACGATCCAGCGATCAGGAAGTCCGGCGTCGCCGCGCCCTCGCCCGCCGCCTTCGGCCTGCCCCAGATCACATCCGTCAGCAGTGCGGGCGACTTACCTCCTAGCCAAGCGACGATGATTTGATTGGCGAGCACCCGGCGGGTGAAATGTTCCATCCAAAAGGCACGGTGATCGGAGGGGTCATTGTTGGCGTCCGCATCTGTTCTCAGGGCATTGAGTTCTTCACCCACGGCATTCAGTTCTGCCGCCACCTCACGGCCCACGGTTTGATTGCCGCCACACACATAGGTCGTGATCACCTTGATGAATGCCTGCTTGGACTTTTCCTCCTCGATCTTTTCTTCTTCCAGGTAGTCGCGGAAAGCAGCCTGCCGCGCCTGCTCATGCTGTTGATACTCTTTGGGCACTCCAAATGGATCTTCGTCCACCTTGGCCTGAACATAGTTCATCAACTGGAGCCCGCCGTAGATGAGCCCCCCGCCGACGAGCATGATGCCAGAGATCGTCAGCGCCATCGTCGCGCCTCCAGTCGTTTCGGAACTCGCCGCCTTCCCTTTGGCTGCGGCAGGTGTCCCAGGTTTTTGGGGGCGCTGCGGTCCCACGGCTTGCGGGCCGCGCGGCGGCTGGGGTGATCCTGGTGGGCGCATCGGCGGTGCCGCTGGGTGCCGAGACGGCGACTGCGGTGCAAAAGCTGGCTCAGGCTGCACCACTGGCATGGTCGGCATCACGCTACCCACCATGAAGAGTTGCTGGCAGCCCACGCACTGGATTTGTCCACCCTGGAAACCAGTTGGAGCAGTCATTAGTAATTGGCAAAATGGGCAGCGAAAATTCATATCATGAGGTTCCCGTAGGTGTGAAAGCGCAGAGCAGCACACCTTCCCATATCAAAACTCAATCTGTAGTGGAAAGCTTTTTCTCGCAGGGACTCAAGGCGTCCTAAAAGAGCTACGCCTCGCGCTACCTCGCCAGCTCATGCCCCACCATCGCCAGGCTGGCGATGGCAGCTGTTTCGGCGCGGAGGATGAGTGGGCCTAGAGTCAGACCCCCTCACACCCCGTCTCCGATCCACGTCCAGGCCCAACTCGACCCCGCCCCCTCAAAAGCAATTTCCTAGCAGCCGTGGTGGAAAGCCGTGCGTGATCAAATGGAGACACAGCCCCATTTCCGAGCCCAGAGGTTCAGCTTCCTCAACTCCGCCGCCGTCAAAGCTGGGCCGGGGATGATGACGACCGCGCCGAAGGTGAAAATGCTCCGGTCGATGGTGCCGTAACCCGCGCCGAGAGCGTTCCAGCCTGTGTAGTCCGTGTGGAAGCCGGCGCGTGCATCTGCTGCATAGGCGCTGTTGCCCGTGCCCAGGACGATAGACTTGTTTTGATGCCGTGCCCACAGCAGGCGGCACCGGCCATCGTTCAGGCCAGCGCCGCGCAGGGTGGTGATCCAGCCTTTGGAGCCGTCGTGGTAGCGGAGCTGGCCACCCCTCATGCCAAACTCGTTGTAAGCCTCGCCAGTGGTGGTGCCGACGAGCGTGGAGGGCGGATTGATGTGGTTGATGTCCGCCACGAGGTCGTTCTGCGTGGTTTTGCCGATGACAAAGATTTGCAAAACACCGTTGGTGTTGGCGCGGTCTAGCTCGTCGAGCAGCAAATGATGCACGCCTTTGAATTCGATGCCCGGCTGGTCCCCGAAGACTCCGGGGTAAAGGAAGGGTTGCGAGGCGGGAACCGCCTGGCGGAGGTGCAGACCCGCTCTACCGAGGTCACTCCAGCGTGAGACGGCCAGACCATGGCGGGTGCTGAGCTTCCAGACATCCTTCCGGTAAGGCGGGAGGAGGCTGCCATTCCCTGGCGTGTGGTAGAGAAACCCTCCGCCTGCGGCCACCCCGTCCGCATGGGAGAAGTCCCAGGGCGTGTTTTTGTTCTCCGTCCAGGCGATGCCATCGGGGCTGGACCAGACATCGTTCATGTTGCCATGGCGGTCGCTGTAGCCGCCCATGACCCAGAGCAGGTCATCATGGACGACGGCATTATGATACTGCCGTCCCGGCCAGGCGGCGGCGGGAGTCACCAGCTCCCAGGCACCCGTGCCGCTCCAGCGCCAGACATCGTTATAAAAGGCACGCGGGGAGGTATCGACATAAGTGCCGCCGCCGCAGAGATAGAGCTGATCTTTGAAAACGACGGGGCTCGTCACCATGCCGCGCGGTGCCCAGCCTGCGTCCGCCGTGACCTGGGTCCAGGTGACCCCGTCATCCGCCGACTCCCAGACATCATTCATCGCTGTGGTGTCATCATAGACATTCGTCTGGCCACCCATGACGTAGAGCTTTCCCTGAAAACTGGCCGCCATGTGCAGCACTCGCGGACCCCACGCGGCCTGGTTGGTGCGGCGTGTCCATTTGACCCCATCGGGGCTCGACCAAACATCCGTGGGGTAGCCGGGCCAGCGCTCGTCCGAGGTGTCTCCACCGATGACGTAGAGCAGATCTTTGTGGACCGTGACCGCATGCATGTGCCGCCGCCGCCAGCGCGGGCCGGTCTGCCAGTCGACCCGATCATCATGGGGCAGGAGCAGGCTCCAGGTGGTGCCGCCGTTCACGGACTTCCAAACCTCGTTCGTCGTGTCTTTGCCCAGGAAGCCCACCGGCTTCCAGCCACCGAGCAGGTAGAGCGCGCCTTTGAGATAGAGCAGTTGCGCTCCGTCACGCGGCTTGAACCATGGGCTGAGAGAGGCCGTCGTCCTCGTCCAGGGGTGCCAGGAGGCCGCCGTGGTCTCCGCCGCCTCCACACCCTGGTCCGCCTGATAAACCCGCGCGCCCGGCAGGGAGGTAGGCGTCCATGCTTCATAGGACGCCGCTTTCGTCACCGTGCCTGAAGGAGTGCTGACACTGACCGCGTGCAGCCCGGCTGTCAGGACTGGAGAGGTGCAAAGGATCGTGGAGGCATTCACCACCTTCACCTGCCCGCATGCCGTGCCACCGATGACCACCTGCGTGGTCCCGTTGAGGCCCGCCCCGCGCACTGTCAGCGGCACTCCGCCATGCACATCTCCCAACGCCGGGGTCACGGAAGTCACCACGGCCGCCCCGGCACAGGTGACAGCGCCGAAAAGTGCGAGGATGAGGGCGGCCAGCGGCATCTTGGCTGGAGAATGCCACGAAGATGCCGGGCAGGTCAAGGCTGCCTCACCTCTCCCAGAAGCTTCAGAGCCACTTCGATGAGCTTTTCACCGCTTCCGACCTCCGCGCGGGAGCTGACGACCTCGTAATTCCCCTGCGGGAAGGCCTCGCGGTTCGGGATGTAGCCGATGCTGTCATTCGCCAGTTCGGCAATGAAGGTGTGTTTGAAGGGCGAGGCCTTTTTCAGCGCGAGACCCAGCTCCACAAAGATCTCGCCGGGCAGGGAGACGATGGCGAGATCGTCGCTGAAGGCGATGACCTGCACCTCAGCCTGGAGCGGCACGTTTTGTTTCGCCACGGTCTCCAAAATGCAAACGGCCTCCGCCATCGGCACTGTGCTGAATTTATCCGCCGCCATGCTGCTCGCGGCCAGATTCTTCGCCTTGGTGATCTGCGCCTCCGTGAAGCTGCGGCGGTTCAAAGTGACCTGTTCCGAGCGAATGCGCAGCTTGTCAGCCTTCAGCGGCTTCAGGCTAGGCCAAGCGGCATCCGCGGCATCCGCGAGGGCGGTGCCGAGTTCGAGGGTGGTGCGGCGTTTGCCGGTGATGTAATCGCCGTGGTTGATGTTCCCGCAGCAGCCGTTGGCAAAGACGGAGATCATGTCCGGACCATGGCGCTCACTGACGAGGCGAGTGAAGACACCAGGGTAGTCGGCGGAGATTTTCAGACCTCCGCCGACCGAGGTTGGGTGCATGGCGAAATTGAGGAAACTAGCCACGGGCTTGCCTGCGGCCTCAAACACGAGCAGGCCAAGGTCGGGATCAACTGAACCCGCCGGGCGGTCCCCCTGTTTGAGGCTTCCTGGCTGCCAGATGGCCTCTTGCTGCCCTTCCCGCAGCACGCGGCGGTTGAAGCTGATGCCTTCCGCCTTTCCCATCGCCGCTGAGGCAGAAACGGGAGCGAGCCGTGCCTTCGCCTGCTTCACGGATTCGGCAATGAGGCCGGGAAGACTGCTGATGTAGGCCACACCGGGCGGTGAATTGACCTTGGTGATCTCATCCATCAGCGAGTCACGCGGCTGCTGCGGGCCAGTGTGCGTGTGGGTGCCAGAGATCATCACATGATCCCCCTCGATGCCGCACTGTTCCTGGATGGCCTTTCGCGCCGCCTCCACGACAGGTCGCACGGTGCCGGAGAGATCCAGCACGATCAGTGCGGCATGGGTGCCGTCTTTTTCGAGGACAGACCCCCTCACACCCCGTCTCCGATCCACGTCCAGGCCCAACTCGACCCCGCCCCCTCAAAAGCAATTTCTCCGCCGATCAACTGTAAGCGCATCTATCACCCCACACAAAACCCAATCCGCCGCTTCGGCCCTGCCTTCTCCCCCGAGTGCTCCGCCTTCGCCTTCCTGGCCTTCGCAATCTCCGCCTCGATCATCGCCTGCGTCACCACCCAACGCTCCGGGTTCGGGTTTGTGCTTCCCGCGTAGATCGCATTCAGGCAGATGTTCAGGATGTCCCCGCCACTGAAGCCCTTGGAAAGCTCCGCGAGAACCGCGTAATCGGCCCGCACCCGTTCCGGGTTGGGGAGGTGGAGGGCGAACAGCTCCCGCCGCATGGATGCGTTGGGGAGCCTGAACTTGATGTGGCGGGCGATCCTCCGAAGCAGCGCAGGGTCGTAGTTCTCAAACAGGTTGGTGGTGACGATCACCACCCCGTCGAATCGGTCCAGCTCCTGCATCAGCGTGTTGCGGTTCTGGTTGATGCTGGTCGAGCAGGACTCCCCGGCCGGCACTCGCCGCGACAGCAGGCTGTCCGCCTCATCGAAGAACAGGATGGCGTTCTGCTCCCGAGCCGCTTGGAAGGCGGCCTTGATGTGCTTGGCCGTGTCGCCCAGATACTTGGAAATCACCGCCGAGTAGTCCACCTGATAGAGCGGCCTGCCCAGCCGGTGAGCAATGCCCAGGGCTGCGCGTGTCTTGCCTGTGCCGGGCGGGCCGTAGAAGTTGAGGATGCACCGCCCCTGCTGCGGCTGGATGCTGCTCAGGTTCCAGATCCGATCCAGATCAGCGCGGGTTTCCAGGGCACGCAGGGCGGCCTGGATGTCCGTCTTCACCTCCGGATGCAGGATGAGCTTGTCGAGGCAGTGACGGGGCTCGGGCTGCACGATCATACCGAGCTCAGGGGCGGCTTCTTCGGCCTCGCGCCTTCTGCGGCGCGGGTTGCGGTGGTCATCGGCAGTGGCTGCATCCGGGGGCAGTTCGATTTCAGGGGTGTGTCGTGTGGGCATGGGGTGGATGGATTGTGAGTTCAGCCAAACACCACCAGCGCCGCCATCAGACCGGCCACGGCGAGCCATGCGAACAAGGGTTCGAGGTCAGGCGACGGAGGGTAGGAAGAACGGCGTCGGCGATGCTTGGACATGCCTCCTGCCTCGTCACCGTGACTTCGTGTGTCGCACCGTTTGCTTCACCATTTGATCGCCGCTCACGCCTTCCCAAAGCCCTGCTCCATGAGGTTGAGGTCCCACTGGTTGGCAAAGTCCCGCAGGTCGCGCAGCAGCGCTGCATTCCGAACCTTCAGCCTCCCATCCGGTGTCACCGTCGCCATCACCTGATAGCAGCCCATGTAGCTGTTCTCGAAAGTCAGCGGTGTCCAGGTCGTCCCGGGTTCCGAAAGAACGACCAGGAACGTGATCTCCGGGTCACGCATCGCGTCCCCGTTCTGCTCCCCGTAGTGCGCCACGCTCACCTCATAGCCGCCGTTCTCATACGGCCCGCCAATCACCTCCACCACCAGCCGCATGAACGGCGGGTTCTCCAGCCTCAGGTAGTTCTCCCGCACGGCCTCATAGCCGCCTCTCTCCTCAATCATTCTCTGGATGTTCTTCATCGGTCGTTGTCTCTGTTGGGTTGATTTCAGGGTTGCTGGTCCAGGTAGGATTCGAGATCAGCGAGGGCGGCTCTGACGCAGCCGCCGCTGCCCACCGCGATCTGGCTGGCCGTCGCCGCTGGCACGGCCCAGTGGCTGCTCAGGAACTCCGCCAGCTCCTCCGTGGTCGGTGGCAGCAGCTTGATCGCCTGGAACCGCGTCTGGAACCGCTCCGTTAGCAGGTCCAGCTGCAGGTTGCTCGTGCCCAGGAACGCCCGCCCTGGTGGCAGCCGGTCCAGGTAGGTGAGCAGCAGGTCCTGCGCCTCCCGCGAGCAGCGGTCCAGCTCGTTGACGATCTTCACCGACCAGGGCGCAAACAGGCTTCCATAGGGCAGCTGCGTCATCCACTGCC
Organism: Prosthecobacter sp.; assembly: GCA_044345155.1. Classification (GTDB taxonomy): domain Bacteria; phylum Verrucomicrobiota; class Verrucomicrobiia; order Verrucomicrobiales; family Verrucomicrobiaceae; genus Prosthecobacter. The sequence goes on along the minus strand of JBIJBP010000181.1, from coordinate 213 downwards.
GCACCACGTCCACCGTCACCTCCCGTCCGTTGTAGTCCTCAATGGCCAGCGAAGTGCCTGCCAGCTGCATTGCCACCAGTTCCACCACGCTGGTCTTGCCCACCCCCGGCGGGCCGTAGAGCAGCAGCTTCATCGTGGCTGAGGGATCACTGGCCAGCCGTTTCGCCTTGGCCACCTGCGCCAGCGCCACTCGCCTGGCCTGACCAATCAAGT
>JBIJBP010000071.1:0-26455 GCA_044345155.1 Prosthecobacter sp. | reverse complement strand
GGCCGCATGTACTGGGAGATGAAGCGCATCTGATGGTTGACGCCGAGGGTGACGCCATGTTTTTCGCAGCTGGCGATCATGCGTTCGCAGTCGGCTGCGGAGGTGGCCATCGGCTTTTCGCAAAGAATGTGGCGCACGCCCATCTCCGCCGCCTGGCAGGTCAGATCGGCGTGGCTGGTCGCGGTGGTGGCGACACAGAGGAAGCCAGGCTTCACAGTGCGGATCATCTCGAGCGGATCCTGGAAGCATTGGCCGGGGGTGAGGGACAGTTCGTCGCGGGCGGCCTGCAGCGAAGCATCGAGCCCGTCGGCGACGCCGCAGAGTTCGAGGCCCGCGGCCTTGAGGGCCTTTCCATGCTTGCGGCCCATGCGGCCGACTCCAATGACTGCTGCTTTGATCATGCTCGGGAGGGATGGGTGGATGGCAGGGTTTCCGTGCCAAGCTGCGTGAGGATGTCGTCCGCGATCCATTCATGAGTGCGCGGCATGATGTGGTGGTCGTCCTCGCGCACGATGTATTCGTAAATGTCACCGCCGTCCTGGATCATGGAGTGGACATCCACCAGGCGTGCGCCTGCCGAGGCGGCGGCTTCACGGACCAGTTCGTTGTAGGCCGCGATCTGGCGGGTCACGCCTGGCGACACCTTTTCATACGAGGCCGGCGCCGGACAGATGTTGATGCAGAACAGGTGCTCATAGTGAACCTTCAGCCACTTCAGGGCCTCCTGGTATTCGCTGAGGAAGAGCGAGGGGCTGGTGCGGACGTAGAAGCGGCGGAGGAGCAGGCGGGTGCGGTTGTTGTGCAGGTATTTGATCACCCGCTTGCGGATGAAGGAGGGCAGACGGCTGATCCTGACGCGCGTGGATTCATCGACAGGCCGCGGCGCGCAGTCCACGATGCCCGACTGCATGACGGCCAGGAAGCCGGGTTCCTTGTAGTAGCCCTTGTCGTGGATGACGCGGCCCTTGAGCATGGAAATGGAGCCGCCGCCCTCGCCGCGGTCCAGGACATCGACGATCATGCCAAGCCGTTCCTCGAGCCGGTCATGCAACCTCATGATGTAGCGCTGGCCGTTGACCACCACTCCCGGGCGGGGCAGGGAGAGCGAGTCACCATAGAGGGCGATGCGGGTGCGGGGACGGTCCGGCATGAGGCAGGCCTGTGTGCTTAGACGGAGCGTGCTCCTTTGTCCAGATGGAAGGAACGGCGGCTGAGACGGGGGACATTCCGCTTGCCCTGCCGTGGGGGCCATTTATCGGAGCGTGGCATGAGTTCATCCCATAATGCGGCCACGCGCCAGACTGCCATCCTCAGCGACAAGCAGCTCGGGGATGTGACGCTGCTGGAACCGCTGACAAGGCTGCTGTCGGCGCGTGACGGCAGGCCCTGCGCGTTGTTTGTCCGCGAGTCCTTCCGGCCGCTCGTTGAGCTCATGCCCTCCGCCGTCTGGGGGCCGGACTTGAAGGAGCGGCCTGATGAACTCTGGGCAACGAGCTGGAGCTCCAAGGCCGTGCTTGGAGCGCTGAAGACCCGCGCGGGACGGAAGAAGCTGCTGGTGATTCATGCGAACCGCATCCGCTGGTGGTACCGGCTCATCTTCCATGAGGTGAAGGTGGAGCCCATCATCCTGTTCGAGCACTGGGCGCATTATTTCTGGAGGGTGTTTGGCGGTGATGATGCTGCGTTCGCTTCTTCACGGTTGAATCTGCCGCCGGAAGACTGGCGGCATCCTGAACTTCCAGAAGGGCGCTACTGCCTGATCAACCCCACGGCGGCCTGGCCGACAAAGTTCTGGACCGTGCAGGCCTGGAAGGAGTTTTTGGACGCGGGGGAAACCCAGGGCATCACCTGGGTGATGACCGGCGGGACTTCGGAGGCTGAGCGCGAACACTGCACGGCCATCGCCGCCGCCGCTCCAGCCGGGCTGGTGAACCTCGCCGGCAGGACCTCGATGAAGGAGTACCTTCACGCGCTGGGCGGGGCGGAGGCCGTGGTCTGCGTTGATGGTTCGGCAGCCCACCTCGCCCAGGCCATGGGCGTGGCGACGCTGGTGATCTTCGGACCCGTGGCGCCGGGCAAGTGGCACTGGCCGACTCCGCGCAACCGCTCTGTCAGCGCTTTTGATCATTCCCGGGAACGTCTGCCGCCAACCTCCGCCGTGCCGCTTTCCGCAGTGCTGGACGAGTGGCGTCAGCTGAGGGCCTGTGAGGGCCATTGAGCAAGGGTTGCCTCGGCCAGTGTGGTGCCCTCCGGACGATGGAAGACCTTCAGGAAGCGCTTCTGCGCCTCAATGACCTTTTTCCGTTTTGTGCCGTCCTCGTGCAATGTCCTGAGGGTTTGCACCAGTTCGGCGGCATCGGCCGCCACAGGCAGAACGTCAGCATCCCTCATGCAGCGCCAGGCCACGTTGGGATCGTCATTGCGTGTGGCCAGCAGGACGGCCGGGATGGAGGCGGCCATGGCCTCGATGGCGGCATACGAGTAGATGTGCAGCACGACATCCGCCACGCCCATGAAGTCGGAGAAACGCTCCTCAGGTGCGGTGACCCGGACGTTGGCCGGAGGACGCAGGGAGCGGAAGTGCCTTTCGCGTTCGTAGATGTGCGGGTGGTGGCAGCCGTCGAAGTTGAACAGCGGCTTCGGGCGTTCCTTGATCGGATGAAACTTGAAGGTGAAGTCCCAGCCTGGCAGCAGTCTTGCGGCTTCAACCACGACCTCAAGCGCCCAGAAGCTGATGATCGGGGAGGGGGAGGCGTTGACGCCGTGATAGGAGGTGTCCGCGATGACCACGAGCGGACGCCTGCAGACGCCCGGTGTGCGTGGCGCCGCAGCGGGTAGCCGGTGGGTGCGCACCGGCACCATCCGGTTTTCAGGGATGCCGCGTTCGATGGCGAAGACCTGCTGGCGCTGGTCGTCAAAAAACAAAAAGTCGGGCTGGAAGCAGAGCCTGGGATAAATGGCGTCGTCGAGCGTGTAGGCGCCGACCTCGATGCCGAGCTCCCTGGCCGCCACGACCCACATCAGCTCGACCTTGCCATGCATGGTGCCGACAAGGATGCGCCTCGGCTTCAGCCGTTTCAGATGTTCGCGGGCCTGCTGAAGGGCCAGATGGCTGCGTGGATAGACCTCCCGGGCCGACCACTCGCCAAGCCGTTTCAGGGCGTGATGGGGGGACAGCGGGCCTTCCTCGGCATGCGCCTGCTCCCAGCGTAACCACCATTGCTTCCACCAGCCGAGGTAGCCTTCCTGAAGGGGCTTCAGGCTTTCGTCGTCTGCGGGTGTGAAGGCCGGTGCGCGCTTCCAACCGGCGGCGGCCCCGGCTTCGCCAAGGATGACCTCCACGCGGCCGTCCACGCACAGCAGTTCGTCGCCGGGCTGGAATTCCGGCAGCTTGAACGCCCGGCTCTTCGGCGGTTTCCGGCCGCGCATGTGATGCCATCGCTGGATCCGCCTGCGCAGCATCCAGGGCAGGGGGGGCTCGGAGGCGTCGAGGTCCAGCACTCTCACGGGGATGCCGAGGCTGAGCGCGACCTGCTCCCAGGCGGGGACGCAGAGCCCGCATCCGGGGCTGACGATCATCTCGCTGAAGGGGCCGGATGCGATGACGCGGCGCGCCTCCTCAAGGGCCCTCAGCCACGGCATGACGATGCGCATGCCCTCCATGCTCATGCAGGCGCTGCGGAAAACACGCCCGGTCTCCAGGCCCGGCATGGGCGCAGGGTCGTCGAGGAAGGCGTCCAGCAGGTCTTCTAATTGTTGGTTAAGCCTGGCGACCGTCTCCCCCGGATAGGTGGCCTCGGGTGAAATCACGGCCGCGGCCTGCCTGCGGATGGGTTCCGGGACTCGTGCGTCGTTTTCATAAATGACGGCCCTGCTCCAGTCCTTGAAGGACCGCTCCAGCCTGCGCCTGCCGAAGGCTCCGTAGATCACCAGGGTTCTGTTCATGGCTCCGTGGAGGTGGTCGGGGTTTTTAATCCGATGCCCAGAAGGCCTGCCAGGCTCCGCAGATGGGCGTCAATGGAGAAGAGCGAGCGAGCGCGTGCCTGAAGTGCGCTGGTTTCGGCGGCCAGGACGTCAGGTTTCCTGAGCAGCCGGTCCATCTTGTCGGCCAGCATCCGGGGGTCGAACGCGGTGCTGACAAACTGCTCCTGGTGCGGCCCGAAGATGTCCTCGGCTCCTTCGCAGGGATACATGAAGCAGGGTTTTCCGGAGAGGAAGGATTCAATGACCGAGCCGGGCAGGGCTTCCCGCAGGCTGGTGAGAAGGCAGGCGTCGGCGCGGGCGAAGAGCGATCGGATGTCGGAGAAGTTGCCGAGCATGACCACGCGGTCCGTGACGCCGCATTCCTGTCCGGCCGACCTCATGACCGGCTCGTAGTCCGCGTCGCAGTCGCCGGCGACGAGCAGGCCGAGGTCCTGGTGTCCGAGCTCCATCAGCGCCTTCAGGGTGCGCACGGCGTCCTCCTGGCGTTTCCGCGGCTGGACGCGGCCGATGACCAGCAGCCAGCGCCTCACCTGCGGGTTCACTTGGTGCATGGCGGCGTCCAGAAGCGCTGCGGACTCCGGCTTTTGCGGCGGCAGGATCAGCCCGTCATGGAAGAGACGGGAGCGGCTTTTCAATCCGGGGTCCTCCTCCAGCCCGCGTTCGATCTGGCGTGAAAGAGGCAGGATGAGGTCGCAGCGATGCAGCCGGTACTTCCTGCCTTTCACGGCGTCGGCGATGCCGTCGCGAAGAATGGTGGCGGACCTGGCGCCGATCTTTGACGCCAGGGCGGCGGCATGAGGCGCCCACCACATTTCATTGCTGACCACCCAGCGGACGTCCTGCCCTGCAAGGCGTGCGGCGAGTGAACGCATGGCCGAACCAAAAGTCAGGCGGCCTTTCAGTTTCCGCCATTCGGGAAGCCCGTGGAGAAGCACCGGCACGCCGATGTCGGAACAATGGCGGGTGAACTCGCCTTTCTCGGAGCACACGACGAGCAGTCTGCAGTCCGCGCCGTGTTTCAACGCCCCCAGCGTGTCCAGCAGACGGCTTTTGGCGCCGCCGCGGCCTGCGGATTTCTGGATGAAGACGATGGTGGGGGTTTCGGTCACTGACGTCCTTTTCCCGAAAAAGCCCCCGGCCTGCAACCGCTGATTCATCATGGATGTCCGCGGGGTCTTTTTCCAGGATGTCGGTCAATGGCGTTGCGGCGGGGCTCAGGCTTGTCTTACTGGTTGTTCAATCATGATGAGCCCGACTGCGAAACCTTCCGCCTACCGTCCAGACATCGACGGTCTTCGTGCGGTTGCGGTGCTGCTTGTGGTCCTTTACCATGCCCGCATCTCCTTTCGTGGCGGCTTTGTCGGCGTGGATGTTTTTTTTGTCATCTCGGGCTATCTGATCACCGGCCTGATGCTCAGGGACCTGGAGTTGGGCAGGTTCAGCCTGGCGGATTTCTGGGAACGCCGGGTCCGGCGCATTTTTCCGGCGCTGGCCGTGATGAGCTGTGTCACCCTGGCTGCGGGGAGTCCGAGGTTGTCTCCTGCCTGGACGGGGGCTCTGGCCTGGACGGCCCTGGCCGTGCTGCTCATCACGGGCTGGGTTTACAGCCGGAAAACCTTGTTTCCTGGCATCGCCGCCCTGCCGCCCTGTCTCGCCACGGCCGTGCTCATCTGGGCGGGCGGTTTGGAGTCAGGAGGTGGCGCGGTTTCCCGTCTCCTCGCCTCACGCGGCCTGGTGAAAATCGGGCTTCTCTCCTACTCCTTCTATCTCTGGCACTGGCCTGTCGTGGCCTTTATGAACTATCTGAATGCGGGTGCTTCTGACTTTCCTGGCAAGGCCGGGCGAACGCTCCTGATGGCGGTTGTTCTGGGGCTTTCCTGGTGCTCCTGGCGCTGGGTTGAGACGCCTGTGCGGCAGGGAAGGGTTTTGAAGTCGAGACGCTCCCTGTTTGCCGCCGCGCTGACGGTTTCAGTCCTGCTGCTGGCTGCCGGAGCAGGCCTGGTGATCAAGCAGGGCTTCCCAGGATCGCAGGACCTGCAGGTTCTTCGATATGCCTCCGCAGGTGTCGAGGACCGGGCGAGGCGTGCCTGGCAGGATGACCCCGAGGATGCTTTCAGGGACACGCTGCCGGTTCTGGGGCTGAAGAACCCTTCCAGGCCACCTCGTGTGCTGTTGTGGGGCGACAGTCATGCCATGACCCTCGCGCCGGTGGTGTCCTCATGGTGCGAAGAAATCGGGGAGTCAGGCCTGCTGGCCGCCCACAGCGCCACCGTGCCCATGTTCGGTTATTATCGTAAAAGCCGGTCCGGGTTGGATTCACGCGGGCCGGCCTGGGCGGAGGCGGTGTTTGAGCTCATCCGCAAACACCGCATTCCTGAAATCATGCTCACAGCTTATTGGAAAGAATCTGCTGGCAAAGATCCAGACTCGTTTGCCCTGGCTCTGCTAAAAACCGTCCAACGTCTCAGCGGTGCCGGAGCTCGCGTCTGGTTGGTGCTGGATGTTCCTGAACTGGCCTTTGATGTTCCCAGGGCGCTGGCCTTCCATGCGAAGCTTCCCTGGCTGGTCTCGGATCCCCGCAGGCTTGCCACCACGAGGGAGACGCATGCGGAGAACAACCGTCTGCTGCTGCGGCTGGTCCCTGAACTGACCAAGGCGGGTGCCCGGGTCCTGGATCCCTCCACACTGCTCTTCAATCAAGAGGGCCGTTGCAGGATCGAACAGGACGGCGTTCCCCTTTACGGTGACTCCCATCATCTGACGATTTCAGGAACCCTGCTGCTGCGGCCTTTGTTCAAACCTGTCTTCCTTCCCTGACACTCTTCTTCCATGAGAAAAAAAGCAACCCGCAACGGCCACTTCCGCATCGTCCTCACCGGCGGCCCGGGAGGCGGCAAAACCACCGCCGCCGACCTGTTCCGACGCGAGATGGGCGACCGCGTGGCCATGGTGCCTGAGGCGGCCACCATGGTCTTCACCGGGGGCTTTCCGCGGGTTCATGAACCGCTGGCCGTTCATGCCGCGCAGCGCGCCATCTACCACGTCCAGCGCAACCTGGAGGACGTCCAGGCGGCCTTGTTTCCCGACCGGGTGCTGCTCTGCGACCGCGGAACGGTGGATGGCGCTGCCTACTGGCCCGGGGAATCCGATGGATTCTTCGAGGAACTTGAGACCAGCCTCGACGAGGAGCTTCAGCGTTATGACGCGGTCATCTTCTTTGAAAGCGCGGCGGTCGGCGGCATGGGCATCGAAGGGGGCAACCCGATCCGCAACGAAACCCAGGAGCAGGCGGTGCAGCTCGACCGCAGGCTTTACGCGCTCTGGAGCCGGCATCCCCGGTTCATCCTGGTTCCTCACAACCCATCTTTCTTTAAGAAGATCTCCTTCGCCCTGGCTGTCCTGGAAGGCATCGTCACTGAGCTTCAGTGTGCGCATGACGCCGCCCCGCTGCGCCAGGGCAGGAGGAGGCCGAAGCCCCGGCGCTGACGCACGACCATGGTCCCCATCTCCATCCAAGGCCTTTGCAAAAGATTTGGTTCGCTGCCGGTGCTCCGGGACGTGACCCTCGACATCGCCATGGGAGAGCTGTTCTTCCTCCTCGGGCCGAGCGGCTGTGGCAAGACCACGCTGCTGCGTCACCTCGCGGGCTTTCACCAGCCCGACGCCGGAACCATCCGCTTTGGTGACGAGGACGTCACGCGCCTGCCCGCCCACAGGCGCGGCACGGGCATGATGTTTCAAAGCTACGCCCTCTGGCCCCATCTGAGCGTGACCCAGAACATCGCCTTCGGCCTGGAGGAGCAGGGCAGGCCGAGGGCGGAGATTGAGCGCCGTGCCGCCGAGGTGCTGGAGCTTGTGCAGCTTGGCGGGCTCGGCGGACGTCGCATCTCTCAGCTGTCCGGCGGCCAGCAGCAGCGCGTCGCCCTGGCCCGGGCTCTGGTCGTCAGGCCGCGCTGCCTGCTGCTTGATGAGCCGCTGTCCAACCTGGATGCGAAGCTGCGTCAGGAAATGCGTTCCGAGATCCGGCGCATCTGCAAGGAGTTCGGCCTCACGGCGGTCTATGTCACCCACGACCGCGACGAGGCCCTGAGCATGGCCGACCGTCTGGCGGTCATGGAATCAGGCAGGCTGGTGCAGACGGGCACGCCCGAGCAGGTTTACAGAAATCCGGCGAACAAGATGGTGGCCGGGTTCATCGGCGAGACCAACTTGATTCCGGGAACCGTGGCCGAGCCGGCGTCCGGCCAGGGTTTAACGGTCGTGCAGACGGCCTTCGGACGGCTTCAGGCCAGGCCGACCTTGAAGGACTGGATTCCCGCACCTGGCGCCAGGGTCATGCTTTCGGTTAGGCCGGAGGCGTGCAGCCTGGAAGTGGCTCCAGGTTCCCTGAACCTGTTCCCCGGCCAGGTCGTGGACACGACCTACCTGGGCGCGACGGTCCAGTATGCGCTGGAGATGGAGGGTGGTCAGCGGTTGATCATCTGCGAGACGAATCCCCGCCGCCTCCGCATGCCCTCCTCCGAGCGTGTCTGCGTGTCGGCCGCCCCCTCCGACGTGGTGATCCTGCCTGATTGATCCATGCAGGCAGGGTGCTCATGAAGCATTCCACCCTCCGGCATGGCTTGTGCACTTGGTTGGAAAGACGGCGCTGGAGTCTTGCGAATGCCTTGGCGATACTTTCCGAGAGCCATGAACCTTTCCTCCGAAATCCGGTCCGAGCACGCCCGCCACCTCACCCGCCGCTGGTTCTTCCAGGAATGCGGTGTCGGCATGGCCTCGCTGGCCGCGATGGACCTCCTGCGCTCCCAGGGGCTCGCCGCTCCGGCCTCGCCTGGTCCGCTTGCGGACAAACGGCCGCACTACACGGCCAGGGCCAAGAGGGTGATCTACCTTTTCATGGGCGGCGCCCCCAGCCATCTTGAGCTGTTCGACAACAAACCTGAGCTGGCGAAGTGGGACGGCAGGCTGCCTCCGGCGGATCTGCTCAAGGGCTACCGCGCCGCCTTCATCAATCCCAACAGCCGCCTCCTTGGCCCCAAGTTCAAGTTTGCACGCCATGGCCGCAGCGGCGCGGAGATCAGTGAGCTTCTGCCGCACCTTTCCAAGATCGCGGACGACCTGACCATCGTGCGCTCGATGAAGACGGACGCCTTCAACCATGCGCCGGCGCAGATCCTGATGAGCACGGGTTCCCAGATCTTCGGCAGGCCGAGCTTTGGCGCCTGGACGCTCTACGGCCTGGGCACGGAGAACCAGGACCTTCCCGGCTATGTCGTCATGCAGAGCGGTCAGAAGGGGCCGAGCGGCGGCCTGTCGAACTTTGGCTGCGGGTTCCTGCCGACGGTCTACCAGGGCGTCCCCTTCCGCAGCAGCGGCGAGCCGGTGCTCTACCTGAGCAATCCGAAGGGTGTCACCGACAGGACGCAGCGGCAGACTCTGGATGCTCTGAAGCAGCTCAATGAGGAACGCCTTGCTGATGTCGGTGACCCGGAGATTGCCGCGCGGATCAACAGCTTCGAGCTGGCTTACCGGATGCAGCAGACGGCGCCTGAGGTCATGGACCTTTCCCAGGAGCCGAAGCACATCCTGGACATGTATGGCGCCAAGCCTGGCGAGGCCTCCTTTGCCAACAACTGCCTGCTCGCCCGCCGGCTGGTGGAGCGCGGCGTGCGTTTTGTGCAGCTTTTTCACGAGGCCTGGGATCATCACGGCGGCCTCGTCAACGGATTGAAGCAGCAGTGCGGCCTGACCGACCAGCCCTGCGCCGCCCTGGTGCGTGACCTGAAGCAGCGCGGCCTTTTGGAGGACACGCTGGTCATCTGGGGCGGAGAGTTTGGCCGCACTCCCATGGTGCAGGGCGGCAGCGACGGGCGCGACCATCACCCCAACGCCTTCACCATGTGGTTTGCCGGCGGTGGCATGAAGCCGGGCATCACGCTTGGTCAAAGCGATGAGTTCGGCTTCAACGTCACCCAGGACGCGGTGCATGTGCATGACCTGCACGCCACGCTGCTGCACCTGCTCGGCTTTGAGCATACAAAGCTGGCGGTGCGCTTCCAGGGCCTCGACATGCGCCTAACCAATGTTCATGGCGAGCTGGTTCCCCAGATGCTGGCCTGAGCGGGGCAGGCCTACTTCATCGCTGCGTAGACCCGGTGCACGTCGGCATGTCCGTCGAGGCTCTGAAGGAATGCGGTCACCTCCTCGCGCTGGGCCTCGGTCAATTCCGGGCAGTCCTTCGGCTGATAGTGCAGTTCGGAGGTCGTGACGTTCCAGCCCGCCGCCTTTAGCGCCTTGGTCACGGTGTCCAGGCTGGATATGGCGCAGAAAAAGCGCGCGCCGATATGTCCTGCCGCCTCATCTTCATCCAGCTCCAGGGGCTCCACATTGTCCGCCTCGGCTTCCAACGCGGCCACTTCGATGTCGAGCGACTTGTCGCTGTGCTGGGCCTCGACCAGCCCGCAGTGCTCGAACATCCAGGCCACGGAGCCCGGTGTTCCCATGCTGCCTGCCTTGAACAGGACCTTGATCTCGGAGGAGGTGCGGTTGTTGTTGTCCGTCAGGCATTCCACCATCACCGGCACACGGTGCGGTGCGAAGCCTTCAAAAACCACCGTCTGGTAGTTCACGGGTTCGCCGCCGATGCCGCTGCCCTTGGCAATGGCGCGTTCGATGGAGTCGCGGGTGACGCTCTGCTTCCTGGCGGCGGTGATGGCGGCGTAAAGCCGGGCGTTCAGGTCAGGATCAGCCCCTCCCAGCCGGGCGGCCACCTGAATTTCCCGCGTCAGCTTGCCGACGATCTTGCCTTTCTGATCAGCGGCCAGTTCCCGCCATTTCTGTTTCCATTGAGCGCCCATGAGTGTTGTGAAAAATGAAACGCCATGAGAGGGCAATGATCCAGCTTTGGCAAGATGGGAGACGGGCTTTTGCCAGTCTCTTTCAGGTTGTTAGCAGGAATTGCGTTCAAAAGAACAATCTTTTAAAGGCCTGCGCCTTGTCGCATTATCAAAAATCCATGAATGGCTGAAATCTATGATTGATGCAATGGCGCTGGTTATGTAATTAAGCTCTCCAAAATGTTTAGCTTTTGGAAAAATAAATGCTGTAAAATCAATAATTGCATCAACCTCCCAAACTCAAGCCATGTCTCCCGCCTGCGCTCCGTTCGCCACGCCTCACGCGTTGCCGCCCGGGATGTCCATGGGCATGAGGCGGGCCTGGACAGGATTGTGCGAGTTTTTCCAGGTCGGTACCTGGCCCTGGTTTGATGCGACGGATGCCATGGATGACCTCATGCCCTGGGGGCGGGGATCCTTGTCGCAGAGACAGCAACCGCTGGGAGGAGGAAAGAAGCCCGACATGCCAGAAGACCCTTCATCCCATTCCCGAGACCTGCCCTTTTACCACCAGCCCGTGCTGCTGCAGGAGGTGCTTGACGCCCTGCAGCCCGCTGCAGGGAAGCTTATTTTTGACGGCACCCTGGGAGGTGGCGGCCACACCGAGGCACTGCTCCAGCACGGGGCGGACATCGTGGCCATGGATCAGGATGATGAAGCCCTCGCCTACGCTCGTGCCCGGCTGGCTTCCTATGGAAGCAGGTTTTGTGCGTTGAAGGGAAACTTCCGCAACTTTGCCTCCGTGCTTTCCGAGGCTGGCGTCGGAGGGCTCGATGGCATGCTGATCGACATCGGGGTCAGCAGCCGCCATCTTGATGCCGCCGAACGTGGCTTTTCCTTTGCCAAGGACGGCCCCCTGGACATGCGCATGGACATGATGTCGCCGCTGACCGCCGCGGACATCGTGAACACCTGGCCGCAGGAGGACATTGAGCGCATCCTGCGTGAAAATGCCGAGGAGCAGAACGCGCGGCGGATCGCCCGGGCAATCTGCCAGGATCGCCTCAGAAAGCCCTTCACGCACACGCTCCAGCTTGCGGAAATGATCGCACGCGTCTGCCCGAAGCACGGCAAGAAGCACCCTGCCACGCTGACCTTCCAAGCCCTGCGCTGCGAGGTGAACGCTGAGCTGCCCGCCCTGCGCGAATTCCTCGCCCAGGCCCCGAGGTGGCTGAAGCCGGGCGCTCGCATCGTGGTCATCACCTTCCACAGCATCGAGGACCGCATCGTCAAGCAAGCCTTCCAGAACTACGCCGCCCCCTTCATCGACCGCCCCGAATGGCCCGCTCCAAAATTGAACCCGAACCACTGCCTGAAGCTGATCACGAAGAAGCCCCTGGAGGCTTCGGAGGCGGAGCTTCAGATCAACCCCCGCGCCCGAAGCGCGCGCTTGCGCGCCGCCGAGCGCCTGCCGGCATGAAGCGTAACCAATATCGTAACAAGATCGGGCTGCCGGTTCTCACTGCGGTCCTGGTCATCTGCGCGGCCGTGCTGCTGGCGGCCCTGAGCGTGGTGGTGAACAAGAACCGCATCGCCGCCCTCGCCGAGCAGCAGCGCCTGGTGGAGCAGGAGACGAAGCTCCTCGACATCGAGATCACCAGCCTCGAGCGGAAGATCGACCAGATGCTCGACGGTGCCAGGGTGCAGCCGCTGCTTCAGGCCAAGGGCACCTGGCTTCAGAAGATCAACCCGCAGACCCGGTCGATCATCCGCCTGAAGCCCGTCCCCGCCGCCAAAACCGTCGCCCAGGCCCAGCCCAGCACGCCATGATGCCTCCTCCCAACCATCGTCAGATCCGTCTTGATCGCCCTCTCGTCGGCCGCATGGCCATGGCGACCTGCGCGCTCACGCTCGGTTTCTCGGCCGTCTCCTGGCGGCTGTATGACCTGCATCTCAAGCGCGGCCCCGCCCTGGCCGAGGAGGCTTCCAGAAAGTTTCGCGAGACACGCCCGCTGCCCGCCCAGCGCGGCTCCATCAAGGACCTGAGCGGCCGCTACCTGGCCTACGACGAGGAGATCTTCGACCTCAGCACCAACCGGGTGCATCTGCATGAGCTGCTCACCGCCCGCCTCGCCATCGCCGAGATGCGGGAGGCGAAGTATTCGTTCCCCTCAACGGTCGGCCTGACCAAGGATCAGATCGTCGCCTCCTACCAGGAGCACATCGCGGACAAGATCGCCCCGAAGCTCGGCCTCAGCAGGGAGCAGGCGCTGGCCAGGATTCGTTCGAAGGAGCAGATTGAGGTGCTGGCTGAAAAGATGACGGAGGACCAGGCCAAGGAATGGAAGGCGCTGCTTGCCGCGCATCACATCCGAGGCGTCTACGTCAACTCCACCATCCGCCGCCATTACCCGACGGAGAACCGCCTGGCTCTGATCGTCGGCGGCGTTGAGGATGGCAAGGGCGGGGTGCGCGGCGTTGAAAAAACCCAGGAGCAGGTGCTGCGGGGCGTGCCCGGCAGCGTTGAGGTCGAGCATGACAAGTCCGGACGTGAGCTCCCCCTTTACCGGGGCGAGATCAAGAACCCTGTCCATGGCCGGGATGTGCACCTGACCATCGACATGGCCGTCCAGGATGCCGTGGATCACATCGTCGAACAGGCCAGCCTGCAATGGCGGCCCAACAAGATCATGGCCGTCGTCACTGACGTCAGGGACGGCTCCATCCTGGCCATGAGCTTCCGGCCTGATCATGACCGTGACGCGCCCGGCTCCACCAACTGGAAGAACCTCGCCATCTACGAGCCCTACGAACCCGGCTCCACCTTCAAGGTCGTGGCCTTCACCGGCGCCCTCGACACGGGCCGCATCACCGCCCGCTCCACGTTTGACTGCGAGCTTGGCGACTACACCGACCCCGTCTTCCGGGTGCCTCTGCACGACCTCAAGCGCCAGGGCGTGGTGCCCGTGACTGACATCTTCAAGCACTCGAGCAACATCGGAACCTTCAAGGTCTTCAAGAAGCTCGGCCAGGAGAAGTTCATCGAGTATGTGAAGGCCTTCGGTTTCGGCCGCCCCACCGGCATCGAGCTCAACGGCGAAAGCCGCGGTTACGTCAATGACAAGCAGAAAGACTGGTCCAACGCCACCTACTCGCGCTTCCCGATCGGCTATGAGGTCAACTGCACCCCCATCCAGATGGCCATGGCCTACGGCGCCATCGCCAACGGCGGCATCCTCATGAAGCCCCGCCTGATCGACCGCATCGTCAGCGACGGAGGGCGCAAGGTTGAGGTCATGCCTCCCCAGGTGGCCGGGCATGTCTGCAAGGGCCAGACGGCGCAGACGATGCGTGAGCTGCTCCAGCTTGTCGTCGAGGAGGGCACCGGCAGCCGGGCCAGTTTCGAAGGCCTGCAGGCTGCGGGAAAGACCGGCACCACCCGTCGTTACGATCCTGAGCATAACCCGGTTTATGACAAGAAGGGCAGGCTTCTGAGGAAGGGCGGCTATCCCGAGGGCCAGTGGATCACCTCCTTCGCCGGCTTCGCGCCCGCGAAGGACCCGAAGATCGTCTGCGTGGTAGTACTTGATTATCCCAAATGCGAGGACAAGACCGCCATAGGCGGTGGAAAGGTGGCGGCTCCAATCTTCGGGGAGATCGCCGCAGAGGTCCTCAAGCAGCTTTCCGTTCGCCCCAGCCGTCCGCTCGCCCTTGAGGGAGGCGACCAGGAATAACCCCACCTTAATGACACTTCGCGAACTCATCGCCCATCTTGAAAAGCCCGTGACCAGCGGAAGCCTGGACACAAGGATCAACACGCTCACCTACGACTCCCGCAAGGTTGCGCCGGGAACCGCCTTCGTCGCGCTGCGTGGCTCGACATCCGACGGCCACGACTACATCGGCAAGGCCATTGCCGCCGGAGCCGCGGCCATCATCGCCGAACAAGCCCCTCCTGACGACTGCCCGGTGCCCTGGGTGCATGTGAAGCATTCACGCATCGCGCTCGCCCAGGCGGCTGCGGCGCTTCATGACTTTCCGGCACGGAAGCTCGCCCTGCTTGGGGTCACCGGCACGAATGGCAAGACCACCACGGCCTTCCTTCTGCATCACCTCATGAACGCGGGTCAGAAGCGCTGCGGACTTCTCGGCACGGTCATCTATGATGTCGGTGGCAGGCAGGTTCCGGCCACGCACACGACTCCTGAATCCCTGGAGATCCAGGAACTCCTCGCCCAGATGCGTGACAACGGCTGCAAGGCCTGCGCGTTGGAGGTCAGCTCCCATGCCCTGGACCAGGACCGCGTCTTTGGCCTGTCGTTCACCGCCGGCGTCTTCACCAACCTGACGCAGGACCACCTCGACTATCATCACACCATGGAGGAGTACTTCGTGGCCAAGGTGCGCCTGTTTGAAATGATCGCCTCCCAGCCCAAGGGCGGCATCGTGGTCAATCTTGACGACGCCTGGGGCCGCAAGCTCATCCAGCGTTATGAAGCCACCGGCCGTGTGCTGAAGTTCGGCTTCGGTGTCGGCGCCGACTACCGCGCGGTCAACCCGCGCTATGACATGACCGGCTCGACCTTTGAGCTGGAGGTGAAGGGCCGCTCCTTCCTCGTCCGCCTGCCGCTCATCGGGGACTTCAACATCTACAACGCCCTCGGCGCCATCGCTGCGGCGCATTCATCCGGGCTCAACCTGCGTGAAACCATCAACAGCCTCAAGTCGGCGCCCCAGGTTCCGGGCCGCCTTGAACGCGTCACCGGTGACAACAGCCGCTTCCAGGTCTTTGTCGACTACGCCCACACGCCTGACGCCATCAGCAACGTCCTCAAGGCGGCCAGGGCGCTCAAGCCGCGCCGCATCATCACGGTCTTTGGCTGCGGTGGCGACCGCGACCGCACCAAACGCCCCAAGATGGCCCAGGCCGCCGAGGCCGGCAGCGACATCTGCATCGTCACCAGTGACAATCCGCGCAGCGAGAAGCCCGAGTCCATCATCGCCGACGCCGTGAAGGGCTTCGCCCGTCCGAAAAGCCACGCCGCCATCGTGGACCGGCGTGAAGCCATCCGGGCGGCGCTCGAAAATGCGCGCGAGGGCGACATCGTCGTCATCGCTGGCAAGGGGCATGAGGATTATCAGGAGGTCAACGGCGTGAAGCATTCCTTTGATGACCGCCGTGTCGTGCGCCAGCTCCTCAGCAAGATCGTCAGTGACCGTGATGTCGAGCGCAAGGAACGCGAGGCCCTGCGTGAAGCCGAACGTCAGTCCCGCGAAGGAGGCATGCCCGTCCCGCCGCCCCGTCGCCCTCGTTTTCAAGACCGGCCCGACCGTCCTGGCTACGGCCGTTCCTCGGACGACCGCCGCCCTCCTCCACGCCGATGAAGCCCCTCGACCTCCAGACGCTCGCCAGCCTAGCGAACGGCACCGTTGCCGAGCGTGACGGCCGGATCGTGTCGCGCGTCGTCACGGATTCGCGCCAGGTGCGGCCGGGTGACCTGTTTGTGGCGTTGAAGGGCGAGCGTTTTGACGCGCATGACTTCCTGCCTCAGGTGATGGCCTCCGGCGCCACTGCCTGCCTGGTTCAAAAAGGACGTGCGGAGGCATCGGATGAATGCGTGATGATCGAGGTCGATGACACGCTTGCAGGACTCCAGGACCTGGCACGCGGCTATCGCGCCATGCTTCAGCCGCTCATCGTTGGACTGACCGGCAGCAACGGCAAGACGTCCACCAAGGACCTCGCCGCGGTCGTCATGGCCTGCCGGTTTCAGACACGCGCCACGACCGGCAACCTCAACAACCACATCGGTGTTCCGCTGACCCTGCTCAGCCTGGAGGAGTCCGACGAGTGCGGTGTTGTCGAGATGGGCATGAACCATGCCGGCGAGATCAAGACGCTGGTGGACATCGCGCTGCCCGATGCCGCGATTGTCACCAACGTCGGCATGGCGCACATCGAGCATCTTGGCAGCCAGGATGCGATTGGGTGGGAGAAGGCGACGCTGCCGGCCAACGTGCATGGCGAAGGCGTCGTCGTGCTGAACGCCAACGACCGCTACACCGACCTCATCGCCCGTCATTGCCAGGCCACGGTTTACCGGGCGGGAACGGGCGTGGGCGATGTGCGTGCGTTCGATCTTCGCGCCGGTGCTGAGGGCACGGCGTTCAAGCTCGACTTCAGCGGCGAGGTCGTTGAGACCTTCCTTCCCGTCATCGGTGAGCACATGGTCGGCAACGCCGCGCTCGCGGCCTGCATGGGCTGGGCTCATGGAGTTGCACCGGCGGACATCGCGGAGGCCCTGCGAGGCTCCCGGCTGACCTCAGGCCGCATGGAGACCAAGTCCATCGCCGGCATCCTGTTCATCGACGACTCCTACAATGCCAATCCGGATTCGATGAAGGCCGGTCTGAACGCCCTCGCCGCCCTGCGGAATGCCGGGCGCAAGATCGCCGTGCTCGGCCGCATGGGCGAGCTTGGGCCTCATGCGGCCGAGGGGCATCAGGCGGTTGGCCGTCATGCCGCCGACCTGAAGCTCGATGCGGTTCTCACGGTGGGTGAGGAGGCTGCGATGATCAGCGGGGCCGCCGTGTCGTGTGAGGCGCGCAACTTCGGCACCCATGAGGCCTGCTCGGCCTTCTTGAAGGAGTTGCTGCGGCCCGGAGACGCCGTGCTGATCAAGGGCAGCCGCTCCGCAGGCATGGAAAAGGTCCTTCACCATTTTCAGAACGCATGATTTACTGGCTCTACGAACTCAGGAACTGGCTCGAGGCCGCTGACTGGATCAGCAGCGACTCGTTCGTCTACAAGCTCCTGAACATCTTCAAGTACCACACCTTCCGGGCCGGAGGCGCGGCGATCACGGCGTTTGGATTGTCCCTGATGCTCGGTGAGCGGCTCATCCGCAGGCTCATCTCCCTGAAGATCGGCCAGCCGATCCGCACGGCCGAGGAGGTGCACAAGCTGTTCGAGCTTCACGGCAAGAAGGCGGGCACTCCGACCATGGGCGGGATCCTCATCCTGGGGACGATCGTCATCTCCACCCTGATCTGGGCCAAGTGGGACAACATCATGGTCTGGAACATCCTGTTCTGCACCATCGGCCTCGGTGCGCTCGGCTTCCAGGACGACTACCTGAAGATCAGCAAGAAGAACTCCAAGGGCGTCAGCGCCCGGAAGAAGCTGGTCTGGCAGACGGGCGTGGCCCTCGTCACGGCTTTTGTCTTCTGCTACCTGGTGCCCAGTGATGTCACGCTTGATGCCGCTGAAAAAGCGGGACGGACGGCCTTTGCCGAACTGGGCGGGGATTCTACGCTGCGCGCTCTCTTCCTGCCGTTCTACAAGGGGCCGGTCATCGGCGACATGAGCATCCTTGCCGTGGCCATGTTCGCCCTCATCATTGTCGGCGCGTCGAACGCAGTGAACCTGACGGATGGCCTCGACGGCCTTGCCACGGGCTGCAGCCTCACCACCGCGGTGGCCTACACGGCCTTCGGCTATGTCTCGGGCAGCGCGCTTTATTCGGAGTATCTCGGCGTGCCTCATCATTCGCTGGCCAACGAGATCCCCATCGTGGCCATGGCCCTGGCGGGATCCTGCGTGGGCTTCCTTTGGTTCAACGCCCACCCGGCGAAGATGTTCATGGGCGACACCGGCTCGCTTGCCCTCGGCGGCTGCATCGCCAGCATCGCCATCGCCTGCCGTCAGGAGATCGTCCTCGCCCTCGTCGGCGGCGTGTTTGTGATGGAGGCGCTCAGCGTCATCATCCAGGTCGTCAGCTTCAAGAAGCGCGGCAGGCGCGTCTTCCGCATGGCGCCGATTCATCATCATTTCGAACTCGGCGGCTGGCATGAAAACCAGGTCATCGTCCGCTTCTGGATCCTCTCCCTCTTCTTTGCGCTGCTCGGCCTCGCCACCCTCAAGCTTCGTTGAACATGACCTTCTTCCAGGGACAACACTTTGCCATCCTCGGCGCCGGACGCAGCGGCCTGGGGGCTGCACGCCTCGCCCGCCTGCACGGGGCGGAGGTGACGGTCCTTGATGAAGGCGACCCCGTGAAGATCAAGGCGGCGCTCGACAGGCTGCACTCCGAAGGCTTTCAGACGGTCTCCGGCAGGGAGGCGGCGGAGTTTGCCGTCACCCCGGGCCTGTTCCAGCGTGTGATCATCAGCCCAGGTCTGGATGCAGGCTGGCCTCTGCCGAGGAAGTTCACAGACGCAGGCGTGCCCCTCGAAGGGGAGATGGAGTTCGCCTTCAATCTGACGGACATGCCGATGGTCGGCATCACCGGTACAAACGGCAAGAGCACCTGCACGGAGCTCATCGCCCACATCTTCGAGGCCTGCGGAAGGCGTTCCATTCCCTGCGGCAACCATGGCATGTCGTTGAGCGAGGTTGTTGCTTCCGGCGTGCGCTATGACGTGCTTTCGCTGGAGGTCAGCAGCTTCCAGCTTGAAACCATCCGGAACTTCAGGGCGCGGGCCTCCATCTGGCTGAACTTCGCCCCGGACCACCTGGACCGCTATCCGGGCATGGCCGAGTATTTCGCCGCCAAGGCGCGCATCTTTGAAAATGTCACTGAGGACGATGTCGCCATCGTTCGTGCGGGCGAAGCCGTGTCCACGGGGCGCGCCAGGCGTGTCAGCTTCTCCGCCTACGGACTGGAGGCGGACGCCACCTATGCCAATGGTGAGTTCCGGGTGAATGGAAGAAAGGTCGGTGATGCCTCGTCCATCCGCCTGCGTGGCAGGCACAACATGGAGAACATCCTTGCGGCCATGCTGGCCTGCCAGGTCCATGGCGTGGTCCCTGAGGACGCCGTTCATGCCGTCTCCAGCTACGAGCCGCCGAAACACCGCTGCGAGTTGGTGCGCGTGCTCAACGAACGCGAATACATCAACGACTCCAAGGCCACCAACCTGCATGCCCTGGAAGCCTGCATCGGCTCCATGGACCGCCCCATCGTCCTGATCGCCGGCGGCAAGGAGAAGGGGCTCGATTACAAGCCGCTGCGCGCGAAGCTGAACGGCCAGGTCCGTGCCATGGTGCTCATTGGCGAGATCAGGCAGCCCCTCCACGACACTTTTGCCGACCTGCTGCCGTGCCGCCTGGCTGCGCACATGGACGAGGCCGTGCGGACCGCTGCGGAGCTCTCCCTGCCTGGCGACAGCGTCATCCTGAGCCCGGGCACCTCGTCCTTCGACATGTACACCGGCTACGGCCAGCGGGGCGAGGCCTTCCGCTCCGCCGCGAATGCACTGGCCTGAGCCTTCGTCACACCCTTTCTCCAGATCTTCACAAGCACCAACCGCACCCGAGCACACCATGAAAAAGAAGACAAACCGACTGATGATCAATCTCGCGGAGATTGAAAAGTACAAGCACAACGTCGCCATGGTCAACCAGGAGGCGGAGTGGAACCAGCACGAGCCGAACTCCGGCATGGCCAGGATGTTCTTAGTGATGCTGCTCATCCACATCGTGGTGATCGGCGGCATCATTGTCTACGACTGGCTCAACGGCGAGGACGCGCCGGCCCCCGCCATGGTTTCCAGCACAAGTGCCAGCACCGCGCCGAGCGCGCTGCCGCCGCCCGCGGTGAACGCTTCCGATCTCGCCGCGCAGATCCCGATCGAGGACTGCGCCACCTATGAGTGGAAGAGCGGTGACAGCATCGCCAGCGTGGCGAAGAAGCTGGGTGTCACCGAGGATGTGCTGATCCGCATGAACATGCTCGACAAGGGCACGCAGCTGGAGAACAACAGCATCATTCGTTATCCGAAGCAGCCGGTCGTCAAGGCGGTCGCGCTTGGCGTGGCCGGGGTGAACGGCGAACTGCCGGTCGCGGCACCTGCCGCGCCTGCCACGAGCATCGCGGCGGCCGAGGCTCCCATGGCGCTCACCGTTCCTGGTGAGCAGACCTTCTCCTTCAATCCGACGATCGAAAATCAACTCGCGCCGACTCCGGGTGCAGGCAACGCCGCGATGGTCACGGCAAGCGTGCAGGAGGCCCCGCCGGCCGTCGTCAACCAGGAGGCTTCGGGCGATCCTGCCGTGAAGGCTGAAGCTCAGAAGAGTGTCGTGGAAGCCCCGTCGGCTGCCGCCCCTGAAGTGAAGAAGCAGGAACTGCCGAAGGTCGAGGAGGCGCCGCCTCCAGCCAAGCCTGAGCCCAAGGAGGCGCCAAAGCCGGTCGCCCAGAAGGAGGCGGAGGTCCCCAAGGCCATCCCGGTCTCGCGCAACAACCTTCCTTCCATCAAAGAAAAGGCGCCTGCTTCCAGGAAGAAGCAGCCTGAGGTGGTTGCAAAGACCAGGTCCTACACGGTCAAGCCTGGCGAGACGCTTTACAGCATCGCCATTCGCAACGGCACCACGGTCAAGGCGCTTCAGGCTGCCAACAAGATCGCCAGGCCCGAATCCCTCCGGGACGGCATGAAGCTGATGATTCCGGCCAAGTAAGGCTTGGTGCATCCGGGCTTCATGCCTGGATGCCCGGTCTGCTGGGCTCCTGAACGACTCATCCATCCATTTCCATGGCCAAACGCTCCATCCTGTTTCTCATCCTCATGGCGGCGCTCCTGACGGGGCTGGGCATCACCATGCTTGCGAGCACCAGCTACTTCACGGAGGAGGGCAGGGGGGAGGAGTATGTGACGCTCTGGAAGCAGGGCCTGTGGGTGGGCATCTCCGTTGCCGCATGCCTGATGATGGCGCTGATTGACTTCAACCGATGGTATCAATGGCGCTGGTGGGTGCTTGGCGTCACCGGCGTGGGGCTGCTGCTCTGCTATGAGTGGCATCTGGCTAAATTTTTCGGCTGGGAGCCGATGCTCGCCGTCCGTGCGGGTGGCGCTGCCCGCTGGATCGGCCTCCCCGGGATCAGCGTGCAGCCGTCGGAATTCGCCAAGGTCGCCCTCGTCATGGCCCTGGCTGGATGGTTTGCCGCCCACCAGGATCTTGAACGGACGCTGAAACACGGCCTGCTGCTGCCCGGGGCCGTGCTGGGGGCCGTCGTCCTGCTGATCGGCGGGGAGGTGGACCTCGGCAACGCCTGCGTCGCCGCCGTGGTCGGCGCTGGAATCATGTTCGTGGCGGGGACACGGTTTCAATACCTTGCCTTCATCATGGGTTCGGCTCTCTCGGCGCTGGTCGCTGGCATTTATTTCGCCCCCAACCGCATGGACCGTATCCTGGCCGTGCTCAACCTGGAAAAATTCAAGGATGGCATCGGCCTGCAGCAGTGGGTCTCGTGGCTTGCCTTTGGTTCCGGCGGCCTGGAGGGGCGCGGGCTGGGCGAGGGCCGCATGAAGCTCTCTTATCTGCCCGAGGCGCACACCGACTTCATCTTTCCCATGGTGGGCGAGGAACTCGGGCTCTGGGGAACCCTCGCCACCGTGGCGGCCTTTGTGATGCTGGTCTTCTCAGGCATGTGCATCAGCGCCTACGCGCCCAACCGCTTTGGCAAGCTGCTTGGATTCGGACTGACATTCCTGATCGGACTGGAGGCGCTGCTGAACATGGGCGTGACCACCGCGCTGCTGCCTAACAAGGGGCTGCCGCTTCCTTTTGTGAGCTATGGCGGATCGAGCCTTCTTGCGGCGATGATGGCCGTCGGCATCCTGATCAACATTCATCGCCAGGGGGTTCACCTGAGCTGGAGTGACCTGCCGGTCATCCGCCGCAACCGCCGCTGGACGCCTCAGCTCTGATGCACTCCGGCTTCCTGCTGCTGGATTCCGCCTGCCTGAAACGTTCTTGAAGGCATGAGCTACAATCACCTGGTCGACCGGTTGATGCTCGCCTTTGCCCTGGTCTGGCTGGGGCTGGGCATCAATCCATGGCATCGCACCGACTGGGTCCTGGAAAATGTGCTGGTGCTGGCTGCCGTGCCCATTTTCCTGGCCGCTCGCAGGCATCGGCTCTTTTCCCGGCTGTCCTGGGTGCTGATCTTCCTGTTCATGATGCTGCATCAGGTCGGCGCTCATTACACCTACTCAGAAGTGCCGTACGACGCCTGGTTGACGAAGCTCACGGGCCGCTCTGTGAATGAGTGCATGGGATGGCATCGCAACCATTTCGACAGGCTGGTGCATTTTCTCTATGGATTGCTTCTGGCTTATCCCGTGCGGGAGATCTTCCTCCGTGTTGCCCAGGTGAGGGGGTTCTGGGGCTATTTCCTGCCCCTTGACCTGACCATGTCCACCTCCCTCCTCTATGAACTCATTGAATGGCTGGCGGCAGAGGTGCTCGGAGGGGATGCCGGGGCGGCTTACCTGGGCACCCAGGGCGATTTATGGGATGCCCACAAGGACATGGCCCTGGCAGCCCTCGGAGCCCTGCTGGCCATGCTGATCACCGTATTGGTCAACCTGCGCTGGCAACGTGATTTTGCCAGAGAATGGGCCGAAAGCTGGCGAGTCAAGGCACCTGGGGATGGCTTCCTCAAGGAAACGCCCCTCTAAATCGTGGCGAAGTAAATCCCTGGGGCTGGGGGAGGGTGAACGGTCTTTTTTTCAGTTTTGTGAAAAATCCCCTCCTGGAGACGTAGGATGAGGCTAACGACCGTTGTTATCCCCCCATGACATCCCCTCTTCGTCAGACTCTTTTGATGGGTTCAGCTTTTCTTGGCGCCGCCAGCCTTGGACTCGCGAATCCGGCCCCTGCGCCTGCCGCCGCCACTCAGGCTCCAGCTCCCGCACCTGCTGCGGCGGGCGTGGATTTTGCCCGGGTTCAGTCTGTCCTGGAAGCCAGATGCCTCGAATGCCACAACCCCTCCAAGGTGAAGGGTGACCTGCTGATGCACACGGCGGAGGCCATGATCAAGGGAGGTGAAGGAGGCTCGGCACTCGTTCCTGGCAAGCCCGACGAAAGCAGCATCATCAAGCGCATCGTCCTGGCCGCTGATCATGACGACATCATGCCTCCCAAGGGCGGTCCGCTGAAGGCTGACGAAATCGCCCTGCTCAAGCAGTGGGTGGCGGAAGGTGCCAAGTGGCCCCAGGGTGTCGCCCTGCGTTACAAGTCGCCTGAAGAACTCAAGGCCATGGCGGCCCTGAACCAAAAGCTGCCTCAGCTCACCAAGGTGGAGATTTTTCCGGACAAGTATTCCCTGGAAACCGCCCGCGACTTCCATCGCGTGGTCGTGATGGCCACCTTCAACGACGCCACGACGCGTGATGTCACGCGTTTTTCCAACCTGCGCGTCGCCGACGGCAGTGTGGCGAAGCTTGAGGGGGATGTGCTGAAGCCCGTGTCCGACGCCGGTTCCACCGAGATCATCGCGAATGTCGGAGGTCAGACCGTCAAGGCCGTCGTCGCCGTCAAGGATGGCAAAAAGGATCGGCCGGTTTCCTATCATCTCGACGTGATGCCCGTGTGGCTGCGTGGGGGCTGCAACCAGGGGGGCTGCCACGGCGCCGCCCGCGGCAAGGATGGCTTCCGCCTGAGCCTCTTCGGCATGGATCCAGATGGCGATTACACACGCCTGACCCGCGAGATGGTCGGACGCCGCATCAACCTGGCCATACCCGAGGAGTCCACTCTGGTGGAAAAAGCAGTGGGGGCCGTGCCGCATTCCGGCAACCAATGCTACGAGCCTGACTCGGAGTATAATAAGACCGTGCTTGAGTGGATCAGCAACGGTGCTGCCAATGATGCCCCGGGTTATGCCAAGGTCACCGGCATCGAAGTGTTTCCCAAGCAGATTGTGCTCGAGGGCGCCGGCAACACCCAGCAGATCACCGTCAAGGCCACCTATTCGGACGGCACCGACCGTGACGTGACAAAGCTCGCCCTGTTCATGTCGAACAACGATCCGACGGCTTCCATCGACAAGCAGGGGCTGGTGACCAGCGGTGACCGCGGCGTGGCCTTCATGCTGGCGCGCTTTGACGTCTACAGCGTCACTTCCCAGGTGCTGGTGATCCCGGACAAGCTCCAGTACGAGCGGCCCAAGGTTGCGGAGACCAACTACATCGACCAGTTGGTGAACGAAAACCTCCACAAGCTGCGCATCCTGCCCAGCGGTCTCTGCAGCGACGAGGAGTACGTCCGCCGCGCCTACATCGATGTGATCGGCATCTATCCGCCGCCCGCTGAGATCCGCGCCTTCCTTGCCGATCAGAATCCGAAGAAGCGCGAGCTCCTGATCGACAGCCTCACCCAGCGCAAGGAGTTCACCGAGCTGTGGGTGATGAAATGGGCCGAGCTTCTGCAGATCCGCTCAGGCATCGCCGGCAACAACAACCAGCCGCCCTTCTACAAGAACGCCCTGCTTTATTACAACTGGATCGCCGAACGGATCGGCAAGAACATTCCCCTGGACGAAATCGTCAAGGAACTGGTCTCCTCCACAGGCGGCACGGTTTCCAATCCCGCCGTCAACTTCTACCAGACCGAGCTTGACCAGCTCAAGTTGACCGAGAACGTCGCCCAGGTGTTCATGGGCATGCGCATCCAGTGCGCCCAGTGTCACAACCATCCCTTCGACCGCTGGACGATGGATGACTACTACGGTTTCAAAGCTTTCTTCAGCCAGATCGGCCGCAAGCCCACCGACGACCCCCAGGAGGTCATCATTTATAACAGCAAGGGCGGCGAGTCCCGCCACTTCCTGACCAACGCCGTCATGAAGCCCAAGTTCCTTGGTGGAGAGGAGCCGGAGATCAAACCCGGCGAAGACCGTCGCAAGGTGCTGGCTGAGTGGATCGCCTCACCGAAGAACCCCTTCTTTGCCCGCAACATCTCCAACATCGTCTGGGCGCACTTCTTTGGAGTCGGGATCGTTGACCCTGTTGATGATGTGCGCGTCTCCAACCCGCCCTCCAATCCTGAACTGCTGACTGCCCTGGCCGGTCATCTGACGGAATACAAGTACGACTTCCGCCGCTTTGTGAAGGACATCTGCACTTCCATGACCTACCAGCGCAGCACGAAGGTCAATGAGACCAATGCGGGCGACAAGCGCAACTTCTCCCACGCCCTCGTTCGCCGCGTGCGTGCCGAGATCCTGCTTGATGCCATCTCGCAGATCACCGAGACACCGAACAAGTTCCAGGGCCTGCCGCTTGGCGCACGTGCCGTGCAGATTGCCGATGGTGCTGTCAGCAACTACTTCCTGACCACTTTCGGACGTGCCAAGCGCGAATCCGTCTGCTCCTGCGAGGTGAAGATGGAACCCACCCTTTCGCAGGCTCTCCATCTGATGAATGGCGACGCCGTCAATGATCGCATCAAGCAGGGCAGGGTGGTGGCCAAGCTGATAGCCGAAAAGAAGACCGACCGCGAGATTGTCGATGACCTTTACCTGCGAGTCTTTGGGCGCATGCCCAAGGACAAGGAATGGAGCGCCATCCAGCAGACCCTTGCCAGTGCCCCAGATCAGCGCCAGGCCGCCCTTGAAGACACATTCTGGGCCCTGATGAACTCCAAGGAGTTCTACTTTAACCACTGACCAAGCTTTCCATTTTCAGAGATCTCGAGGCCGCACACAAATTGTGCGGCCTTTTTCTTCTGCTTTATAAAATTTCACCGCTCTTATTTATAAAGGGTCTGTCCCTTTATAGAGAAATGGGTTGCCAGTTCTGCCGTTTCGGCTACCTGGGCTCATGCGCCTCAAACGCCTCAAGGCTCCCGCCAA
>JBIJBP010000007.1:0-70626 GCA_044345155.1 Prosthecobacter sp. | reverse complement strand
GAGTTTGATGCCGCGCACGACCCCTACCACGGCATTTTGACCAAAGCCGTCGCCGACCGCCTCGCCGAAGCCTTCGCCGAGTATCTCCATCAACAAGCCCGCTTCGCCTGGGGCTACGAAAAGCCTGGCGACATCGCCAACGCCGATCTCATCAAGGAAAACTACCGCGGCATTCGTCCGGCCCCCGGCTATCCCGCGCAGCCGGATCACACCGAGAAGCCCATCCTCTTCGATCTGCTCGACGCCACCGCGAAGACGGGTGTCGAACTCACCGAAAGCATGGCCATGCACCCCGGCAGCGCCGTCAGCGGCCTCTACTTTGCGCACCCTGAAGCCCACTACTTCGGCATCAGCGTCCTTGGCAAGGACCAGGTCGAGGACTACGCGAAGCGCAAAGGCAGGACCGTCGAGGAGATGGAGCGCTGGCTCGGCCCCTGGCTGGGGTATTGAGGTGCCGTTGGTTACTCGGGCACGGGCCAGGTGCGAACGATTCGATCATGCAGTCCACGCCTTGGATTCATTAAACTCTGGATCCAGAGTGCCACAGCGCCCAGGGTGGTCAAACCGATGAGAGCCTGTGAAGTGGTCGTCAGGGGCCAGTTTCGTGTCATTACAAGCAGGGCAAGCCCGGTAGCCGGAGTCCAGCCAAGTAATGCCCGCTGAAGCATGCGCAGGCGGCCAGCAGGCTGGCCGTCACCAAGCACATACTCCACGCGAAACGCACGTTGAAGCACTCCCCGACGCCAGAATAGCGTCAGCAGCAGGCATGCAAATGCTTCGAGGATCAGCAGGCCGGTGCTTAACAGAATGTGTGCCGATCCATCGACAGGATCTGTGGTGATCTCCTCTCTGGCAGGTTTCTTCTCAGGCTTGCTAAGGTGGTTTTTAAACGTCTGTTCGAAGACACGTTCCGCCTCCGCAACATCCTCAGCCATGGGCTTGGCATGCTCCTTCACCATTTTCTCGATTCTTTCGCGAGATCGGAGAATGGAGGATGATGTGGACAGTGATTTAACTTCCGGGCTCTGCCATTCGGCGGGGTCGTTCACCATCTGGCCATAACGAGAGGAAATCAGCACGCCGAGCAGATGCCGGGCTTTTGCCTTGTCGGTTTTCACCAGCTTCAACAGCGGATAACGGTTGTTGGTGTCCGAGAGAAAGGGTGCCGCAATCGTCATGGCATCCCAGTGGGTGAGCAGTCTCAAGGCCTCGTTCGCCTGAGGATGGCGCGCTTCAGCCTGACGAACCTTTTCGTGGTTCAGGGAAAATAGGAAAAGCAGTGCCAGGGTGAACAAGGGCAAGGCGGCCGGAATGAGCGTCAATCCAGCACGTTTAAGCCTGGTTACCTCGGCGGGTTGGGCCAGCAGTGGCTGCAGGGTTTTAAGCACTGCTGCAGACGAGTTCTGAACAAGCCCTCTCAGCCATTCCCGGGCGGCGGCTGGCACGGGCGCGGCTGCGGGTCGGCTCAGAGCCTCCTCGGGCCCGGGTATGCGGCCTTCCAACATCGCCTGGGCGGCGTGGTTAAGAAACGTGGACGCGTTCACCTGTGGTGTGGTTTCAGTGCCTGGTGCTGCAAAGGGCAGCAGCTTCAGCCTGTTCTCCTCCGTGATCCAGATCCGATCCAGGCTCAGCAGGACAGGAAGCGATCCCTCACGGCGTGAAAGTTCCAGTTCCTGGGCAAGATCATGCAGCCAGTGCCGGGCCATGGACCATGGCTGAGGTTCTCGCAGCAGCTCCACCAACGCCTTGCCTGACGGTGCCTCATACGCATCCCAGCAGCGATCCTGCGACTTGCCTCCGGCAATCCAGCGCAGCCTTGTGAAGCGTGGGGCTGGCTGTTGAGCCTGTGTGACGACTTGCGCATGTACCCGCAGCCAGACGCGTCTCAGCAGCTTCGGATCAAAGCCAAGGTGAAGTGTTTGATCAACACTTTGCTCCAGCGTGCCAAGCAGCTGGTAGGGGCCGATCGGTTCCATCATGGATGGCGTGGCGTCTGCCGTTTCAGGCAGCATGCTGGCGACGATCTTGGTGCCCCGGGCGGCGGTTTTTTCCACCACCTGTGTGCCGGTCAGCAAGTCGTGCACGGCGGCAAAACCATTGTGCCGGCGCATGGTTGCAAAAAGCAGCGGACAGTAGGCCCAGGCAACAAGGTCGATCATGCCGAAGGAGTCGTTGTCATGCCCCAGCAGCGGCAAGATCAGCCAAGGCAGGTAAAGTATCAGATAGCGTGTCAGGGCACGCACCAGTCCAGGGGCGCTACGATCACTGAGCATGACACGCAGTCGCATCGTCGCCTGTCCGATTGTGGCTCCCCAGAGTCCCTGCGGGATGATCTCGATCGCAGCCAGCGAAATCCAGGTGAACCCTGTGTAAACGCCCCATTTCGAAGGGTCCGTCCATGTCATCGGATCTTCCCTCGTCAGAAGGGAAAGGATCCAGGAAGCTCCGAGCGCAACGATGAGATCAATTTGATAGGCTGCAAATCGCTGACCCACGGATGTCACCGTGGGCGCAGTGCTTCGAAAGGGCAGCAGCAGCTTTCGAAGCACCGAATAGGTCTGAGGACGTGACCCGGCCTGTTTCGCCAGGCAGGATTGGATCAATCGCACGATCTCTCTGGGCAGGCCTGGACGAAGTTTGGCCGCATCGTGCGGTGCCTTGTCGAGCGTGTTCGCAATGACCTGCATGACGTTTTCACCCTGGAAGGGTGTCTTGCCTGTCAGCAGGTAAAACAGGGTTGCACCGACCGAGTAGATGTCGCTGCGAACATCAAGCGGTTCGCCGCGAAGCTGCTCCGGGCTGCAGAATGCCGGTGTTCCCAGAAAGACGCCGGGTTTTGTCACATTGAAGTCCCGGCCACCGCCTTCGGCAGGGATGGAGAGGCCGAAGTCCCCCACCTTGACCGTGCCGTCCATGTCGATGAAGCAGTTCGTGGGCTTGATGTCGCGGTGCAGCACGCCTGCGATCTCCGCAGCCTCCAGGCCGGCGATCACGTCCAGGATGGCGTCCACCGCCTCACCCACTGGCAACGGTCCCTTTTCCGTCACCCGCTGCTGCAGCGTGCCGCCGCTAATCAACTCCATGGTGATGACGCTCCGGCCTTGGATATCCTCCGTGCCGAAGATGTAGACGCTGTTGGGGTGGTTGATCGAAGCCGCCACCCGCCCCTCGCGGAGAAACCGGGCGCGTGAATCAGCGTCAGCGAGCTGATGGGACAGCACCTTCAGCGCGAGGCGTCTGCCGGTGGTCAGTTCGGTGACTTCATAAACCGCCCCCATGCCTCCGCGGCCGAGTTCATTTCCGATGAGGTAGCCGCCAAAGGCATCGCCCGGTCGCAGCACCTGCTCCGGCAGTTGCGCCGCATCAGCGGCCTGTGTCACTTCAGCGCCGAGGCTGAGCAGGCAGGCTGCGCATTCGGCATCAGGGGTGGAGAGGGGGGCATGGCATTGTGGACAGGACTGTTGGGCTTTCATGGCAGTCCTGTTCTCAAGAAAATGAGGCGGCCTGGTTGCAAAAAAGTCAAAACGACGCCTGACGCAGCAGCGCCGCCAGATGGCGCATCTCCGCCTGCACCTCTTTTTCATCGGAAACCGTGCGCGCCACCTCCTGCCTGAGAATTTCCCGATACTGCTGACGCAGGCGATGCACAGATGTCTTCAGTGCGGACTCGCTGAGACCGAGCCTTTGCATCGTTTCGGCACGGGGTGTCCCGTTTCCGGTCAAGGCTCCACGAAGGGCCTCAAACTGCGCCACTTTGCCGGCGGCTTTGTATTCCGCGCCAAGCTGCTCCAGCGCCCGCCGGACCAGCTGGTATGCCCATCGGCGGTCAAACGCCATCTCGGGCTCCGCATCCTCGCTGGCTGGCTCCGCCGCGTAACGCTCCTCCGCATTCAGCGCGTCCCATTCAAGGATCCTGCCTGAGCCACGTTTCTGCGCCGTGGCACGGTCATGTTCGTTCGCGAGAAAATGCGTCAGCATCGTCAGGAGAAAGCTGCGCAGCCTTCCTTTCGAGCGGTCGGCCTTTGCCAGGCTGTTTCTGGCGAGCAGCGATGCAAAGAACGCCTGCGTGAGATCCTGTGCGTCCGCCGCCCCATGCCCGCGCCGCCTCACAAACGCGTAAAGCGGATACCAGTAGTCACGGCAGAGCGTCTCCAGGGCCATTGCAGACCGGGTGTCATCAGCGCCTGCGGCGCGTACAAGCGTCCAGCACGTTGTCGCAAAGTGGCGCGCGCCAGGAACAATTGAATCGTCGTTCATGTTGAGATTCAAAGGCGTAGTCCTTTTTCAATTTCCCGCAAATCCGGCATTTTGTTTGATGTGAAACCTGCTGCTGGGCTGGCGGGCTTCGCTTTGCCCCTGGCTGGGGTATTGAGGTTGCTGAGCTTTTCGTTCGGCCGGTGCGACAGGCCGTCGTGGTGAAGGGCGTAGGTTTACGCTCTCCATGAACCTGCGCCTGCTGCTCGCCCTTCCTGTCGCCGCCCTTGCTCAGTCCGGACCGCCTCCGAAGGCACCGGACGTCCCGAAGGACCTGCCGCCGCAGATTGAAACGCTGCAGCCGGGCGTGAAGATGACGCTGCTGGCCGAGCATCCCGACCTTGTCACGCCCACCGGCATCGATGTCGATGAAAAGGGCCGCATCTGGCTCGCCGCCTGCCATACGCATTTCCGCCCGGAGGGTTATGTCGGGCCGCAGCATGACGAGATCCTTGTCTTTGACGCCGATGGCAAGAACCGGCGTGTCTTCTACAACAAGACCGATGCCACCATGCATGTCGAGGTCGGCCCGGACGGCTGGATCTACCTTGCCGAGCGTGATCGTGTCCTGCGCGTGAAGGACAGCGACGGCGACGGCAGGGGCGACACCGAGGAAAACCTGGCCACGCTCGACACCGTGGCCGACTATCCGCACAACGGTCTCAGCGGCATGGCCTGGCACCCGGACGGCGGGCTGGTCTTTTCGTTAGGCGAAAACTTCGGCAAGGACTGGACGCTTACCGGCACGGATGGCGCGAAGGTGAGCGGCCGTGGGGAAGGCGGTGTGTTCCGCTGTTCCGCGGATGGCAAAGGCCTGCGCCGCATCGCCCGCGGTTTCTGGAACCCCTTCGGCCTGATGGTTCGCGGTGACGGCGAGATCTTCGCGGCGGAAAACGATCCCGGCAGTCGTCCGCCCTGCCGCCTGCTCAACATCGTCGAAGGCGCGGACTATGGCTTCCAATGGGTCTATGGCAGCGCGCCCGTGCATCCTTTTGTCGCCTGGAACGGTGAACTGCGCGGCACGCTGGGCATGGTGCATCCCTGTGGTGAAGGGCCCTGCGCCGTCGTCGAGCTTGGCGGCGGGGTGATGATCCCGAGCTGGAGCGACCACAGCATCGACTACTTCCCGCTGAGGCGGAATGGCGCAGGCTACACCTCCGAGCGCCTGCCGCTGGTGAAGGGCAGCGACTTCTTCCGTCCTGTCTGCATGGCGCAGGGGCCTGACGGCGCGTTTTACCTGACCGACTGGGTGTTCAGCTCCTACCCGATCCATGGCCGTGGCCGGCTCTGGAAGCTTGAAATCAGCAAGCAGCCCTGGGTGGCCGAAAAGCAGCCTGCGACAGCGGAGGCCTTGCTGGCCAAGAAGCTGCGTGAAGGCGCTGAAAAGCGGGGCACGGCCAGTTTGCTCAAGCTGGCGCAGGGTTCGGACAAATACCTCGCTGACGCCGCCCTCACCGCCCTCGCCCGTTCCGGGCTGACCGTCGAAGCCGTGAAGGCCCTGCCGCCGCAGGATCGTGTCTGGGCCTTCGTGGCGATGCGCCGGGCTGACCTGAATGACGCGCGTTGGGTGCGTGCCTTCCTGGCGGATGCCGAACCAGAAATGCGTTTTGAATGCCTGCGCTGGACCGCCGACGCCGTGCTCACGGAATTCCAGCCGCAGGTCGAGGCCATGCTTTCGGATCCGAAGCTCGACTTCAGGCTTTTTGAAGCCGTGCTCGCCACCTGGAACACCCTGCGCGGCGAGCCCGGCGCCGGCGTGACGAATCCCGAGGTGCTGGTCGAGCGCATCACCAGCCCCGGCACACCTGACCGCATCAAAGGTTATGCCCTCCGCCTCGCGCCGCCGGCACACAAGGCGCTGACGCCTGATCTGCTGCGGGAGTTCGCCGCCAGCGGTGACGAGGTGCTGCGGCTTGAAGCCGTCCGCACTCTGGCCGCGCGCCGGATCAGCGCCGACATCGCCGCGGATGAGAAGCGCAGCCCCCAGCTTCGTGCCGAGGCCATCCTGGGCACGGATGACACCGCCCTGCTCCAGAAGCTGGCGAAGAGCGACAACGCCCTGATCCGTGATGAAGCGAAGCGTGCGCTGCGTTTCACCGACGGCTTCACGCCGGTGGCGGACCGCCCGCCCTTTGACCAGACGGAGGCCTGGCTGAAGAGGCTCGACGCGCTTCCTGGCGAACCCGACCATGACAAAGGCCGGCGCATCTTCTTCAATGCCAAGGTCGCCCTCTGCTCCACCTGCCATCGTCACAGCGGTCGTGGCAATGTCGTCGGTCCCGATCTCAGCCTGGTGTCCCAGCAGGGCGACCGCGCCGCCATTCTGCGTTCCATCCTGGAGCCGCACCGCGAGGTGGCGCCGCAGTTCTATCCCTCGCTGGTCGAGCTCAAGGACGGCACCACCTTTACCGGCATCCTGCTGCGTTCCTCCAGCTCCGATGTCTTCCGCGACCTCACCGGCAAGGAGAAGTCCTTCCCTGAGGCGGACATCGTCAGGCGTACTGAGCTGCGCACCTCGCTCATGCCGCCGGGCCTGGTGGCTGCGCTGACCGATGCCGAACTGCGTGACCTGCTCGCCTTCCTCCTCAACCAGCCCTGATCATGAAAACCCTCCGCACCCTCTGTCTTGCCGGACTTTTGCTGCCCGCCGTTTCCGCCTTGGCGGAGACCATCACCGGCGAGACGGAACATTTTGTTTACCGCATTCCGTCGGCGGACGAGCCCTATGTGGACACGCAGCGTGACAATCGCGCCTTTGCCTTCCTGGGCACGAGGATCATGCTTTCCGAGGACTGTGGGAAGACCTGGCCGCATGTCGCGGACTTTCCCGAAGCCCAGGACATCACCTTCAGCGTCCTGCTGAAGAACGGCAGCGTGCTGTTCGCCACGCGGGAACGGCTTTTCCTCAGCACGGACAACCTCAAGTCACACCGTGAAATCATCGTGAAGCGTCCGGACGGCAGCGACTACCTGCCGCACAAGCCGGTCGATCCGAAGAACCCGGGCTGGTACTTTCATTCACTCGACGGCGAGCATTGCTTTGAGGTGGGTGGACGGGAGATGCTCGTCTGGGGCAACTACTGCAACGTCCTGGGCGGTGCGGTGCCGGTGAACATCTACTATTCCACCGACAATGGCGAAACCGTGAAGCTGGCCTACGCCTTCGGCCAGAACCCGCGTTTTCAACAGAAGGGCGCGGCGCCGGATGCCCCGCTGCTTGGAGACCCAACCAACAAGCTGATCGCCCGCCACATCCACAATGTGACCTACAACCCGGCCGAGGACGCCTTCTATGCCTGCACCGGCGACATTGATCGCGGCGACGGCAAGGAGGTTCACTGGCTGCGCGGCACCTATGAGGCGAAGGCTGACGCCTGGGATTGGAAGCATGTCATCTCGGTGGACTCCAACTCGCGTTTCAAGGCCGGCGGCATGAACTTCATCGATGGCCGGATGTACTGGATCGCCGACGCCAACGGCCCTGCCATCGCCAACCGCCATGACCGCGGCATCTTCACCTGCCTGCCCGTCGACTTCACGGACACCTCGAAGCACACGCTGCTGTTCAACCCGATGTTTGAGTCCGCCAACATGCTTTACCAGGACGGCATCTTCATCGCCACCCACTGCGCCCCCGCCTCGACTTATCAGAACGGCATCATCTGGTCCTCGGACAAGGGCCGGACCTGGACTCAGCATGACCTCAAGGTGCCCGGGCCGCGCAGCGGCTGCCGGATCAACCGCAAGAACAGCGACGGCTGGTTCCGCATGGACCTGCGCAAGGGCTGGATCGAGCGGGCCGAGGTGCTTTTCCTGAAACCGAAGGGCTGATGCCCCGGCCGGAAGGCGGACCTTGCACAGGGAGGGCTCTGGGTCTCAACGACGCGATTCTTTCCATCCTGTGAATCATGCCAATCCTGTGAATCCTGTATCCAATGCCTCCGGGAGTCTGGGTTCGTAAGTCCTGGACGGTCGATTCACCGCCCCATCTTCCCCTTGCGGAACCGCGCCTCTGCGGCTCCCTTCGCGCCCCTCCGCCGGGGGCATTCCAGCCTTGCGGCACATCCCCAACCCTCCGTTCCCATCAAGTCATGTCCACCGACGCCAAAAACCAGACCGCGCTCATGGAGAAAATCGTCTCCCTCTGCAAGCGCCGCGGCTTCATCTTTCAAAGCAGCGAAATCTACGGCGGTTGCGGCGGCATCTGGGACTACGGCCCGCTTGGTGCGGAACTGAAGCGGAACCTGCGCACCGCCTGGTGGAACACGATGACCCGCGAACGCGAGGACGTGCTTGGCCTCGACGCCTGCATCCTCATGAACCCTTCCATCTGGAAGGCCAGCGGTCACGTGGACACCTTCGCCGACCTCATGCGCGAGTGCTCTCTGACCAACAAGCGCGTCCGTGCCGACCACGTCGAGCCGCAGTCCGGCACCGTTTTGAAGTACACCGGCGCCCAGGCCCCGAATGGCTGGCGCTGGGACCGTCCGATCACCGCGTTGCTCAAGAACGGCGAGCACATCGAAAGCTTCCGCAAACGCGTCCGCAGCCTGATCGCCCAGAACGCTGGCGAGGCCGCCGGCAAGCCCGAGGAGATCGAGCTGCTCAACGAGGAGAAGATCGACGCGGTCAATGGCATCGTTGATTTCCATCCGGAAACCGGCGGCATGCTCGGCGAAGCCCGCCCCTTCAATCTCATGCTCAAGACCTACCTTGGTCCCACGGCGACCGAGGCGGACGTGACCTACCTGCGTCCGGAGACCGCCCAGGCGATCTTTGCCCAGTTCAAGAACGTCTTCGATTCCAGCCGCGTGAAGGTGCCCTTTGGCATCGGCCAGATCGGCAAGGCCTTCCGCAACGAGGTCACGCCGAAAAACTTCACGTTCCGCAGCCGCGAGTTCGAGCAGATGGAGCTCGAGTTCTTCATCAAGCCTGACGAGGCCGTCGAGATCATCAGCGGCGAGGTCGCGAAGTGGCACGAAGGCGCCGATCTGAGCGAGCCGCAGCCGAACTGGGGCTGGGAGATGTGGCACCGCTACTGGGTGTCTGAGCGCACCAAGTTCTACGAGGGCATCGGTCTCGGCGGCGTGCTGGAATACTACTGGCAGACTCCCGAGGACCTGGCCCATTACGCACGCGCCTGCGTGGACATCCTGTGCGAATTCCCCTTCGGCACCGAGGAGCTGGAGGGTATCGCCGCACGTGGCGACTTCGATTTGTCGCAGCACCAGAAGCACAGCACGAAGTCGCAGGAGATCTTCGACGAGGAGCTCAAAAATGCCGCCGCCAAGCTCAGCGACGAGCAGAAGGAGGCCCTCATCCAGAAGCGTCTTGCCGCCGAGAAGGCGAAGACCAAGGGCGAGCCGATGCCCGAGGCCGATGTGCGTGCCTGGTTCGAGCGCCTGTTCAAAGGCAGTTATGTTCCGCATGTCATCGAGCCCTCTGCCGGCCTCGACCGCATGGCGCTGGCCGTCATTGCCAAGGCCTTCGAAGAATTCGAGAAGGTCGATGACAAGGGCAAGAAGGAGACCATCACCGTCCTGCGCTTTCATCCGCGCGTGGCCCCGATCAAGGTCGGCGTGTTCCCGCTTCTGAAGAACAAGCCGGAGCTGGTCGCCAAGGCCCGCGAGGTTTATGCGATGCTCAAGAAGCACCTGAACTGCTTTTATGACGAAACCGCCTCCATCGGCCGCCGCTACGCGCGCCAGGACGAGGTCGGCACGCCGTTTGGCGTCACCATCGACTTTGAAACCTGCGGTGAAAAAGGCCCCGAGCTTCAGGACACCGTCACTCTCCGCCACCGCGACAGCGGCGAGCAGGAGCGAGTGAAGATCAGCGACCTTCTCGGCAAGCTGCTGCCGCTCTGTTCCTAACCCGTGCGTGAGCCGTCCAGTGGGATGGCTCACGGCTTTTATCCAGCCCTTCCAGCTCCGGTTTTAGAAAAATCCGCCGCAAACAAAGTTGGCGACAATCCTGCGAAGGCATCCCATACTGGCCGCCCAGTTTTCCCTCTCATGACCGAACCTGATGTGAACCCCGAAGCACAGGCTGCTTCCGCCGCCGGTGTGGACCTCTCTGACCTCCGCATGATGCCCTCCTGGGTGTCAAGTATCGGCGGTGCATCCAGCGGCACGGACTTCAGCCGCTATGAAGAACGGGAGGACCGCGGTCCGCGTCGTGGCGGCATCGGCGGAGATCGTGGTGATCGCCGCGGGCCGCCCGCAGGCCGTCGCGACGGTCCGCCGCGTCGTGAAGGTGATCGTGGAGACCGTCCCCGTCCGCCAGGCGGTGGTGGCGCTCATGGCCAGGGTCAGGGACAAGGCCAGCGCGGCGACTTCCGTCCACGTCGTGATGGCCCTCCGGGTGCCGGTCCTCGTGGTGATCGTGACCAGCGCGGTGGTGGCGGCCCGCGTCGTTTTGGCGACCGCGACCGTGGTCGTGATGGCGGCCGTCCCCCGCAGCGTGAGTGGGTGGAGATTCCGAAGGATGTCCAGGTGGTCATCGAGCCCGAAGACAAGTCCGCCGAGGCTCTGGCTGCGCACATCCGCGGCACCGGCCATGCCTTCAGCATGTTTGACGCCGCCCGTCTGGTGCTTGCCGAAGGCGACCGTTTCCACGCCCGCTACATCTGTGCCTCCGAGCGTCCCTCCGGCCTGTTTGTCACCAACGACGGCGGCCTGTTCCTGACGCGTGACGAGGCCCTGCAGCACGTGCTGCGCGGCAAGGCGCTGGAAGCCTTTTACCGGGCCGAGGAAATCGAACAGGAAGAGCCGAAGGGCGACTTCAAGAGCGTCGGTGTCTGCGGCCTGAGTGGCGAACTGCTCGCCCCCCCCAGCCATCACAGCTTTCAGACTTCCATCATCCGGATGCATCGTGAGCGTTTCAGCCACATGCCGCTGGAGGATTACAAACGTCGCGTGCGGATCGAAAACGAGCCCGAACGCGTGGCAGAATGGAAGGAAAAGCAGAAGAAGGGTTTCCGCTGGGTCTGGCTCAAGGATGCGCCGGAGGAAGGCGCCGAGCCGCTCAGCTTCGGCACCCGTGCCGAGATGGAGGCGCATTTCCGTCGCACTCACGCTGATGAGGCGGTTCAGGAAAAGCGTGACGTTCATGTGCCGGGCAACATCGACAAGGCGAAGCTGACCCATGTGCTGTTCATCCTGCTGCGCCAGGGTGTGGAAAACGCCCGCAAGCACCTGTTTGACATGTCCCAGAAGCTGGGCGCGAACTTTGAGCGCCGCGGGCTGAAGCTGTTCAAGCGACGCGCTGGCAAGCTGTTCGTCAGCCGGGTCAAGCCGAAGGCCATCGATGCCGGAACTGTCTTCTCCGAGCGTGTCTCGAAGATTGTCGAGGTGCTCAAGGGCAAGTCTGGCATCCTGCTGCACGATCTCGTGGAGGCAATCGAACCTTCTCCTGCTTCCGATGCGCCCGCCCCGTCTGCTGAAGGTGCGGAAGCCGCCGCTGCGGCACCTGCCGCGCCCCCAAAACTGGCTCCGACCGAGGCGCAGATCAATGTCATCAAGGACATCCGCTGGCTCGCGAACGAAGGTTACGTCATCGAATACAGCGACGGCATGGTCTTCCTTGGCGTGCAGGGCGAACCCCAGGCCGCCAAGGCACCTGCCGCCGCTCCGGCAGTGAAGGAGTCTGCTCCGGAAGCGGTCGAGGCTGAAGCCGCCGCTGAGTCCACCGTGGTTGAGCCGGAATTGGAAGCGGCTCCTGCTGCTGAAGTCGAGGTGCCCGCAGCCGAGGCGGTTGCCGAAGCTGAACCGATGTCTGCTCCCGAGCCTGAAGCCGTTGCCGAAGCCTCCCCGGAAGTGGTGGAGTCGGAAGCTCCTGCCAGCACCGAAGTCAGCGGGGATGCGGAAGCCACGGCCTGATCTCTGAATCGCTCAGGTCGCGCCATCTGCCCTTGGCCAGGTCTCCCAGGCCGAGGCTGCCGATGGCGATGCGCACCAGCCGTAGGACCTCCAGGTCATGGGCTGCAAGCACGCGCCGGATGTGGCGGTTGCGGCCTTCATCCAGGATGATTTCCAGCCAGGTGTTTTTTTCGCCCTGGCGCAGGATCGACACCCTCCGCAGTTCCAGGCGTTCACCCTGGTCCACCACGCCCTCGGCCAGTTTCTGGAGCAGCCTGTCATCCACAAGGCCTGAGACCTGGACATGGTAGGTCTTGGGGACATGGGTCGCAGGATCGGTGACCCGGTTCGCCCAGCTGTTGTCATTCGTGAACAGCAGCAGTCCTTCGCTGGCCTTGTCGAGTCGGCCTACTGGCGAAAGATGGGGCAGGGCATGGCCTTCGAAGCAGGAGAAAACTGTATCCCGTCCCTGTTCGTCACTGGCCGTGGTGACCAGCCCCCGGGGTTTGTTCAGCATCAGGTAGCGGAAGGCGGGGCGGCTGACAGCTGCGTCATCGACACTCACCTTGTCCTGGTCGAGCAGCACCGGCTTCTCGGGATCGCGGCAAACCCGGCCGTTGAGGCGCACCTGCCCGGCCCGAATCAGTTCCACCGCCTTGCTGCGGGAGCAGAACCCCAGCTTGGACAGGGCGCGGGCGAGACCGGTTCGTGGCATGGCGGCGCAGGTGGGGCGGAGGACGGGCGGGCAAAGAAAAGGGCGGACTCGATGGTCGAGTCCGCCCGGAAGAGTTTTCGATGGAAGCGAAACGGGATCAGGCCTGCAGAGCGGCTTCATCCACGTTCACGCGACGGCCGTCCTGGTCAAAGCGGACGCGGCCTTCCACGAGGGAGAAGATGGTGTGGTCCTTGCCGATGCCGACGTTGCGTCCGGGGGTCCATTTGGTGCCGCGCTGGCGGATGATGATGTTGCCGGCGATGACGGCTTCACCGCCATACTTCTTCACGCCGAGGCGCTTGCTGTTACTGTCGCGACCGTTCTTGACGGAACCTTGACCTTTCTTATGAGCCATGAGTGTGTCCTCCTGAGTGGGTGTTGATGGAAAATGGATTACGCGTTGATCGCAGTGACCTGGACGCGGGTAAGGGGCTGGCGGTGGCCCTTGGTCTTGTGGTAGCCCTTGCGCTTCTTGAACTTGAAGGCGGTGACCTTCTCGCCCTTGAACTGGCTCAGCACCTTGGCCTGGACGGTGGCACCGTCGAGGGTCGGGGCGCCGATCTTCAGGCTTGCGCCTTCACCAGCAGCGAGGACTTGATCGAAGGAGGCGGTTTCGCCCTCGGCCACGTCGAGCTTTTCCACGTCGAGCTTGTCGCCCACGGAGACTTTATACTGCTTGCCGCCGGTTTTGATGATTGCGTATGCCATAAACTGAGACTTCTGAAGGGTGGGTAGCCGCAGAGCAGGAGAAACGAGGTGCCCGGGCGGCAGGGGGCGGGGATAGTGGCACTAATCATTCTTCCAGCAACCAGTTTTTTGCTTTCCCTGCGGCTCCGGCCTTGTCAGCCCCCTCCGGCTGCGCGAAAGACGGCCCCCATGCTCCGTGGTGCTGATCAATGGCTCGTCCCCTACCTGCGTTTCCGCAGCCACCCCGTGCGCCCGTCCCCGGACCGGCCGCTGCATGCCTGCATCGCCGTCTGCGACCACTATGAGCCCCTGCATGACACCGACCTGGCCGGAGCGCAAAAGGCGGTCGCCCACTGGCAGAAAACCTGGCCGGGACTGGTCGATCAGTTCCAGGACAGATCCGGTCGCGGCCCTCGGCATTCCTTCTTCTATCCAATTGAACAGTATGAACCCTCGCTGATCGCGCCTCTGGCCGATCTCTGCCACCGGACCGGCAGCGAGGTGGAGATCCATCTGCACCACGACGGTGACACCGAGGCCACGGTCACGGAAAAGTTGCTGAAGGGCGTTTCCGACCTGGCGGGCCACGGCCTGCTCAGCCGTGGGGCGGACGGCCGGGCGAAGTACGCCTTCATCCATGGCAACTGGGCGCTCGATCACTCTCACCCGTCCGGACGCAAGTGCGGCGTGCCTAACGAACTGGAGGTGCTTCGTCGCACCGGTTGTTATGTTGACATGACCATGCCGGCGGCGCCGGATCCCTGCCAGACGAGCACGATCAACGCGGTTTATTACGCCCGGGAGGACGGCCTTCCCAAGTCACATGACCGGGGCACGGCCGTTGAGGCGGGAAAAACCTGTCGTCTGAGGGATCTCGAAGACCACCTGCTGCTGCTCCAGGGCCCCCTGGGGCTGAACTGGCACTGGCGGAAGTGGGGTCTGATTCCCCGGGTGGAAAACGGTGACGCCTCCGGCAGCAACCCACCTGGCGGGCACCGCCTGCGCCTCTGGCTGGAGCTCTGCCCGAGGGTGAAAAACGGGGCGCCCTGGGTGTTCATCAAACTGCACACACACGGAGGCATCCCGAAGAACTACAACATCCTTCTTGGTGAACGCATGAAGCGCTTTTACCGCGATCTGGCTGCCTTTGCCCAGGCCACGCCGGGTTTTCACTATCATTTTGTCACGGCCCGCGAGATGACCAACCTGGTCCACGCGGCGGAGGACGGCAAGACGGGATCACCGACGCAGTGGCTGGACTACCTGCATGCCCGGCCTCCGGTGCTCGGCTGACAGGGTCAGGCACGGATGGGCGGCCCGAACCAGACGTAGCACATCAGGTAGATGATGATACCGGTGATGCTGACGTAGAGCCAGACGGGCAGGGTCCACCGGCCCATGCGCTTGTGCTTGTCGAAGCGGTTCTTCAAGGCCGGGATGACCGTCATGATGATCATCGGCAGGTTGAGCACCGCCAGCGGGATATGGGTGAGCAACAGGATGAAGTAAACCGGACGCGTCCAGCCCGTGCCGGCAAACTTCACATGGCCGATGGTGAAGTGGTAATACAGATAGCAGCCCAGGAAGGCGGCGGAAAAGATCAGCGCGATCGCCATGCTGGCGGCGTGGGCCTGGCGATGGCCCTTTTTGATCAGGATGAGGCCCAGGGTGATGTGGGCCAGGGCGCAGGCGTTGAACAGGGTGTAGAGGCTCGGGAGCTCGGCGGTGGTCATGCAGGGCTGTTACGTTCGGGGCGTGTCTGGGGTTCTCGATTCCGGCCTGCTCATGGAGGAGACTGGCCGGTTTGTCGAGGGCAAGCACGTCTTCGGAATGTCCCGCCCGCCTGGAGATGGGTTACTTCTTCACCTTTTTCACCGCCATGGCACGGCGCAGCACGGGCTCGAAAATCTGGGCCTGGCGCATGAAGCCCAGGTCGCTGGCGTGGGAGGCGTCGGTTGCGCCTTCGGTGTCGGTGCCGTAGAGGTTGTCGCCGCGGATGTAGTGGAGGTTTTTGATGCCGGACTTCTGCAGGGCTGTGTAGGCAGCCTTCAGGGCGGCGTGGTTGTCGGTGTGGAACTTTTGCTTCTCGGGCGTGATCCAGTCATTGGTGAAGCGTCGGTCCTCGACGAGGATGATGGGTGTCTCCGGTTTTGCGGCGCGCAGCTGCTTCACCAGCGGCACGCAGCGCTCGGTGACGAGGGCGGCGTTCATGTTGGGCAGGCAGTCGATGACGTAGCAGGCGGCGTCGAGCTGCACGAGGTAGTCGCCCACGGCGGCGTCCATCTTGCCGTTGCCGGAGAACCCAAGGTTCACCACGGGCATGTCGAGCTTGCGGCCAAGGATGCCGGTGTGGACCATGCCGGGACGGCTGGCACAGGCGCCGTGGGTGATGCTGGTGCCGTAGAAGACGACGGGTTTTTCACGTGGAGCCAGGCCGGTGAACTTCGCGCCCTTGGCGACGCCGATCTTGAGGAACTCGACGCCGTTGTAGAGGGGCAGGTAGGCGGCATATTCGCGCTCGCCCGGGGCCAGGCCCTTGATGATCTCCGCCTTCACCTCCTGGGTGGCGGGCTTGGTGACCTGCACCCACTTCCATTTGCCGTCCTTGTCACGGGCATAGAGGTCCACGCCGCTCACTCCCGTGGCGGGCATGTGCGGCATGCCGAGGTTTGCCTTGGTCAGCTTGTAATGGGCGTGAATGGCCGTGGCGTCGGTCTTGAAGCGCACCATCATGCCGGCGCTGTCACGGCTCAGGTTCCAGACATTGGGCGTGACCTTGCCCTCGGCGCTGGCCGGCAGTCGGTCGAACCAGCTCTTGCGCGGCTGTTCCGGCAGGATGCGGCCTTCCACGCCCCAGGTGGTGACGTCATGCCACTCCAGGTTCTCGGCGGCCTGCTTATTGACGCCCATGGCGGGGTCGAGCTTGGACACGTCCGGTGCCTTCTGGGCGAACACGATCGAGGTGGAGAGCAGGGCGGAGAGGAAAAGTCGCGTGGTCATGGGCGGTCTTTAAATACGAACTGATCCGGGGCATATTTCGGCCGACCTGCGGCGACATTGCCGCCAAACAAACTTGGCAACAACAGGCATCACATGCTGTATTCGCCGTCACCATGAAGACACCCCGCCCGTGGATGATCGCCGAGACGAACTGGAAGCATGTCCAGGCAACCCGTTATGAGATAGCCGTGCTGCCCTGGGGGGCCACGGAGGCGCACAACTTCCATCTGCCCTACGCCACGGACAGCCTGCAGAACGAGGCCATGACCGCCGAGGCCGGCCGCATCGCCTGGCAGGCCGGGGCGAAGGTGGCGATCCTGCCAAACATTCCGTTTGGCGTGCAGACGGGCCAGCTCGACATCCCCTTCTGCATCAACATGAATCCAAGCACCCAGATGGCCGTGCTCGAGGATGTCGTCGCCAGCCTGGAGGGCGTCGGCGTACCGAAGCTGGTGGTCTTCAACGGCCATGGCGGCAATGATTTCCGCCAGATGCTGCGTGAACTTCAGGCCAGGCATCCACGCATCCACCTGAGCCTGGTGAACTGGTTCAGCATCGACGCCGGCAGCGACATCTTCACGATTGTGGGCGACCATGCCGATGAGCGCGAAACCAGCCTGGTCCAGCATCTTGAGCCCGGGCTTGTACTTCCCCGCGAGGACTGGGGAGAGGGCCGGGACAACCTGCCTGTGCTGAAGGCGATGCGCGAGAAATGGGCCTGGGCGCAGCGTCCCTGGACCCAGGCCACCAACGACACGGGGTCCGGAGACCCGCAGCATTCCACCCCTGAGAAAGGTCGCCTCTACTTCGAGCGCCTGACGCAGAAGTTTGCCGACTACCTCATTGAACTCGCCGCCGTGGATGCGGCAGAGATTTACCAGAAGGGCTGAGCCGCCCTCGGTTTTCATCATCAGCCTTTCTTGGAATCAAGGGTTGTCAGGCTCCGGGCAAGCTGCCCTGATTTCCCCACAAGATACTCACCCTCCCTTCGTTAAGTGCCTCCCCTTTTCTTCATGAAACTCCTCCTTCTTCCGCTGCTGCTTGCTTCCTCCGCCGGCGCCTTTGCCCAGATTGCCGGGCAGGCGACTCCCGTGGACAAAATCAAGGTCGCCAAGG
Organism: Prosthecobacter sp.; assembly: GCA_044345155.1. Lineage (GTDB taxonomy): Bacteria > Verrucomicrobiota > Verrucomicrobiia > Verrucomicrobiales > Verrucomicrobiaceae > Prosthecobacter. The sequence continues at coordinate 52,995 of JBIJBP010000007.1, read as the reverse complement.
GCTTCAAAGTCGAGCTGCTTTATTCCGTGCCCAAGGAGTCCGAAGGCTCCTGGGTGGCCATGACCCAGGATGACCAGGGCCGCATGATCTGCAGCGATCAATACGGCGCCCTCTATCGCATCACGCCCCCCTCCCTCGGCGGCAGCCCGGAGGAAACCCGGATTGAGAAGCTCGCCGTCGACTTCGGCCACTGCCAGGGCCTGCTTTTTCATGCCGGTGCGCTTTATGGTGTGGTGAATGACGACGCCTACCAGGGCCGCGGCCTCTACCGCTGCAAGGACACGAACGGCGATGACCAGTTCGACTCCGTGGAGCTTCTGCGCGCCTTTCCAGGCAAGGCCGGCGAGCATGGGCCCCACGGGGTCGTGGCCGCGCCCGATGGCAAGAGCCTTTATGTGATGTGCGGCAACCAGACGCCGGAACCCGCCTGTGAAACCAGCCGCGTGCCCCGTCACTGGGCCGAGGACCAGCTCTTCCCGATGCTGCTTGGCCGCGGTTTCATGCGTGATGTGCTCGCCCCCGGCGGCTGGCTGGCGCACACCGACCTCGACGGCAAAAAGTGGGAGCTCGTCAACACCGGCACCCGCAACACCTATGACATCGCCATCCACCGCAACGGCGACATCTTCGGTTTTGACGCCGACATGGAGTGGGACACCGGCATGCCCTGGTACCGCCCGACCCGCGTCTGCTTCATGCAGAGCGGCGGCGAATTCGGCTGGCGCACATGCAGCAAGAAATGGCCGGTGCGCTGGGAGGACAGCCTGCCGCCCGTCGTGGACATCGGCCCGGGCTCGCCCACGGGTGTTGCTTTTGGTTATGGCGCGAAGTTTCCTGCGAAATATCAAGACGCCTTCTACATCTGCGACTGGAGCTACGGCAAGATGTACGCCGTGCACCTGACGCCGGACGGCGCGGGCTATTCGGGCGTTGCTGAGGAGTTCATGAGCGCGTCGCCGCTGCCGCTGACCGACATCGAGGTCTCGCGCAAGGACGGCGCCATGTATGTCAGCGTCGGCGGCCGCAAGGTGCAGTCGGGGCTGTATCGCGTGACATACACAGGGGAGGAGAAGACGGAGGCTTCCTCCGCTGTGGAGACCACGGAGCTGGCGAAGGCCCGCGCCGCCCTGGAGTCTTCCGGTGTCACGGTCGAAGCCGCCTGGCCGCATCTGGGTTCGCCTGACCGCAACCTGCGCTTCGCCGCCCGCATCGCCCTCGAACATCAGCCGGTGGCCTCGTGGAAGGACAAGGCGCTCTCCGAAACCAACCCGCGTGCCGCTTTGACCGCCCTCATGGCGCTGGCCCGCAGCAGCGGCGGTGACAAGACGCTGCAGAAGCCGCTTCTCGACGCGCTGGGCAGGATCGATTTCAAGGCGCTGAAGGGTCTCGACCGTGTGACCTACGTCCGCGACCACATGCTTGCCTTCACCCGCCTGGTCGAGCCGGATGCGGCGACGAAGGCCGCGCTCGTTGCGAGGCTGAGCCCGCTCTTCCCAACCCACGACACAGGACTGAACCGCGATCTCGCGGAGGTGCTGGTTTATCTCGGTGATGCCGGCATCGTCGCCAAGGCCGCGCCGCTGGTGAACGACTCGCCGACCCAGGAGGAGCAGATCGACTACGCGCGCATCCTGCGCTTTGCGAAGTCCGGCTGGACGAAGGAGCTGCGCGCCGGCTACTTCCGCTGGTTCCTGCGCGCCGCGAACTACAAGGGCGGCGCCTCGTTTGACCTGTTCATCGGCGAGATCAAGAAGGACGCTCTCGCGACGATGACCGAGGAGGAGAAGCTCTCCATCAAGGATGTGCTCGACGCCAGGCCCGAAGTGCAGGCGCCCACCTTCACGGCCAAGCCGCTGCAGTTCGTCAAGGCCTGGACGATGGCCGACCTGGAGAAGTCCCTGGGCGTCGGCCTGGAGGGCAACCGTGACTTCAGAAACGGCCGCAACATGTTCGGCGCGGCCACCTGCTTTGCCTGCCACCGCTTCAACAACGAGGGCGGCGCCATCGGGCCAGACCTCACCAGCGTCGCCGGCAAGTACAGCCCGCGCGACCTGCTGGAGCACATCCTCGAGCCCAGCAAGGAGATCAGCGACCAGTATGGCAGCACCGTGTTTACCAAAAAGGATGGCAGCCAGGTGGTGGGCCGCATCGCCAACATGAAGGAGGACATCATGATGGTCTGCACGAACATGATGGACCCGAACAACTTCACCAACGTCAACGTCAAGGACGTGGTGAAGACCGAGGAGAGCAAGGTCAGCATGATGCCGCCCGGCCTGCTTTACATGCTCAAGGAGGACGACATCCTCGACCTGATGGCCTACCTGCTCAGCAAGGGCAATCCGGAGGACCCGATGTTTGTGAAGTAGGCTTCGGCCCTTGGGTCATTCCTCTCAGAGTCCCAGCAGCTCCCTCGCTTCCTCCTGGCCGGGGGCCGGGCGGCCGTATTCGCTGGCCGTGACGCGGGCAAGTGCGCAGAGGTGACGCCAGCGGAAGGCGGGGCGGGTCCGATGGAATTCGTCGTGGCAGGTCTGGTAGTATTTTTCGGCATGAAGGGCGCCGTCCTCGCTGATGGCAAAGCGGCGCATCAGGTCGAGGACAGGCTGGGCGGGAAGAAGGAGCTGACCCCAGCGCTGCACCACGGCTGCGGCGTGTGACTGCAGGTTGCCCCGGACATGGGCCTCCAGTTCGGCAAGCAGTGCCGCCTGCTCGGTGGCGGTCACGCCTTTGACCTGCCGCTGGGTGGGCATGGGCTCCCAGTCGAGAAAGGGCTGATACTGACGGTCGCGTGCGATCTGCCAGGCGGCCAGGATCAGGCAGGCGAAGACGTTCCGGCCCTGGCTGACGGAGGAAAGGTTGCGCCAGGCATGGATGGAGTCGCTGGAGTGCACGCCCACGGAGTCGCCATGCACGCTGCCGGTCGGCTTGCCGGGGAACTCCCATTGCGGCGGCCGGCCATGGTCACGAAGCACAAACTGGTTGGCGGCGAGCGAGAGCGCCTCGCCGATCTCGCCGGGGTCCAGCCCTTCGCCAAGGGCCTCGGCAACGGCCCCGGCGGCCTCGGCTGGAGAGCCGCTGAAGATGTTGAGGGAGAGCTTTTCGAGAGCGGCATCGTCCAGGCTTCGGTTGCCGGGCGAACGGCCGAGAAGTTTGTGTTCATCCAGCAGGCGGCTGAGAACCTTGCCGTGCTCGTCCCATTCCGGACGCCTCTGCTGCTCGGCGTTCAGGCAGTAGCGCAACGACATGCGCAGCAGGGTGGTGGCGTGTTCGCGGCCGACCAGGTCTAGCATGTCCCAGGCCCGGTAGGGAAGGACGGTGCGGTGGACCTCGGGATTGTCCTGCACGCATTCAAGCAGCGCATTGAAGCCCGTGGCGGCGTCTTGATGCATCAGGCCGGCGAAGATCTTCTCCGCGGCGACCACGTCCTTTTTCTTCACGGCATCATGCAGGCCGGCGGCACCGGCGGTGCCTGCGTCCGGTGTGATGGGATGCAGCACCTCCGCCTTCCGCCCGCCGTTCTGCTGGATGCGGCTGGTGTTGCGGTAAAGCACCTTGAGCACAGGCAGCGCGGCCTCCTTTTCATTCAGGGTCCCCGCCATGCGCCAGGCAGGCCCCATGGCCATCAGCGTGTGGAAGCCGATGTAGTCCTCGCCGCCAAAGGTGCGGGCGTTGGCGAGGGCTCCGGCGGCGACGATCCGCTTGAGGGGCTCGCCGCTTCGCAGCCTGCCGACAAGAAGCGGCTGGATCTTCTCCGCCGATGTTTCCTGCATGAGACGGACGAGCGGTTCGATGTCGCCGAAGCCGAGTTCGGGCGCGGCTTCGGCGGTCTGTGCATTGGCAAGCCCAAGCTTGCCAGCAGGGCACCCCTGCCGACCTCGGCAAGGAACTGGCGGCGGGTATGCGGAGCTTTCATGGTGATGACCCCCCGGGGTTGGAAACTCGGCCGAGCCTGACGAAGCCTAACAAAAAGGTCAATCACAAATGCAGGGCGGCCTGGTTTCAGCGCGGTACGACGGAGTCGCGGTCGCGTGCCGAGAGCCTTTCGAGCAGGCCCAGAAGGGCGGCGGCTTTTTCCGGCTGCTGCCTCGAGAGGTCGCTGGCCTCACCGGGGTCGGTGTCGAGGTTGAAGAGCTGGATGGCCGTGGGCTTTTGTTTGCCGCCCTGAGTTTCAATAAGCTTCCACGGGCCTTCGCGCACGGTGCGTTCCCGGAAGCCGGGCCCCGTCCAGTAAAGCTGCCGGTTGTCCAGGGCAGGGGACTGTCCGGACAGCTGCGGCCAGAGATTGGCGCCGTCCCATTTCAGGTCCTGTTCCGGGCGGTGACCTGCCAGGGCGCAGAACGTCGGCATCCAGTCGGTGATGTGAACGGGGGCGTCGTATTTCCCAGGCTTCAGCATGCCCGGCCAGCTGACGACGGTGGGCACGCGGATGCCGCCTTCGTGGAGGCTGCCTTTTTCACCGCGGTTGGGCAGGTTGCTGCCAGGAATCCTGCCCCTGGGATAGTCGTCGGGGGGATATTTTGGATCGCTGTTCTCGGCGGTGCTGGCGCCGTTGTCGCTGGTGAAAACGACGAGCGTGCGGTTCCTGCGGCCGGTTTCCTCCAGCGTCTTCAGGATGCGTCCGACAGCATCATCCAGGTGCATGAGGCAGGCGGCATAGTGGCGTGCCACGTCACCGGTGACTGATGAGGGGACCTTGTTCAGCCAGGTCTCGGGCTCCTTCACGGGCAGGTGGACGGCAGTGTAGGGCATGTAGAGGAAGAAGGGCTTTTCCCCGCGCTGGCGCAGCCACTTCACCGCCTCGTCCGTGATGAGGTCGGTGACGTGCCCCTCCTCGGTGACGAGCCTTTCGTTGCGGTGCCAGGTGATGCTGAAGGGGCCCTGTTTGTAGAAATGATTGTTCGGCCCGACACCGCCCGCCAGGGAGCCGTAGGCATGGTCAAAGCCGTAATGGAGCGGCCCCCATTCGGGCTTGGAGCCGAGGTGCCACTTGCCGGTGAGGCAGGTGTCGTAGCCGGCCTGCCCGAGGGCCTTCGGAAGCGTCACGGTCTCCCAGGGCAGGGCGCGTTCGTTCTGGGGCTGGGTGACGCCGAAGCGGCTCCAGAAACGGCCCGTCATCAGGCCGGTGCGTGTCGGGCTGCAGACGGGTGCGACGTAATGATGCGTGAGCTCCAGGCCTTCGCGGGCGAGCCGGTCGAGGTTCGGCGTCGGGGCCATTCCACCATGGAAACCGACGTCCGCCCAGCCGAGGTCATCGGCGATGATGAAGACGATGTCAGGCCTTTCCTGTCCTGTGGCGGGCAGGGACAGCGCGGCGAGGAGGAAAAGCAGCAGCGGACGCATGGGGCATGGGAACGAAGGCCGGGGAACCGTGCTTGCGTCCGGCCGGCGCCGAACCAGCTTTGCCAAAGCCATGATGCCTGGAAGGAACGGGCGGGATGTGTCGTTCCTGGAGCCATGCGCCGCCGTTCCGTGCCCCTGCTTCTGCCGCCCTTGATTTTCTGCCTGTGCCTGTCCGGCCGGGCGCTGGAGTCCGCAAAACCAACCACGCCAGCCGCCAGGCCTGCCATGGTCATCCCGCCGGACATCAACGGCTACAAGACCGTGATCGCCCCTCCTGCAAAAGCGGCACCGGTCAGGATCGCCATCTTCGACGGCAAGGGAGCTCCTGCGGGCGGTGTCGAAAATGTGTGTGAGCGAGTGAAGTCGATGCCCGGGTCCACCATCACGCTGGTGAAGCCGGAGGAGATCGCCGCAGGCACCCTGAAGGACTATGACGTGGTTGTTTTTTCCGGCGGCAGCGGCGGCACGCAGGCGAAGAGCCTTGGTGAGGCCGGACGTGAGAAGGTGCGTGAGTTTGTACGCGGCGGCGGTGGTTACGTCGGCATCTGCGCCGGCGCCTATCTGGCCTGCTCGAATTTTGACTGGGGCCTCGGCATCCTCAACGCCTCGACGGTGTCCAGCAAGTGGATGCGAGGCAGCGGCTTTGTGGAGACGGAGGTCACGGTGGATGGCGAACCTTTGCTCGGCCGGGTCAAGGATCGCTTCCTGGTGCGTTACAACAACGGACCCATCATCAAGCCGGGTTCGCGTGCTGACCTGCCCGCCTACCGGCCTTTGACGCTCTTCCGCACCGAGGTGGCGAAGAATGGCACCCCCGTCGGAGTGATGGTGAATTCACCCGCCCAGGCCGTGTCCACCTTTGGCAAAGGGCGCGTGTTCATCTCCAGCCCGCATCCGGAGAATACGCCCGGCCTGGAGCACCTGATCCCGCGCGGTATTCTGTGGGCGGCGGGCAGGCTTGAGGAGCAGAAGGAGCCGGGAGGACAGCCATGAAATCCTTTTGGATAATCCTGATCCTCGGTGCGGCCGCCGGGGCGGCGGAGCCTCCTCCACGTGACATTCTTTTTGGTTCGCGCCGCTTCATCGAATATCAGCCGGGCGCGCTGCCCCTGGTCATCGCCGCGCCTCATGGCGGGCGTGAGAAGCCGGCGGATATTCCTGACCGGACCCAGGGTGTCGTGGACATGGATGCAAACACCCAGGAGCTGGCCCGGGCGGTGGTGGAGGCCGTCCAGGCGACGGCCGGCGGCCGGCCGCATCTGGTTGTGTGCCATCTGCATCGTAGCAAGCTGGATGCAAACCGTGACCTGCCCGAGGCGGCGCAGGGCAACGCACTGGCCTCCCAGGCCTGGCATGAGCATCACGGGTTCATCGACGAAGCCTGCCGGAAGGCGGTGAAGGATCATGGCGTGGCCTTTCTGATCGACATGCATGGCCACGGACATCCCGATCTGCGGGTGGAGCTTGGCTATCTGCTCAACGCTGCTGACCTGGCCCAGGACGGCCAGGTTCTGAACAGTCCTGCCGTGGTAGAGAAAAGCAGCCTGCGCTGGATGGTTGAGAAACGCGGCATTCCGCACATGGAGCTGCTGAGCGGGCCTTTCAGTCTCGGGTCCCTGCTGGAACATGAAGGGTTTCCAGCGACGCCGAGTCCTGGCAAGCCGGTGCCCGGCACGCCCTTTTTCCGCGGGGGATACACGATCTTCCGCCACTGCAAGGCGGAGGCCGGTGTCACCGGCCTGCAGATCGAGGCCTACCGTCCGCGACTACGTGACACGGCGGCCAGCCGGCAGCGATTTGCCGAGGCTCTGGCCGCCAGTCTGAAGACCTACTTTGTCAGAAACCTTGGCACCACGCTGGGCGTGGGACGTGCGCCGAAGTGACGGCTGCCACTGCCCCTGCACCTCACTTCTTCACCACGAAGCCGTCCTTGAGCTGGACGGTGCGGTTGAAGACGGGGCTTCCCGGCTTGCTGTCCCTGGGGTCGGCAAAGAAGTAGCCGACGCGTTCGAACTGGTAGTGGCTGCCGGGCCCGGCGTTGAGAATGGAGGGCTCGATCTTGGCGGTCACGGTCTCCAGGGAGCCGGGGTTGAGGAACTGGGTGAAGTCGCCGTCCTCGCCGGCCTGCTCGTCCGGCTGCTCGACGGTGAACAGCCTGTCATAAAGACGGACCTCGATGTCGGCGGCCTGCGCGGCGCTGACCCAGTGGATGGTGCCTTTGACTTTCGGGCGGCCAACCGGCTTGGCGCCGTGACGCGTGGCGTCGTCGTAGGTGCAGCGCAGTTCGAGGATGTTGCCGGCAGCATCCTTGACGACCTCCTGGCAGATGATGCAGAAGGCGTATTTGAGGCGCACCTCACCGCCGGGAACAAGGCGGTGGAAACCCTGGACGGGCGTTTCCATGAAGTCGTCGGCGTCGATGTAAAGCTCGCGGCTCAGGGGCACCTGACGCTTGCCGTCGGCCTCGTTCTCGGGGTTGTTGGGCACCTCGACGTGCTCAACCTGGCCCTCGGGATAGTTGGTGAGCACAACCTTGACGGGCTTTAGCACGGCATAGACGCGCAGGGCGATCTTGTTGAGGTCCTCGCGCACGTGGTGCTCGAGCAGGTTGAGCTCGGTCAATGACGGGTACTTGGTCAGGCCGATGGCCTTGCAGAAGGCACGGATGGCGGCGGGCGTGTAGCCGCGTCGGCGGATGCCGCTGAGGGTGGGCATGCGGGGGTCGTCCCAGCCATTGACGAGGCCGTCCTTCACGAGACGGAGCAGCTTGCGCTTGCTCATCACGGTGTAGGTGAGATTGAGGCGCGCGAACTCGCGCTGGTAGGGCTGGCCGGGCAGCCCGTCGACATGGTTGACAAGCCACTCGTAAAGCGGGCGGTGGTGCTCGAACTCGAGCGTGCAAAGGCTGTGGGTGATGCCTTCCAGCGCGTCGCTGAGCGGATGCGCATAGTCATACATCGGGTAGATGCACCAGGCGTCTCCAGTGCGGTGGTGATGGGCGCGCAGGATGCGGTAGATGACAGGATCGCGCAGGTTCATGTTGGGCGACGCCATGTCGATCTTCGCGCGCAGGACCTTCTCGCCATTCTGAAACTCACCGGCCCTCATGCGGGCGAAGAGGTCCTTGTTTTCCGCCGGGGAGCGGTCGCGGAAGGGGCTGGCCGTGCCTGGCGCGGTCAGCGTGCCGCGGGTTTCACGGATCTGCTCTGGCGTCTGGTCATCGACATAGGCGAGGCCTTTGTCGATGAGCTGGACGGCAAAACCGTAGAGCTTCTCGAAGTAGTCACTGGCGTAAAAGAGATTGGAGCCCCAGTCAAAGCCGAGCCACTTGACGTCCTCCATGATGCTTTCGACGTATTCGACCTCCTCCTTGGTGGGGTTGGTGTCGTCAAAGCGGAGGTGGCAGCGGGAGTTGGGGGCGTATTCCTGGCTGAGGCCGAAGTTGAGGCAGATGCTCTTGGCATGGCCGATGTGGAGGTAGCCGTTGGGCTCCGGCGGGAAACGGGTCACGACCTGGCCGCCGTTGCGTCCTGCCGCGACGTCGGCGGCGACCATTTCACGGATGAAATCGAGGGAGGCGGTGGGGGCGGCGGGCGCGGTTTCAGACATGGGAGGCGGAGGTTTGCTGCGAAGGGGGGCGAGGTCAAGGGGCTTGGGCACGTCCGAAGTCCGAAGTCCGAAGTCCGAAGTCCGAAGTCCGAAGTCCGAAGTCCGAAGTCCGAAGTCCGAAGTCCGAAGTCCGAAGTCGTGGGGGAGGGGCAAGGATGGGATTGCCAGGATGGGGAGGGTGGGATTAAGATGATGGGATGAATTTGTTTTTTGTTCGCGGCCTCCTGCCGGTGCTGGCGCTGATGCTTGCCGCCTGTGAATCCACCGTGCCGACTTCGGCGCAGATGGATGCCCTGGAACAGAAGGTGCGTGCCGAGCATCAGCCTGAGTATGCCGAGCTGGCGTCGCTGCGGACTTCGGGCCGGATTTCCGCCGAACAGCATGCGGAGGCTTTGCAGATGCTGGACAAGAAGGTTCGCAACAAGGTGGACACCATGCTGTGGAGCCGTCACAACCTGGCGCAGAGCGAGCTGAAGTCGCTGGGCATCCCCACGCCGGACCGGCCGGTGCAGCTGGAAGCGCCGACTGCCGGACAGATCAACGGTTCTCTTTACAGCTCATCCCGGGTCAACGGCATGGGTAACCAGATCCAGGGCAATTTCATGCGTGATGTCGGAGGCTCGAACTTCAACGCCCGCCGCGCGGGCTCGTTGTATGACTCCTACTGAAAGCCGGGGGCATGAGTCCGACTCATCTGGAGAATGTGGCTGACACGGTGATCCGGCAGGTGCTGGGCCGGCTTCCGGCGGCGATTCGGGAGAAGGCTGGGGACTGTCCGGTCGTGGTGGAGTGGATTGAGCAGGCGGCTGCGGATGATCCTGAACTGCCTGATGATCTCCTGGGATTGTTTGAGGGGCGTGCCTTTGGTGAGCCGGATGACGAGAGTCCCGCCAGCCTGCCGAGGATCCGGCTCTTCCTCGACAACATATGGGAGCACGCCGGGCGTGACCGGAAGGCGTTTCGGGAGGAGCTGCGCATCACGCTGCTGCATGAAATCGGTCACTACTTGGGTCTGGATGAGGCGCAGGTGGAGGCTCTCGGTCTGGCCTGAGCGGGTGCAAAACAACCTTCCCAGGCGCGGGCTTCCATGGCATAAGACCGGCACATGATCTGGTTTTACAACAATGAAGGCGCCGCCGATGGCCCGCATGATGAAGAGGCCATGAAGGCCATGATCAAGGAGGGCAGGATCAATGCCCGCACCCTCATCTGGCGTTCCGGTCTGGAACTCTGGGAGGAGGCAGGAACGCTCATGGCGGCATGGTGGCAGCCCCAGTTGAAAAAGATCAAGGTGGCTGCGAAAGCGGGCAAGGAAACATCAGGAACGCGGCGTACTCCGACGCCTCTTGCGCCCACCGAGGAGGAGGCGCCCAAGCCCAGGGAAGGTTTTTTCACACGGCTGTTTGGCCGCAGGAAATCCTCCTGAGACAGGCATGAACCGACGTGGTTGTTCATCGTCGGTCATCGAAATGAAAACGCACTCACGGAAGGGCCGGAGTGCGTTGACTAGGAGGGGAGGCTGGGCGGTTGGTGGTGCTAAGTCACTCCTCGCCGCCGCTGCTTGCGCCACTTGAGCCGGAGGCGGCGCCGCCTTTTTCGGCCAGCTTGGCCTTCACGGCCTCCTCGATTTCGGCATAAAGCCCGGAGTCGTTCTTGAGGGTTTCCTTGGCGGCGTCGCGACCCTGGGCGAGCTGGGTTCCCTTGTAGCTGATCCAGGAGCCGCGCTTCTGGAGGATGTCGAACTCCATGGCCAGGTCGAGCATGGAGCCAACGTTGGAGATGCCTTCGTTGTACATGATGTCGAACTCGGCCTCGGTGTAGGGCGGGGCGAGCTTGTTTTTCACGACCTTCACCTTGGTGCGGTTGCCGGTGACGGTACCGTCGCTGCTCTTGATGGCGCCGATGCGGCGGATGTCGACACGGACGGAGGCGTAGAACTTGAGGGCCTTGCCGCCCGGGGTGGTTTCTGGGTTGCCGAACATGACGCCGATCTTTTCACGGATCTGGTTGGTGAAGACGCAGCAGGTGCGGGCCTTGCTGATGATGGCGGTGAGCTTGCGGAGGGCGGCGCTCATGAGGCGGGCCTGGGCGCCGACGGTGCTGTCGCCGATTTCGCCGTCGAGTTCCTGGCGGGTGACGAGGGCGGCCACGGAGTCGATGACGATGACGTCGAGGGCGTTGGAGCGGACCAGGGTTTCGCAGATGCGCAGGGCCTCCTCACCGGAGCTGGGCTGGGAGACGAGCAGCTCGTCCATCTTCACGCCAAGCCGCTTTGCGTAATTGGGGTCGAGGGCATGTTCGACGTCGATGAAGGCGGCGAGGCCGCCGGCCTTCTGGGCCTGGGCGATGGCGGTGAGGGTGAGGGTGGTTTTACCGGAACTTTCCGGGCCGTAAATCTCGACGATACGGCCGCGGGCGAAGCCGCCGACGCCGAGGGCCTGGTCGATCAGCAGGTTGCCGGTGGGGATGACGCTGACCTCGGCCTTTTCACCCGTGCCCATGCGCAGGATGGCACCTTCGCCATAGTCCTTCTGAATCTGCTGGATGGCCAGGTCGAGGTTGCGGGCGCGGGCTTCCGCGATCTTGCTGGTGTTCGGTTCGGCGGAAGATTCCTTGGGTGCTCTGGCCATGATGATGAAGTGTTATTGGTTATGTTCGGGTGAACACTTGGCGTATTTGCCGCCGCTCGTCCAGCGCATTTTTTGCCGGGCACCAGGTTTTAAAGCAGTCCGACCCGGGTGCCGCAAGCACTCAGATGCCTTCATGAGGCTTTCCCGGCAGGATGGGGTGAGATTTTGGCACTGCGGTCGTTTTCATCGGAAACCCTCACGTCATCATGAGTTCCTCCTTCTTCCCCTGTGCCGGAGCGCGGGCCCTGCATGCGCCGACGCGGCGTGAGTTTGTCTATGGCCTGGGCGCCTCGCTGGGCAGCGTGGCGCTGACGTCGATGCTGGCGGCGGAGAGTAAGGGGCCGCTGGCGCCTAGGCCGCCGATGCTGCCGGCGAAGGCGAAGAACTGCATCTTCCTGATGATGGAGGGCGGGCCGAGCCACATCGACTGCTTTGATCCCAAGCCTGCGCTGGAGAAGCTGCATCTGAAGGAGTTCGTGCGTGAGGGAAGGATGAAGTCGGCGATGGAGAGCGGCAGGCGTTATTATGTGAAGTCTCCCTTCAAGTTTGCCCAGCATGGCCGGAGCGGAGCCTGGATGAGCGAGCCCTGGAGGCATCTGGCGAAGGTGGCGGACGAGCTTTGCTTCTACCGCGGCTGCCAGGTGGATTCGGTGAACCACCCGACGGCGATGTACCAGATGAACTGCGGCAACCGCTTTGGCGGCGACCCGGCGATCGGCTCCTGGGTGACCTACGGGCTGGGTTCGGTGAACCAGGACCTGCCGGGCTTCATCGTGCTGCCGGAGATCAGCTATCCGCAGGGCGGCAGCGCGAACTGGGGCAACGGCTACCTGCCGGCGCATTACCAGGGCACGGCGCTGCGTTCGAAGGGCTCGCCGATCCTTGACCTGCAGCCGCCCCAGGGCGTGACGCCGGAGCAGCAGCGGGAGAACCTGGACTTGTTAGGCCGTATGAACGCGCGCCATGCCGCGGAGCATCCCTGGCATGACGAGCTGAAGGCGCGGATGAACAACTATGAGCTGGCCTTCCGCATGCAGATGCAGGTGCCTGAGGTGATCGACCTGGAGAAGGAGGATGCGGGTACGAAGGCGGCCTACGGCATCGGTCAGGCCGCCACGGACGCCTTTGGCCGCAAGTGCCTGCTGGCGCGCAAGCTGGTCGAAAAGGGGGTGCGCTTTGTGCAGCTCTACGCGGGTACCTGGGACAGCCATGACTACATCGAGCGCGCCCATGGCAACCTCATCCGTCAGGTGGACCAGCCGATCGCGGCTTTGATTGCCGACCTGAGGCAGCGCGGGCTGCTGGACGAAACGCTCATCGTCTGGTGCGGCGAGTTCGGCCGGACGCCGGACAACGGGGTGCGCGGCGGCACGGCCTATGGGCGGGATCACAATCCGAAGGCGATGACGATCTGGTTCGCCGGAGGCGGCTGCCGGGCCGGGCATGTCATCGGTGCGACCGACGACCGCGGCATGGAGGCCGTCGAGGAGGTCCATCATGTGCGCGACCTTCACGTGACCCTGCTGAGGATGCTCGGGCTGGACGACAACAGGCTCACCTTCTACCACGGGGGCCGGTTTAAGCAGCTCTCGCAGATCGGCGGGCAGGTGATCGAAAAGCTGATCGCCTAACCAGGATTGAAGCTGCGCGGTGGGCGGGACGGGTCAGGCGAGGCGGACGCTGCGCTTCTTGTCGAGCTTCAGCACGGCGCCGCTCTCCCAGGCGGGCTCGGCCTTGGGATCGGAGAGCTTTTCACCGTTGAGCTGGATGCTGCCACCCTGGACCAGGCGGCGTGCCTCGCTGCCTGACACGGTCTGGTTGAAGACCGTCTGGTAGGCATGCTGGACGACGCCGACGACATCGCGCCGGTCTCCGAGTGTGAAGGCGGGCAGCTCGGCGTGTGCCAGGTCACGCTTGCTGAAGCGGGTGTCCCAGTCCTCGCGGCATTCCCGGGCGGCGTCCTCGCTGTGGTAAACGGCGACGCATCTGGCGGCGAGCTGCTTCTTGGCCTCCATGGGGTGCATGGCGGTGTCGATGACCTCGCCAAGCACGAGCAGGTAATATTTGGCCATGAGCTCGTCGGGGATGCTCATGAGCTTGCCGAACATGTCCTTGGGCTCGTCGGTGAGGCCGACGTAGTTGCCGAGGCTCTTGGACATCTTCTTCACGCCGTCGAGGCCTTCAAGGAGAGGCAGGGTCATGCAGACCTGGGGCTCCATGCCCTCTTCTTTCTGGAGGTCGCGTCCGACGAGGATGTTGAAGAGCTGGTCGCTGCCGCCGATCTCGACGTCGGAGCGCACCACCACGCTGTCCCAGCCCTGCATGATGGGGTACTGCAGCTCGTGCAGACGGACCTCGGTGCCGTTGGCGACGCGGTTCTTGAAGTCCTCACGCTGAAGCATCTGCTGGAGGGTGACGCGGGCGTTGAGCCTGATCACCTCCATGAAGGGCATCTCCTTGAACCAGGAGCCGTTGAAGACGACTTCGGTCCGGTCCCGGTCAAGGACGAGGAAGGCCTGCTCGGTGTAGGTCTTCGCGTTGGCCAGGACCTCGTCATACGTCAGGGGCGGGCGGGTGGTGGAGCGGCCGCTCGGGTCGCCAATCATCGCGGTGAAGTCGCCGATGATGAGGACGATGTGGTGGCCCAGGTCCTGGAACTGCTTCAGCTTCCGCAGGCCGACGGCGTGGCCGAGATGGATGTCCGGGGATGTGGGGTCAACGCCGAGCTTGATGCGCAGCGGCCTGCCGCGTGCGAGCTTTTCGGCGAGCTCCTTCTCACTGTGAATGGTGACGGTGCCGCGTTTGAGGATGTCGAGTTGTTCTTGGACGGGAAGCATGGGTGACGAAGCGCGCAGAATGATGAAAGTACGGGCAAACACAACCGGTGCCTTGGATATTTGGCGGGGTTGGCGCTGTGAGGGGAGGGTTTCAGGATTCGCGGCTTGCTTTCGACGTCGGGATTTCAATAATCGCGGCCCTTTCCTCAATCCAGGTTTCTCATTTTCATGGCAAAAGATCCACTCATCAGCGTCTGCGGGGCAGGCGGATTCATCGGCGGAGCGCTCGTGGCGGACCTGAGGGCGCAGGGTTTCACCCGGATCCGGGCGGTGGACCAGAAGCCCTTCGACCAATGGTACCAGCGCTTTGATGACGTGGAGAACCTGGTGCTGGATCTTCAGGGCCGGGAGGCCTGTGTGAAGGCCGCCGCGGGGGCGCACACGGTTTACAACCTGGCGGCGGACATGGGCGGCATGGGCTTCATTGAGAACAACAAGGCCCTGTGCATGCTCAGCGTGCTGATCAACACGCACCTCTGCATGGCGGCCCGTGACTGCGGCGTGGAGCGATTCTTCTACGCATCCAGCGCCTGCGTCTACAACGGCGACAAGCAGAAGCAGTACGATGTGAAGCCGCTGAAGGAGGAGGATGCCTATCCAGCTTTGCCGGAAGACGGCTATGGCTGGGAGAAGCTGTTCTCCGAGCGCATGTGCCGGCATTTTCGCGAGGATTTCGGCCTGAAGACGCGGGTGGCCCGCTACCACAACGTCTACGGTCCCTACGGCACCTGGGACGGCGGCCGTGAGAAAGCGCCTGCGGCCGTCTGCCGGAAGGTCGCCATGGCGAAGCTGAACGGCCGTCATGAGATCGACATCTGGGGCACGGGCGAGCAGACGCGCAGCTTCATGTACATCACGGACTGCGTCCATGGCACCCAGATGCTGACCCACGGCGACTTTGTCGAGCCGATCAACATTGGCAGCGCCGAGATGGTGAGCATCAACCAGCTGGTGGACATCGTCGAGGAGATCGCCGGGGTGAAGCTGGAGCGCAGCTACAAGCTGGACGCGCCCAAGGGGGTGAACGGCCGCAGCAGCGACAACACGCTGATCAAGCAGGTCTTCAACTGGGAGCCCTCCACCCGCCTCCGTGACGGCATGGAGAAGACCTATGCCTGGATTTACGACGAGATCGTCAAGGGGCGGAAGTCACTCTGATCGACATCGTCCATCGGGAGGACCGGCTCAGGGCGTCAGCTCGCGGTTGCTCACGCCCTGGGTGCCCGGAGGAAACAGGTTGTTGCTGAAATGCAGGTTCCTGGGGCGGCTTGGTTCGTCGGCGATGATGACGGTGTACTTGTAGCGCACGGGGCCGGGATTGTGAACCAGGTTGCCCTGAATGAGCACGTCGGTGAGCGGCGGATCATCGGCGTCCTGCCCGGCATCAAACTTGAACGGGGATCGCTCCATGCCCCACATCCAGTGGGCCTCGCCGTGGCCGAAGTCGGAGATGATGTTGCCGGTGATCACCGAGCCGCCGTCGGCGTTCGCCGGCTTGTCGCCGGTGGCGGGATGGGCGGCGGCGCCCGGCATGAGGCCGATGGCCCAGAGGTCGTTGCGGATGAACTGGTTTCCGGTGATGAGCACGTTGCGGCTGCCGTGCATGGCCTTCATGCCGATGTGGGCATGGTTGACGATGTTGCCTGAAACGATGACGTGGTCGCAATGCAGGTCAATGCCCTGGGCGGCGTTTTCAATGTGGTTGTTCACGAGCCGTGTGAAGTCGCTGGTCTCCGGCGCGGTGACCTGGATGGCGCTGCCCTGGCGCCAGTTGTCGGTGTAGCCGGCGTCCCAGGCCTGTTGGCTGAGATGCGGGCCCTTCTGCGGGTTCTTTTTCACGAAGCTGCCCAGTTTGTGCCGCTCCTTGATCTCCGGTGTTGGCCGGAAGGTTTCCTCGACGACCTGGCTGTCCTCGATCAGCGTTCCGGTGCAGTAGCGTATCATGATGCCCGTGCCGTCGGTGCAGTTGAAGGCATAACCGGAAACGTCGCCCTGCGTGCGGTCGTCGATGCTGACGCGCATGTAGTTGCGCACCTGGCAGCGGCTGATGCGTGTGCCCTGGCTGTCCGTGACCAGGACGGCGCCGGACTTGCTGCGGTTTTCATGGACGCGCACATTGTCGATGACCAGGTTCCGGCACTTCTGGGCGAGGATGCCCTCCTTGCCGGTCTCCTGGGCGCCTTCCGGCCGTGTGATTGTGATGTCACGGACTTCGGCGTCGACGGCGTTTTCGATTTCGATCACGGGATGGTCGGGGTTCTTCTGAATGATGCGGCCGGGGCCGTACAAGCCCGAGCGCACGCCCCGGATCCGGATCTTCTCGGTGATGACATGATCGCCCGGCGGCACGAAGACCATCCTGTCTGGATTGGCCGCCAGCGCTTCCTGAATCGTTGGATAGGCCGCAGCGGAAACCTCGCCCGCAGGGCCTGCGAAGGCGCGGACGGCGAGCATCAGGAGGGTGATGACGGTCGGTTTCATGGGCGGACAGGAACGGCGCGCAGCGGGTGGACTTGCACTGATGTGGACAACCTGTCTGGACAGGGCTGGCGAACAATGCCGGGATTGAACTGGCCTGACGGGGCGTGGCGGGCTAGGATCGGGCGTTCATGCTTCGTCTGCTGCTTGCATTGTTGGTTGGCTGCCTGGCCGGTCTTTCCGCCCAGGAGGCCGGGCCTGCGCCGGTGGACGGCATCCGGGATGACACGCGCGCCCTGGCGGCGGATGCGCGCCAGGAACTGGCGGCTGAGATGGCGGCTTTCAGGGCGCGGCACGGCATTGACGTCTGGCTGGTGGCTGAGACCTTTCAAATGCAGGCCGGCGGACTGAAGGACCGGGCGCGTCTTCTGCGGCAGGCCTGGAGCGGAGACAGGGATGCCGTCCTCATCCTTTACGATCGTTCTTCGGACAGGGAGTACACGAGCATCTCGCCCGGACTTTGGGAGATGCTGCCCTCCGCCGGCATCTATCAGCTGCATACGAGCCTGCACGAGGTCATGACGGACAGGAAGAAGCCTTCGGAGACGCGCCTGGCCGAGGCGGCCGCGATCCTGCTCAAGGGCATCGCCGGCATGAAGTCGCGTGAGGCCATGACCACGAACCTTTTCACCCGTGATTATGGCCGCATGCTGCGGGCCTTTGCCGGCCTCCTGCTGGCGGGGGCCATATTGGCCTGGCTGGTGGGCGGCATGGCCAGACGGCGGCATGTTCACGCCGCGCGTCAGGTTTTTCTGCCGAAGCTGGGCGCTGTCCCGCGGCTCGGCGCACCGCATGGGGCCGAGGTCATTTCCAGTCCGCAGGTCTGAGTCCACAGGATTCAGCTGATGGGATTGACGAAGTCCAGCGTACTTTGACAACCTTGCATCCTTCCATGATCCGCTCCCCCCTGCTCCTGCTTCTCACCGCATGCCTGCTTCAGGCTGGTGACACCCATCGCGTCTATTTCGGCTGCTACACGAACGCCAAGTCCGGCAGCAAGGGCGTTTATGTGTCGGGCTTCGACGCTGAAAAAGGCGTGCTTGGCGAGGCTGAGCTTGCTGTGGAGACGGCCAGCCCGAGCTTCCTGGCGCTTCACCCTAACAAAAAGTGGCTTTATGCCGTTGGCGAAATGGGCGCGCCTGGTCAGAAGGGCGGCGCGGTCAGCGCTTTCACTATCTCGTCCTCCGACGGCCGGCTTTCGCTGATCAACCAGGTGTCGTCCGTGGGTTCGGGCCCCTGCCACATCTCCGTGGACCGCACCGGGGCGATGGCCGTGGTGGCGAACTACGGGGGCGGCAGCGTCGCCAGTTATTCCATCCTGGATAACGGTGCGCTGAGCGAGGCGAAGTCATTCGTCCAGCATGAGGGTTCAGGCGTGAATCCGAAGCGCCAGGCCGGGCCTCATGCGCATAGCATGAACTTCAGCCCCGACAACCGCTTCGCCTTCGCCTGCGACCTCGGCCTGGACAAGGTGCTGGTCTATAAGGCGGACCCTGCCGCCGGCACGATCACCAGCCAGGGTTTTGCCACCGTTCCTCCCGGCAGTGGGCCGCGTCATTTCGCCTTCCATCCGAACGGTGGTTTCGCCTTCGTGAACAACGAGATGCTGATGAGCGTGACCTCCTTTGCCTATGACGCCGCCTCGGGTTCGCTGAAGGAGGTGGAGACTGTTTCAACGCTGCCCGAGGCCGACCGTGGGAAGGAAGGCTTCAGCACGGCGGAGACCGTGGCGCATCCGAACGGGCGTTTCGTCTATGTTTCCAACCGCACGCATGACACGATCGCCGTCTTCACCTGTGATCCCTCCACCGGACGGCTGAAGCTGATTCAGAACGCACCGGCCGAGGGCAGGATTCCGAGGAACTTCTGCCTCGATCCCTCCGGTCGCTGGATGATCGTGGCGCACCAGGACGGCAACACCGCCGCTCTTTTCCAGGTGGACGCTGAAAGCGGACGCCTGAGTTTCACGGGGCGGAAGATCGCCGTCGGCGGCGCGGTGTGCGTGCGCTTCCTGGCGCTGGACTGAGCTTCAGCCGCCTAACGAAACAGCTTCTGCGCAAAGTCCACGAGGTAGTTCCGCCACACCGGCCAGGAATGGTCGCCGGCGGTGAGGTGCCATTCATGGCGGATGCCCCGGGCTTTCAGGAGGTCGATGAGCTGGAGGTTGCGGTCGAGCAGGAAATCCTTCTCACCGCAGGCGATCCAGAGGAGCCTGAGCCGGTCGTTGGTCTGCTGCGGCTGATCGAGGGCCTGCCGGATCTCCTTTTCATCCACGGCGCCGCTGAAGGAGCCGATGGTGGCAAAGCGGTCCAGGCGGGTCATGCCGGTGCTGAGGGCCTGCCAGCCGCCCATGCTGAGGCCTGCGATGGCGCGCTGGGCGGGCTCCGGCTTCACCCTGTAAAGGTCCTGCACCAGCGGCAGGGCCTCGTCGAGCAGCTCGGTCTTGAAGGCCTGGAGCGAGGCGGCGCGGCGGTCGGTCATGTCACGCGGCACCATGCCGAGGGGATGGCCGTCGATCATGAGCACGACCATGGGTTGTGCTTTTTGTTGGGCGATGAGTTTGTCGAGGATCCAGTGTGCACGACCATGGGTGACCCAGCCGTCATGGCGGTCGCCGGAGCCGTGCTGGAGGACGAGCAGCGGGTAGGTGGCGGCGGTGTCCTTTTCATAGCCGGGCGGGGTGTAAACCCAGGCCTCGCGGCGGCGGCCGAGGGATGGGGAAGGATAGCTGTGATGATGCACCGTCCCATGGGGGACGTCCTGGAAATCCCAGGGATTGGGCGGGTTGCCGGGGATGTGAAGGATGCTGGCGGTCGAGGTGCGCTGGGGCTTCTGCTCAGGATTGGTCGGATCCGTGATCGTCAGGCCGTCGACGAGGAAACTGTACTCCCACACGCCGGCCGGGATGGCGGGCACGGCGACCTGCCAGAGACCGTCGGCGTCCCGGGTCATCGGTACCTGCTCTTTGTTCCACTGGCCGCGCAGCAGCACCTCCTTCGCCTTGTCGGCGCGCAGCCGGAAGGAAACAGCGCCTTTTTCCCCGATCTCGGGTGAAACCACGGGCGCCGCCTTTTGCGCGGTGGCGGACATGGGGAGAAGGGCGGCGAAGGAAAAGGTCAGAACGATCAGTCGGGACAACGGGATCATGGGACAAATCCTGGCAGCTCTGTGGAATTGAGGGAAGCCTCTTCTTGAAGCTTGATCCTGCCGCAGGGCTGCGCCGGTCCGGATGGTTCAGGGCAGGACCGGCATCGGCTGCGTGGACTGCCTGGTGTCACTTCTTCTTTTTGCCTTTTTTCTTCTTTTTGTCCGCCTTGCGGTCGGGGTCGCCGTTCCAGCGCTGGTCCTCCCAGCGCGGAGGCTGCATGGAGGCGTTCCAGGTGTTGAAGAGGGTGGTCAGCTCGGCCTTCTTGGCGGGGTTTTCGGCGCTCAGATCCTTCTGCTCACCGGGATCGCTGGCGAGGTTCACGAGCATGGGCTCCATGGCCTTGGAGGCTTTCACCAGCTTCCAGTCGCCCTGGCGGACGGCGTGTTGGACGCCGAAGCGGAAATAGAGTTCGCGTGGTTCAAGCCTGTCGGCCTTGCCCTCCAGGAGCGGCAGAAGATTGACTCCATCCAGTTTCATCGAAGGTTTTTCAACGCCGGCTGCGGCGAGGGTGGTGGGCAGCACGTCGAGCTGGATGACGGGATCGTTCAGCACCCGGCCGCCGGGTATCCGGTCCTTCCACCGGGCCATCCAGGTCACGCGGATGCCGCCTTCCCAGACAAACCATTTGGAGCCGCGCAGTCCCAGTTGTTCGGCTTCCCTGGAGGCGCCGCCGTTGTCGCTCATGCAGAAGATCAGCGTGTTCTCCTCCAGCTTCAGTTCACGCAGCCGGGTCATGACGGTGCCAATGGCCTCATCCGCCTCGCCCACAAGCGCCGCATAGGCCTGTTCACGTTTCGTCAGATGCTTGAACTTCTCCAGCCAGTGCGGGGAGGCGACGACGGGTGAATGCACGGCGTTGAAGGACAGGTAGAGAAAAAAGGGTTTGTCTTTGTTTGCCTCAATGAATCCGCAGGCCTCACGGGCATAGACCGGGGAGGTGACCGGGGCGCCCTGGAGTTCCTCGATGAGCTCGTTGCCGCGGTAAAACGAAGGGCCGGAGCCTTCGCCGAGGTTGCCAACGGTTCCCATGGCAAAGTCAAAGCCGCGTGAGAGCGGCATGAACTCGGGACCGGTGTCGCCGAGATGCCATTTGCCGACGATGCCGGTGGTGTAGCCGGCGGGCTTGAGGTGCTGGGCCAGGGTCTTTTCACTCAGCAGCAGCTCGCGTCCGGCCCGGGTGGGGTTGGCGTCATGACCGGTTCGGGCCTGATAGCGCCCGGTCATCAGGCCGACGCGGCCGGGGGAGCAGACGCAGCCGCTGGAATAACCGTTGGTAAAACGCACCCCGGTGGTGGCGATGGAGTCCATGTGGGGCGTTGGTGCCAGCCTGCCGCCATAGGCCCCGGGCTGGGCCCAGCCCATGTCATCGAGGTAAAAGACCACGATGTTGGGTCGGGCGAGGGATGCCGTGTCGGCCGCCGCACCGGCAGTGGATTGGAAGGTGAAACCAACAAGGCTGAGGAGAACCAGAAGACGCATGGGGGCGCGGAAACGCAAGGGTGCCGGCAATCTATCGCGGGTTGGATGAAGCGGCGCCCCTGCGTTTTCCGGCAGGCAATCGCCGCGTTGTCGTTCATTTGCGCGCTACTGTCGGTGGAATGAGGGCGCTGTGTTTTCCGGGCAAACGAGCGACAGTCCACGTCAATCGGTCCGCAGCGGGCTGGGGCGGCCGGTGGTGATGAATCGGCCCGCATGAAAAAGCACCTGTCTCTTCTTCCTCTCCTCTGCCAGCTCACATGTTCCGTCTTCGCTGAGCAGGAAGCCGCCACCAAGCCCGTGCAGGACAGCGCCACCATTGCCGCCGGCGCCTCGGCGGAGGTGGTGCCGGAAATCATCGTTGTGGCGACGCGCACGGAACGGAAGACTCAGGATGTCGCGGCTTCCACGGCTGTGCTGGACGCCAATGACAGCATCTTCACACTCGGCACCTCGATGCGTGACTATCAGCGCTACGAGCCTGGTGTGAGCCTGCCTTTCGGTGTCGGCGGCCAGGGGCCGGGACGCAACAGCCGCAGCGGCACCCAGGGCATCAACATCCGCGGTCTCGACGGCAATCGTGTGCTCATGCAGGTCGACGGCATCCGCCAGGGCGACCTTTTCACCTTCGGCGGCACGACGAGTGTCGGGCGTGATTATCTGGATGTGGATGCGCTGAAGCGGGTCGAGGTCGTGAAGGGGGCGGCCTCGTCCCTGTATGGCAGTGATGCCCTGGGCGGTGTGGTTTCCTTTGTCACCAAGGATCCCTCCGACATCATTGGCGACGATGGCAATGACTGGGGTTTTGAATCCATCAGCCGCTACCAGGGCATGGATGAAAGCCTGGGCCAGACCCTCGCCGGGGCCGTGCGTGGCGGGCCGGTCGAGATGCTGCTGCTCTACACCTACCGCCAGGGGCAGGAGATGGACAACCGGGGTGGCTACGCGCCGGATCCGATGGACTGGGAGAGCCACAACTGGCTGGGCAAGCTGGTCTGGCGCCCGGACGACCGGAACACTTTCAAGCTCACCGGCGAGTTCTTTGAGCGCACGAGTGAGAACGACCTGGTGAGCTCACGCCGCAACGTGGTGTCCGGCCCCTCCGTCTTCCGGGTGCGTGAGCTGCTGCTCGATGATGAGGTCACCCGCTACCGGGTCAGCCTCGGACATCAGTTTGACGCCAGCGGCCTCGGCTTGTTCTTCGACCGTCTGGACTGGAACCTCTATGGTCAGGACAGCCGCACGACCGAGCTCATCGACGAGAACCGCGACCGCGTGCTGCCGACAGCGCAGGACCGGTTCCGGGTGCGTGACCATCTCTTTTCCCAGAACCACCTGGGCGCGGCGCTGAACCTGGTGAGCGAGTTTGAGACGGGGCGCTTCAGGCATCAGCTCAGCTATGGCGGCGAGCTGATCCGCAGCTTCAGCCGTCGTCTGCGTGACGCCCGTGAGTTCAACTTCACCACCGGCACGAGCACGAATGTCATCAGCCCTGACACCTTTCCACTGAAGGACATGCCGGACAGCACCACGCTGCGTGCGGGCCTTTATCTCCAGGACCAGATCAGCTGGGGACACAATGACCGCTACACGCTGACGCCCGGCATCCGGTTCGACTATTACGAGGTGACGACGGATGCCGACGACCTCTATCTGCGCGCCAGCGGCGGCCTTCGTCCGCAGGACTATGACCAGGTCGCCGTGGCGCCGAAGCTGGGGTTTCTGACCAAGCTGGATGATCATCACAGCGCCTGGTTTCAATACAGCATGGGTTTCCGCAATCCAACGCCGGAGGACCTGAACGCCACGGTGACCAACCTGGCCTTCAACTACCAGACCATCCCGAATCCCGGGCTGCAGAACGAGGTCAGCCACAGCTTTGAGCTTGGCCTTCGCGGCAACTATGAGCGGCGCTCCTGGAGCTTCGCGGGTTTTTACAACGACTACGAGGACTTCATCGAGCTCTTCGCCGGCGTCGGTGGCACGGGGGCTCCCGGCGACCCTCTCATCTTCCAGAGCCGCAACCTTTCCTCCGCCGAGATTTATGGAGTCGAGTTCAAGGGCGAGACCTCGCTCGATTTCGTGAATGAGGTGCTAAGGGACGTCAGCGTCTTCGGCAACTTGGGCTGGCAGCAGGGATGGGATGACCAGAACGACCAGCCGCTCAACTCCATCGATCCGCTCAAGCTCGTGACCGGTCTGCGCTATCGTCGTGACAAGGTGATGGTGGAACTGGTCGGCACTTATTATGCCGCTCAGAACCGGGTTGCCGACAGCACGACGCAGTTTCAAACGCCGAGCGCTTATGGGGTGGACCTCATCGGGCGCTGGGACATCTCGCGCAATGTCTCGCTCACCGCCGGCCTCTACAACCTCACCCATCAGAAGATGTGGCTTTACCAGGATGTCCGAGGCCAGGCACCGACCAGCGACCGTTTGGACCAGTTCACGCAGCCAGGCATCCATGGTCGTGTGGCTTTGACGGTGAAGTTCTGAACGAGGCTGCCCTGATCGAAAAAAATCCGACCACGAAAGGGCGAAGGCAGGCCGTGAATTCGCAAAGCGCCCTCAAAGAAAGTCTTTGATTTTTCGCAATTGAGATTCAGTTTCACATATGATGAGATTATTTCTCGTTTAATTGCCATGCGCCGCCGCTGTCTCATCCAAAAATTTGCCCCCGCCCTGCTTCTGGCTCCGGGGGGGGTGCATGCTCAGGTCTATCTCAGCCGGGAGCAGGCCAGGGCGGTTTTGCTGCCTGGTGCCGCTGAGCCGCGCACGGTTTTCCTGGAGAAAAAGGACCGGAAGCGGATCGAGGCTGCCTCAGGGGTAGAAGTGGGAAAGGCTGAGCTGGAGGCCTGGAAGGCCGCAGATGGCAGCTGGCTGGTGTTTGACACGGTCATGGGCAGGTATGAGGCCATCGACATCGCCGTGGCCATCCATGCCGAGGGTGAGGTGCGCGGGGTCGAGATCCTGACCTACCGGGAAATTTACGGCTATGAAGTCCGCAGTCCGGAGTGGCGCCGTCAGTTCCAGGGGAAGACGGCGGATTCGAAGCTGAAGCTGCACAAGGACATCGACAACATCTCCGGAGCCACCCTTAGCAGCCAGGGCATCACGCGCGGCGTGAAGCGTCTGGTGTGCACCTGGGAGCAGGTGCTTCGCCATCTCGCCTGACCTTCATGAACACGATCAAACGTTGCCAGCCCCTCCTGGGCACCTTTGTGGAGATCACCCTTACCGGGAAGGCGGCTGAAGAACGTCTGCACCAACATGCCGGCAAGGCCTTTGAGATGATCCGCTGCGTGCAGCGCATGATGAGCTTTCACGACCCGGACAGCGACATCAGCCGGTTGAACCGATGTGGTCACCTGGCACCGCTTCAGGTTCACCCCTGGACGTACCATGTGCTGGAGGAGGCCGTGAAGCTCAGTCGCGAGACCGAGGGTGCCTTTGACATCACCGTGGCTCCCCGGCTGGTGCGCAGCGGCCTGCTGCCACGACATGGCTCGCTGACCTCCCTGGCTGAGGCGGGGCGCTGGGAGGAGATCGTGCTTCACGGAGGTCGGGCGGTCTCCTTCCGGCGGCCGCTTCAGGTGGACCTGGGCGGCATCGCCAAGGGTTTTGCCGTGGACAAGGCGGTGGAATACCTGAGCACCCTCGGGATTGAGGGCGCCATCGTGAACGCGGGTGGCGACCTGCGTGTGCTGGGCCAGATGGACTGCCGGTTGGCGATCCGTGATCCTCGGGACCCTCATCGCGCCGCCGTTCCCGGCGTCATGCTGCGTCCGGCGCTGGCGACGAGCGCGGCCTATTTTGTGCGTGCGGCGGGTGGGTTGAAAAAAACCACCGCCATCATGCATCCGCGCACCGGCCGGCCGATGAAGAGCAACCTGAGCGTCAGCGTCTTCGCCCGCACATGCATTGAGGCGGACGCCCTGACGAAGGCCGTGCTGCTTGCGCCTCAGATGCTCTGGAACCAGGTGCTGGCCGCCCGGGACAGCGTGGCGCTGCTGCTGACGACGAAGGGGGAGCAGGTGTTGTTTCCCTCCTGAAGCCGGGATGGCTCCCCGTCATGCAGACACCGGATTTTCAGAGCCGTTGGTTAGGCCGGGACACCTGGGGTTCAGGCTCCTGGGTGTCGGACTGCAAGGAAGGCCGCATCCTGGGAGTCCTGGTGCTGGAGGGCGGGCTGCAACTCGGCTGGCCGGGGCGGCTGGCCCAGGAACTGCGGCCCGGACAACTTCTCTGGCTCAACATGGCCGCAGGCCGGCCCGACCGCTGCGGGGTGATCGGGCGGACGGATCCCGAGGTGCTCCTGCTGTCGTATCCGTCTGACTGGGTGCGCGACATGCTGGCCAGCCTGAGGGACCAGCTTTCCCCGGATCTACAGGACCTGTTTCTGACGCAGGAAGCGGCAACATCCATGATCTGCCGTGCGCTCGAGCCCGAGGACCGGATGTGGGCGCGCGGCCTGATGGCCTCCACGCTCTGTTCCGAGGCCAGGCGTTTGCTTGAAGGCAGCCGCATGAGCGAGTTTTTCTTCCGCAAGGTGTTCGCGGAGACGCGTGCTGAGGATCCGGTCTGCACACGTACCCAGCGCCTGGCGCTCGACCGTGTGGCCAAGGTGCGCGAGGTGCTGCTGCAGGACCTGGAAAATCCGCCGCCGCTGGAGGAGCTGGCGCGTCTCTGCGGTTGTCATCCGCATTATCTGTCCCGCACTTTTTCAGAGGCCGCCGGCATGACGATCAGCCTGTTTCTGCGCCGGCTGCGCATCGAAAAGACGGCCGAGTGGATTTCATCCGGACGCATGAACGTCAGCGAGGCCGCCCTGGAGGTGGGCTACCGCAGCCTGAGCCACTTCAGCCAGGCCTTCCGTGCTGAAAAAGGCTGCTCTCCCAGTGAATGGATGCGGGAGCTAGGAGATCGAAACGGAGCGCGGAACTCCGGTTCCGCAGCATCGCGAACGCAGGAGAGCCGTGGAGCACCCCTTCCGTTTCCTTCGAACTCCAGGCCCATCCTTCGGGTTGAAGCAGGTTAAGCGGAGGATTCGAGCTTAGATGCGAACAGCCCTGCTGCGGATTTGGAAATCCTCGCTCCGGCGCTGCGCGAGGATCGGAAGGTTCCACGCCTTGGCCTCAGCCGCCCAGGGTTCAGTTTTCGAGGCCGTAAAGACGGTCAATGAGCCCGATGGACTTGGGGCCGGGCAGGGCGCCGGTTTCCATCTGGTTCATGGTGTAGGCGAAGCTGATCTGGTTTTCCGGATCGGCAAAGGCAAGGCAGCCGCCTGCGCCAGGATGGCCAAAAGCCTGGAGGGAGGGGCCGTAATGTCGGCGCAGCTTGCCGGGTGGCAGTCCGGGGGCGGTTTGCAGCGGGTCCTTCATGACCCCGGCACCGAAGGCGATGGGGGTGCAGAGCACGAGATCCTCCTGCTCGGAAAGCGTCCTGCTCAGCCGGCGGACGACGGCGGACGGAACGATCTGCCGCCCGCCCCACACCCCATCCTGGGCGAGCATGGCGTAAAATTTACCGAGGCCGCTGGCGCTGCCGACCCCGCCCATGCTGGCAAAGCCACGCTGCCAGGTCTCGGGCTGGTTAAAATCCTGGACGGCGTTGAGTCCAAGAGGGGAGGTGAAGGTGCGCTGGGTGAGGCTTCCGGAGCTGCTGAAGGCCTTCAAAAACGGCCGGTCATTGTCGGCAATGCTTATTTTGCCAGGATAGATTGTGGCCACGCGCTCATGCTGGGCGCTGGGCAGACCGATCCAGAAGTCGAGCCCCAGCGGGCTTCCGATGGTTTCACGGAAGTATTCGCCCAGGGAGTCGGCGCCGGTGATGCGGCGGACGATTTCATCCATCAGGAAGCCGAAGGTGCGTGCATGGTAGCCTTGCTTCACACCCGGTTCCCAAAGCGGCTGCTGATGCTCCAGCGCCTTGATGACAGCCTCGTAGTTGAGAATGGAGACACGCTCATCCAGGGCGCAAAGTCCGGCGGTGTGGGAGAAGAGATGAGCGAAGGACAGGTTCTCCTTGCCGCCGGAGGCAAATTCCGGCCAGATTTCAGACACCAGGGCGTCGATAGGCAGCGAGGCTTCCTCCATGGACATCAGGGCGCACACGGCGGCGGGGCCCTTGGTGGCCGACCATACAGGAGCCAATGTCTCAGACGTCCAGGGCCGCGACTGGGAACGCTCTGCATGACCCTGGGCCAGGCTGAGGATTTCCACCCCGGACTGCCAGATGGACACCGAGGCCCCAAGTTCTCCACGGCTGCGGAAATTGTCCTCAAACCATCGGGTGACGGCGTCAAGATGGCCTGGGGAGGGGCGGAACATGAAGGGGGGCAGGGGCTTGGGAGGTCAGATGTTTTCCAACTGCTGACGGAGGTTGTGGAGGTCAGGGTCACGGCGGGCGTCACGTCGCAGGTCGCCGTCCATTTCGAAGGACTGTTTCAGAAGCTGGAGCGCCTTTTCCTCATGACCAAGGCGTGCCAGGTAGCAGCCGAGGTTATAATAATAAACCGGCTTGGTCCTCAGGGAGGAGGGTCCGCGGGACAGCAGATCCAGCGCCTCTTCGGTGCGGCCAAGTTCGTGCAGGCAGAAGGCGGCGTGGATGAAGCCTCCCGGCTCGTCAGGCTGGAGGCGGCAGAGCTTCTGGGACAGCTTCAAGGCCTCCGCCCACTGCTGCTCATGCATGTGGCAGAGAACCCGGATCTCGATGACATCGACCCGGTTTTGCTGGTCTGGAGGCAGGGGCAGCAGTTCCCTCCGGGCCTCGTCATGGAGGTCGAGTTCGACATAGCCCTGTGCGGCCACAATGCGGCGATCCCACTCGGTCATGGTATGTGTGCTGCTTTTCCCGGTCATGTGAACAACAGGGCAGGGTGGTGGACAAGCGGTTTGTCTTCGCCTCCCCGCTTGCGCACCCGGCATCTGCCGTTACTCTCGCCGCCCTCTCTATGGCCCTCGCAAAAGCCCCCACGCCGAACCCCGCCGCCGCTCCGATCAATCAGAAGCTCACTGCTGACGACAAGATCGAGCTTTATCGCAAGATGGTCCGCATCCGCCGGTTCGAGCAGGTTTCCCTTCAGCATTACCAGGCCGGACGCATGGGGGGGTTCCTGCACCTTTACATCGGCCAGGAGTCCGTGGCCGTGGGCTGCGTCTCCCTGATGGGGGAAAACGACCATGTCATCACCGCCTACCGCGACCATGGCCACGCCCTCGCCGTCGGCATGGGCATGAACGAGTGCATGGCTGAGCTTTTTGGCAAGGTCACCGGCTGCTCCAAGGGCAAGGGCGGCTCCATGCACTACTTCGCCCCGGAAAAGAACTACTGGGGCGGTCACGGCATCGTCGCCGGTCAGACTCCGCTCGGCCTCGGTCTTGCTTATGGCCTGAAATACCGCGGCTTAAAGGGCGCTGCCCTCTGCTTCCTGGGAGATGGTGCCGTCAACCAGGGCGCCTTCCATGAATCCCTCAACATCGCCGCCCTCTGGGATCTGCCGGTCATTTATGTGATCGAAAACAACGGCTACTCGATGGGCACCAGCCAGGCCCGCAGCTCGGCCTTTGATGAATGCCTCGCCAAGCGCGCCGAAGGCTACGGAATGGCCTGGGACCATTTCCTCGGCGAAAACCTCTATGAAGTCCGCGCCCGTGTCGGCGCCGCCATCGAACGCGCCCATGAGGAGAGCAAGCCCAGCATCCTGGAAATCGCCACCTACCGCTGGGAGGGGCATTCCGTCGCCGATGCCAACAAGCTGAAGTACCGGACCAAGGAGGAGGTCGAGCGCTTCCAGCGCGAGCACGACCCCATCCAGGTCTGGAAGGGTGTCCTGATCAGCGAGGGCGTGGCCACCGAGGAACAGCTCAAGAAGATCGACCGTGAAGCCCAGGCCGAGGCCGAGGCGTCCGGCGAATTCGCCAAGGCCAGCCCCTATCCTGAGCCCGAGTCCATCTTTGACGACGTCTATTGGGAGGTCGACAACAAGACCGAGGCGGGCCAGACCGGCCGTCATTTCTTCAACGACTGACCTGAGGAGTTCCTCTGCCGGAGGCGACATTGTGTTTGGACAACAAGCCTGCGCACGAGTAGCCTCCGGCCATGTCTGTGAGAGCCACGCTGCCTTTTCCTGAACCCGGCCGGTTCAGGTTCAATCCCGTTAAGGTCCTGATGGGCGTCGTCGCCCTGGTCCTGGCCATCGGGCTGTTCTCCAGCTTCTACCAGGTGCCGATCAATTCGGAGGCCATCGTGCAGCGCTTTGGCAAATTTCAGCAGATCACCCAGCCGGGACTGCACTTCAAGCTGCCCTGGGGCATTGACGTGGTGACGCTGGTGGAGACGAAACGGCAGTTGAAGCTCGAGTTTGGCTACGGCTCCCGGGGCGCGACCAACGAATATCAGTTCAACCATGACTTCGAGGACATGGAACTGGAGAAGAACATGGTCACCGGCGACCTCAACGCGGCGGTCGTGGAGTGGGTGGTTCAGTTTCACATCAGTGACGCGCGCGCCTTCGTCTTCAATTTCATCGAGCCCCAGGCCACCCTGCGGGACCTCTCCGAGTCGGTGATGCGCGAGGTGGTGGGCGACCGGACGATTGACGAGGTGCTCACCGTGGGCCGACAGGAGATGGAGGTGAAGGCGCTGGAAAGGCTTCAGCTGATCGCCAGCACGCTGAGCATGGGCGTTCACATCGACCAGGTGCAGCTTGGCAATGTCAACCCCCCCTCCCAGGTGAAGGACAGCTTTGACGAGGTCAACCGGGCCCAGCAGCAGCGCGAGGCCGCCATCAACGCCGCCAATGGGGAATACAACCGCGTCATCCCCGAGGCGCGCGGCAAGGCGGAGCAGAGCATCAGCCAGGCCGAAGGCTATGCCACCGAGCGCGTCAACCGGGCCGAGGGCGACGCCACCCGCTTCAACGCCCTGCTGACGGAATACAAGAAGGCTCCCGAGGTGACGAAGAAGCGCATTTACCTCGAAACGCTCGGCGAGGTGCTGCCCATGGTGCCGGGCAAGATCATCGTCGATGACAAGGTGCCCCAGTTCCTGCCGCTGATGCACCTTCAGCAGCCCCAGCCTGCATCCACCCCTGCTCCAGCCGCCCGATGAAATCCGTCATTTCCCTCCTCATCCTCCTGGCCGGCTTCGCGCTCTACATCCTGGGCAGCGCCAGCCTTTATTCGGTCAGCGAGACCGAGCAGGTGATCATCACCCAGTTTGGCAAGCCCGTGGGAGACACCATCAAGGACGCGGGCCTTCACTTCAAGACGCCGTTCATCCAGCATGTGAACCGCTTCGAAAAGCGCATCCTGGAATGGGACGGCCCGCCGGTGAACATGCCCACCCGCGACAAGCTCTACATCGTGGTGGACAGCTTCGCCCGCTGGCGGATCAGCGACCCCCGGGTGTTCTTTGAAAACCTGCGTGATGAACGCGGCGCCGAGTCGCGACTGACCGACATCGTCGGCAGCGAGACGCGCAACGTCATCGCCCGGCACGACTTCATCGAGGCCATCCGCAACACCAAGGATCGCAAGGTGGCGAAGGAGGTGGCGGCGGGCGTGGGCTCGTCGCTGGCTGACTCCCGCATCGGCACGCTGCCACCCATCATGAAGGGCCGCTCCGAGCTGGAAAAGGAGATCTTCACCAATGCCGCCCCCAAGGTGAAGGGCTTCGGCATCGAGCTCATCGACATCCGGTTCAAGCGCATCAACTACACCCCCGCCGTCAGCCAGACCATCTACCAGCGAATGGTCAGCGAGCGCACCCAGATCGCCGAGCGATTCAAGTCGGAGGGGGCGGGGGAGGCGGCGAAGATCCTCGGCCAGCGTGAGCGCGAGCTGAAGCAGATCGAGTCTGAGGCCTATCGAAAAGTGCAGGAGATCGAGGGGGCCGCAGACGCCAAGGCCACGGAGATCTATGCCAAGGCCTACAACCAGGACGCCGAGTCCGCCGGGTTGTTCGAGTTCCTTAAGACCATGGAGGCTTATAAAACGGTGATCACCCCGGACACCAGCCTCATCCTGAGCACCGACAGCCGCTTTCTTCGCTACCTGAAGTCCGCCGATGATGAAAGCGGTGACGACAAGCCGGGAACGGTGGTTTCTGACCCCCTCAGGAGCCTGCCAAGCCTGCTGGACATGGTGAAGCAGTAAGGAGGCCGCCTGGCGTGCGGACGCTTTCATTTGTTCCTGGGCAAGGGCATGATCTCGCATCCGCCCTGACCTGACGCTTGCCATCGGGCGGTATGGATTCCACTGTCGCCGCCCGTCATGCCCAAGTACATCGTCACCATCGGCCTTGAAGTTCACGCGCAGCTCACCACACGCAGCAAGATGTTCTGCGCCTGTCCGGTCGAGTTTGGAGCCGAGCCGAACACGCACACCTGCCCCACCTGCCTGGGGCTGCCAGGGGCGCTGCCGGTGCTGAATGAAGGTGCCATCGAAAGGACCCTCCTCACCGGCATGATGCTCGGCTGTGAAACCCCGCCGGTCGTGAAGTGGGACCGAAAGAACTACTTTTATCCCGACATGCCGAAGAACTACCAGATCACGCAGTTTGACCTGCCGCTGTGCATCGGTGGCGGCGTGCCGCTCTATGACCTGGCCTATCCCAAGGACGCCCAGAAGAGCATCGCCAGCCCCGGCAAAGTCGTGAAGCTCACCCGCATTCACCTGGAGGAGGATGTTGCCAAAAGCACCCACCACGACAAGTTCACCACCATCGATTTCAACCGCGCCGGCACCCCGCTCATGGAGATCGTGTCGGAGCCTGACATTGACAGTGCCGAGGAGGCTTTTGCCTACCTCGGCAGCCTTCGTCAGATCCTCATTTATGGCGGTGTCAGTGATGCCGACATGGAAAAGGGCAACATGCGCTGTGATGTGAACATTTCCGTCCGGCCTGAAGGCCAGGCGGAGCTGGGCTCCAAGGTCGAGCTCAAGAACCTCAACTCCATGTCCGCCGTTCGCCGGGCCATCAAGTTTGAGACTGAGCGCCAGATCGACTGCCTGGAACGTGGTGAGAAGATCATCCAGAGCACCCGTCGCTGGGATGACGACCGTGGTGAAACCACCCTCATGCGCACCAAGGAGGACGCACATGACTACCGCTATTTCCCGGACCCGGACCTGATCCCTCTGCGTACCGCGCCTCTTCTGGAGCGCGTCCGCCCGCAGGTTCCCGAACTGCCGCATGAAAAGCGCGCCCGGTTTGAGCGTGATTACGGCTGCAGCCCCTACGATGCTGGTGTGCTGGCCAGTGAAAAGGAACTCGCCCGCTATTATGAGTCCGCTGTCGCGGCGGACCCTGCCGTGCCTGCCAAAAAGATCGCCAACTGGGTCATTAACGACCTGCTCGGCCAGATCAAGGACAGCGATGGTGGCATCTCAAGCTGCTCCGTCAAACCTGCAGACATCTCCGCCCTCGTGGCCATTGTTGAGGCAGGCAAGATTTCAAACAATCAGGCCAAGGAGGTCTTTGCCGAGATGTGTGCCACCGGAGGCAGCGCGGCAGAGATCGTCAAGGCCAAGGGCTTTGAGCAGGTCAGTGACACCGGTGCCCTGGAGGCGATCGTCGATCAGATTCTCGCGGGAAACCCGGACAAGGTCGCCGAAGTCCGGGGTGGTAATGAGAAGGCCATGAACTGGTTCACCGGGCAGGCCATGAAAGCCAGTCAGGGCAAGGCGAATCCCAAGATGGTGACTGAAATCGTGCGCAGAAAAGTCCTCGGTTGATGCGAATCCGCGCTGTTTTTTTCTTGTCTTGCTCAGAATAATTCCTGTTTAGCATCAACTTTTTACCGATCCCTGAAGATTTGTATTGTCTTTGTATTTGCGATCCTTGAAGATAAAAAACTTTTTAAACCCCCAAACCCAGTCCCTCCCCATGAAGCAGTTTTTTTTGCAGCGTGTTTTGACCTGCCTCGGCATTTTGATCCTGCACACATCCGCAGCTCACGCGGGAATCCTGATTTCTAACCAACCCGTCAATACCACCGTGACCGATGGGACGACCCTGACTCTCCAGGTCACGGCAAGCAGCACCTCGACACCGGCAAATCCGCTCCTCTATCAATGGTTTAAGCAAAATGGAGCCAACTTTGACCCTGTCACCTCGCCAGGAACGAGTAACAGGCTGGTCATCGCTAAAGTGACCGCCGCCAACGCCGGGGTCTATCGGGTGGAGATTTCAGAAACCAATCAAGTCACGCCCGTTACGGAAACTTCCAACACGGCCACGGTGACGGTGATCACGAGTCCGAAGATCATCCAGCAGCCGGTGGCTCCGACAGTGATGAAGCAGGACGGGGAAAGCGTTGACTTCACAGTGACACTGAACCCGACAAGTACGCCTGATTTTACGTATGCCTGGCAGAAAAAGGTCGGCTCCACTTACGTCACCCAGGGGACGCCGGTCACCAAGGCTGGATTCACGGACACGTTCACCATCAACAACCTCACGCTTGCGGATGCGGGCATCTACCGGGTCAGGATCTCCTCCACCCTTTCGTCGGTTGTGGCCATCAGCAAGGACATCGTGCTGAAGCTGAACTCCAGGCCGGTCATCACGGCCTCTCATGCCCCTGCTCTGAACATTGCCTTTGGAGCTTCGGGAACCTTGAAGGTGGTGGCTGCGGGTAACAGCCCGATGACCTTTGAATGGCTGAAGAACAACGTGCCGATTCCAAAGTCCAACAAGTCGAGCCTGACCATCAAGGGCAATGACAATCTCGCCGCCGGCGTGGCCGAGGGGCCTGGGCAGTATCGTGTCCGCATCACCAACATTTACACGCCTGACGTCGCGACTCCCACCCCTGTTTATACCGAGAGCGTGGCCTCGGTGGTTCGCGTGATCCGGAAGCCCAAGATTGCCACCCAGCCTGAGAAAAAGAAGGACATCAACATCGTCGGCGGGCCGGCTGCCCACAATTTTAACGTGGTCATGGACCCCACGGGGAATGATATCGGCACCTTCACCTACCAGTGGTTCAAGGACAACAAGCCCTATGGAGGTCCAGGATCTGCGACCAGCACGATCAACTTCCCCTCCGTGATCTGGCAGGACCGCGGCAGCTACAAGGTGCTGATCAGAAACGAGGTGGGGTCTGTGACCAGCACTCCTGGAGTTTTGAATGTCATCTCGCCTCCGCTCATCATCAGCCAGGGAACCGGGCCGGTCTTTGGAGCGACCAAGGGCAGTGTCAAAATTCCGCTTGTTGGAGGCGGGACGTCCCCCTTGAAGTTTGAATGGTTCTTCAAGCCTGTCGGAGCTCCAGACTATGGGGCGAATGTGGTCGGCAAGACCGCCACGCTGTCCCTCTCCGGACTCAAGACCACCAACACCGGCGAGTACAAGTGCGTCGTTACCAGCACCGCCAAACCCAGCCTTGGCAGTGTTGAATCCGTGCCTGTTTTCCTCCAGGTGGATGATGCGCCCAAGATCGTGACCCAGACCAAGGTTGATGGCACGGACACCCCTTCGACCAGCATCCAGCTTGGCAACAAGCTGCATCTTCTGGTTAAGGTGTCTGACACAACTACTAATCGCCCGGCAGCCACGCCCGATGCGCCCGCCAACCCGCTGAAATATCAGTGGCAGAAAAACAACGTGGACATCTCGGGCGCGACCTCCGCAGACCTGGAGATCAATAGCGCCCAGGTTGCCGACACCGGGAAGTATCGCTGCGTCGTCACCAATTTTTCCGGGATGGCCATCAGCAATAGCCTCTCGATCATCGTCAGCGGTCCGCCTGTGGCCGTGACACAACCCAGCGCCACCGCCTCCGGCATCGAAGAATCCAAGGTTGAGACTGCCGTGGGATTCACTGCTACGCACCCCGCTGCGGTGAAATACAAGTGGCAGAGGCGTTCGGGGGCTGCGGCACCGTTCAATTGGTCCGACGTGGCGGGCAAAACGACCCAGAAACTGACCTTCACCAAGGTCAGGATCACGGATGACGGCACCTACCGTTGCGTGGCTTACAACGCCTTTGGCGAGACTTATTCCAATGAGGTGGTTGTTTCGGTCCTGCCGATTCCTTCGGCCACGCTGGGGCCCAAGCCCGGGGTTTCAACCGTGGAATTTTTCCCACAACGGGCCATGGCGGGTGACAAGGTCAGGCTCTTTGGCTCCAATTTGAACTATGTCGCCGAGGCTTACTTTGGAGACAAGAGGGCGACCTTTGTCCAGGAGTCGAACGATTCCCTGCTGCTGACCGTGCCGACGGATGCCCCAACGGCGCCGACGGCCATCAAAGTGGTCACCAAGGGCAAGGACTCCACTTCAATAGGTGGAGGACAAACCCTGACAACCAACCTGTTTGAGCGAACGCTGACCTATGTGAACGACCTGTCGAATGCCACCATTCTCCCTGGCGCCTCGGGCACCATGGTGGTTCGTCCAGGTGACAATACACCTATGCAGGCTGCGGATAGCCTCGGGAGGGTCTATTATACATTCAAAGCAACCAAACGCTCGATAGTTACCATCAACGTGGATGGCGGGTTTGTTGGAGGAACGTATATGGATCCATCGCTTCAGGTCTATCTCGAAACACCTGGTGGTGGGCCCACAACTTCGTTCGCAGGTCCTGATGGTGTTACAACCTACCCCAACATCTCTCAGCAAAATTCCCCATTTGTGGGAAATGTTTCTGAAGCTGTGAGCTTTACGACCAGCTTTGATAATCAAAACATTTTGATCATGGTTCGCTCCAGTGCGCCTCCAGGGATTGGTCTGGTAGGCTTCGGGCCATTTACCATGACGTTGATGGTTACGGCGACGTCTGCTTCAAGTTCAGTGGCTGGCACTGCGTCTGCCGTCGCACCAGTCAAGGCTGATAACAGAGAGACGCTGGAGTGGGAGTCCAGCTCAACCTCCGTCCTGGCGGCCTCCACCACCTCTGAGGGCAGCAAGGAATTCCGCTTCGGGGGTTATCAGGCGAAGTCAACCGAGCCTGTGGTGATCTGGAGTGACAAGGCGGGTGATGCTGTGGATGCCAGCGGCCATGTGACCGCAGGTTTCACCATGAGCCTCGAACCGGGTGCTGCTCGTGGAGACGATCAGTTCTCCTGGCAGGTCAGCGATTCGGCCGGCAAGTCAATGGGAGCCCTGTGGGTTGACACGGCAAGCGGAGGCATCCGTCTGGTCGAACCCAACGGCACGGTCCATGCCGCGCCCCAGCGCATGACTCCCGGCGCCGGCGCTCATTACTTTGTGATTGATGTGGATGGTGAATCCTCAAGCTGGACGGTTTCCATGGATGGCGTGACCCTCACGAAGCCGGTGCCTTTGGATAAGGGTGGCAGCTATGGTGAAATCTTTGGTGTCTGGGACCTGGGTGCTGATGCCACCGCCAGCGGAGCCTCCATCATCTTCAAGGATTTCCGAATCAGCGGCAGCCGCTGACCGGTTTCTGAATTCCAGGTTCATCCTGGTCAGGATTTTGTTCATTCCATCGTTTCAACGGCCCGCCTCAACGGCGGGCCGTTTGTTTTGCAAGTCGTGCTGTTTCGTGCCAGAGAAGCCGTGTGACATGCCGAATCCTTCTTTTTGCCGCCGCTCTGCCGGCCTTTCTTCTCTCCTCCTGCGGCCCGGTGGACCGGGAGGGGACGTCCCTTGCCGAATATGAATCCGCCTCCACCGAGGCCCTGGTGCGTGAGATCTTGAAAACCCTGCCTGACCTGAATCCCGGGGTGCAGAAGAGCCATTCGATCGCCCTGGGCGAGATCATCCGCGGCCGGGACTTTACGCCTGCCAGCGTGCCGTTCATGAAGCGGTTTGATGACCTGAAGCTGCGCATCATCAGTCCGAGCGTCCTCGCCACGACGCCTCCGGACAATGTCGCGATTGACCCGGATTACCGGGTGCCGGTTTATGTCATCCAGGTGCGGACCATGCGGCAGACGGCAGGGGACGCCTGGGAATACGAGGCCGCCTGGTCCTATAAAAAGAGCTTCCAGCGGCGGAAGTGGAAGGTCACGGGAAGCAATGGTGTCATGAAGGTGGAGCCCGGTCCGGTGATCGAGGGCAACTGGCAGGGGTGACCCAGGGGGATCGCCTCCGGCCAGGGGGTTTCCTGTGAAACAGGGGCCGCGTTCAGTTCATGACCTGGGACGGTATTCCTCCGCCTCTTGCGCTTGTCAGTTTTCCGCCTATCAAACGCGCCCTCTCATGCACCGCTTCCACTACAACCAGGGTCAGCTCTTCTGTGAAAACGTCAGCCTGCAGTCGCTGGCGGAAAAGCACGGAACGCCGCTGTATGTTTATTCCAAGGGCACCATCACGGACCATTTCCAGCGTCTGGACGCCGCCCTTGGCGAGCTGAACCACCTGATCTGCTACGCGGTGAAGGCCAATTCCAATCTCTCCGTGCTGGCCACGATCGCCCGCCTGGGCGGCGGTTTTGACATCGTCTCCGCCGGTGAGCTTTATCGGGTGATCAAGGCCGGGGGGGATGCCGGCAAGTGCACCTTCGCCGGCGTGGGCAAGACCCGCGACGAGATCGCCTACGCGCTGAACCAGGGCATCTACTGCTTCAACGCCGAGTCCGAGGCCGAGCTGGAGTTCATCAATGAAGTCGCTGGAAGCCTTGGCAAGAAGGCGCCTGTGGCCGTTCGAGTGAACCCCAACGTGGATGCCAAGACCCATGCGAAGATCACCACAGGCAAGAGCGAGAACAAGTTCGGCATCGACTTCGACCGCATCCAGGCCGTCTATGCACGCATCGCTGCGGAAATGCCCAATCTGGTCATCAAGGGATTGCAGATGCACATCGGCAGCCAGCTTACCAGCGTGGACCCCTTTGTGGAGGCCGTGAAGAAGGTCGCCCCGCTTGTGGCGGAGATGAAGGCGAAGTACAGCCTGGAGTTCTTCAGCATCGGCGGCGGCATCGGCATCAACTACCGTCAGAGCCTGGACTCCGGTGATGCCTCCTGGTGGGAGAAGAACAGCGCCGAGCAGCATCCGCTGACCATTCAGAAGTATGCCGAATCCGTCGTGCCGCTGCTGAAGCCGCTCGGCCTGCGCATTCTCTGCGAGCCCGGACGCTTCATGGTGGGCAATGCCGGTGCCCTGATCACCCAGGTTCTTTACGAGAAGCGCGGTGCGGCCAAGACCTTCAAGATCGTGGACGCGGGCATGAACGACCTCATCCGGCCGACGCTTTATGAAGGCTGGCACCAGATCGTGCCACTCCAGGAGACCCCCGGCGATGCCGAGCTGGCGGACATCGTCGGTCCCATCTGCGAGACCGGGGACTACCTGGCCCAGAACCGTGAGGTGGCACCGGTGAAGGCCGGGGATTACATCGCGGCGATGAGCGCCGGCGCCTACGGCTTCAGCATGGCCTCCAACTACAACACCCGTCCGATGCCCGCCGAGATTCTGGTCGATGGCGATCAGGCGCATGTCGTCCGTGAGCGTCAGACGCTTGAGGATGTGCTCAAGGGCGAGAAGGTGGTCTAAGGCCGTTATTCAGGCCACGAGAGGCAGGTTGGGATCCACGTCCGCCTCCAGGGCGGAGGTTTGTCCCAGCTTGAAGCGCTGTGCGGCGGCGTAGGCGATCATCGCAGCGTTGTCCGTGCTCAGGTCCGGCCGTGCAAGCAGCAGGGTGAGACCTTCCTGTTCACAGCGCGCGGCCAGCCTGGTCCTCAGGCCGCGGTTGCAGCTGACGCCGCCGCTGACGGTCACGAGCTTTTCCCCGGCCTGCCTGGCGGCCAGCACCAGCTTCTCGACCAGCACTTCACAGATGGCCTCCTGAACGCTGGCGCAGACATCGGCCAGCACGGCGGGATCCTCGAGCTTGAGGCGAGGCAGTTCATAGAGCACGGCGGTCTTCAGGCCGCTGAAGCTGAACTCCAGGCTGCGTCCATCCAGGAAGCTGCGGGGAAAGGCGTGGGCGTCCCCTCGGCCAAGGCGCGCCAGCTTGTCGATTTCCGGTCCTCCGGGATAGGGCAGGCCGATCATCTTGGCGATCTTGTCAAAGGCTTCTCCGGCGGCGTCATCGCGGGTCCGGCCTAGCAAACGGTAGTCGCCAACGCCGTTCATGCGAACCAGCAGGGTGTGTCCGCCGCTGACGATCAGGGCCACGCTGCGGCGGGGTGGTCCGTTGCCGGCCATGAAGGGGGAGAGGAGGTGTCCCTCCATGTGATTGACGGCTAGGAAGGGCTTTTGTTCCGCGACCGCCAGGGCCTTGGCCATGCTGGTGCCGATCAGCAGGCTGCTGACCAGGCCGGGACCGCTGGTGGCGGCAAAGGCGTCGATGTCAGCCAGCTTCACCCCTGCTTCCGCAAGCACCTGTTCCACCAGGGGGCGGACATGGAGGATGTGGTTGCGCGAGGCGACTTCGGGGACGACGCCGCCGTAGCGACGGTGAATTTCCACCTGGGATGCCACGGCCGAGGCCAGAATCTCACCCTCCACCGTGCAGATGGCGGCGGCGGTTTCGTCACAGGAGGATTCAAGGGCGAGGAGCATGATGCATCGGGCGGGAGGCGAAGGCTTTCCCAAGGGTCGCATTCATCCAGGCAACCGGGCTGAGCTGCCAGCAGATTCTCACAGGCCGGCCATGAGCTGGACAAAACGAAGCCCTTCGACGGTCAGCTTGCCGCTGTTGCTGATCAGGCCTCGTGTCTGGTAGTAGTGAGGCGTGCTGCTTTTGGCCAGCCAGGTCAGGGCGGCCCCGCCGGTGGGTTCCGAAGAGGCCGTCACGGTGAGGGGAAGGCCCCAGCGGTTGCAGCGGATCTTCCAGGAGGCGGGCCGTCCCGGGCTGCCGCCGGCTTCACGCAGCCAGGGATAGCGCTTGAGGATTTCCATCTGCGCCGTCCCGGGCACGGTGACTTCAAACCGGGCCTCGGACTGCTTCACAAAGGCCGCCACCGAGAGGGCCGGGTTTTTCGCATGGGCCAGATAAAGCCCCTGGATGTCCAGCCCCAGGAGGTTCATGCCATTGTAGATGCCATGATGGTTAGGCGAGCGGAAGCCCGTGCTGTGCCAGAGATCAAACTCGGTCGAGAGCATGAGGTTCAGCTCCACGTGCACATGGGCGCGGCGTTGGTCGATGCCGCTGCCCGTGTAGCCCATGCGTGCGATGGTCTGGCCTGCAGCCACCTTTTGTCCGGCATCGGCGCGATACTCCTTCAGGTGGGCGTAGAGCGAATAAAACGGCCCCTCGCCCCAGTCGTGGCGGATGACGAGGTAGCTGCCGTAATTGCTTTTTCCCGGTGGGGCGACATGCACGACTTCTCCGGCGAGGATGGCGCGCACCTCATCCAGAGGTTCACCCCGGGCGTCACGTTGCAGGGGCTTCACGTCCATGCCTTCATGAAACCGGGCATAGGCAATGCCCTCTCCGACACGGC
Organism: Prosthecobacter sp.; assembly: GCA_044345155.1. GTDB lineage: Bacteria > Verrucomicrobiota > Verrucomicrobiia > Verrucomicrobiales > Verrucomicrobiaceae > Prosthecobacter. The sequence goes on along the minus strand of JBIJBP010000007.1, from coordinate 12,113 downwards.
GGGGGTCCCGCCAGAAGCCGAACTGGCCGCCCTCCCAAGGGTAGCTGACCTGGCCTTCGAAGTTGCGGTCCACAAATTGAAAATACGCAGCGCCGTCGCCCTTGAGGAGAGAGTCGTTGTCGGTGGGCAGGCGCAGGTCCAGCGTCTGGGCGTGGGCGGGGCAGACGCCAAGGCCAAGGGCGAGAGCGAGGAGGGGAATTCGCATGGGGCGTGGATTCTGACACATTTTGCAGCCGATGCACGCCAGGGCTGGCCGCAAAGAAAAAGGGCGGCCGATGAGGCCGCCCTTCATGTGGGATGGTTCTTGTCGGTCAGGCGACGGGCTGAAGCTCACGGTTGCTCTGCAGCACCTTGTCAACGAGGCCGTAGGCACAGGCTTCCTCGGCGGTCATGTAGTTGTCGCGATCGGCGTCCTTTTCAATGATCTCCGGGGTCTTGCCGCAGTGGTGGGCAAGGATGCGGTTCAGGCGGCGCTTCAGCTTGTACATGAAGTCCACCGTGCGTTCGACATCGCTGGCCGTGCCTCGGGCGCCGCCGGAAACCTGGTGGATCATGATGTCGCTGTTCGGCAGGGCGTAGCGCTTGCCCTTGGTGCCGGCGGAGAGCAGCACGGCCCCCATGCTGGCGCAGATGCCGATGCAGTAGGTGTTCACGTCGCAGGTGACGAACTGCATGGTGTCATAGATGGCCAGGCCGGCGGTGACAGAGCCGCCCGGGCTGTTGATGTAGAAGTGGATGTCCTTCTTCGGGTCCTGCATCTGAAGGAAGAGGAACTGGGCGATGATGACGTTGGCGACCTGGTCGTTCACGTCCGTGCCGAGGAAGATGATGCGGTCCTTCAGCAGACGGGAGTAGATGTCGTAGGCGCGTTCGACACGGCCTTCGTTTTCAATCACCGTCGGCACGATGAAGTTCGAGGGCAGCGTGGGTGTCGAGGAGGGAAAGTCGGCGGGGTGGTGGGACATGGGGTGAATCAAGAGGCGGCAGGGAGCCTTGTCAAACTACGGGCGTCAATGCGGCGGCGGCTTCAAAAACCTCGGTCAGCTCCTCCTGCGGGCCCGGTATTCCGTCGGGCTGCATTTCTGCAGGCGGCGGAAGAGGCGGTTGAAAAAGGAGACCTGGGTGAACCCGCAGCCCAGGGCGATTTCCAGCACGCCACGGTCGCTTTCGACCAGCTCCCGGCAGGCGGCCTGGAGGCGGAGGTGGTTTAAAAACTCGCTCAGGGTCCTGCCGGCGTGCTTTTTGAACTGACGTGCAAAGGTGGGCCGGCTGAGGCCGCTGACGGCCAGCACTTCCTCAAGCCGAACAGGCTCCCGGAAGCGTGCGATCACATGGCGCAGCGCCCGGGCGATGGCCTGCTGGTAGTGGGATTCGGCGGCCAGGGCGAAGGAACGTGCCGAAAGGCGGACGCGTTCCCTGGCCGGCGCCGTGTGAATGACCGCCAGTACGCGCAACAGCAGGGCGAGCTGCTCGACCCCCTGGGCCGTCGTCATCTCCTGCATGAGGGTGGCGACGCGGGCGGCGGTCAGGCCGCTCAGGCGCAATCCGTGTCCGCTCTGCTCAAAGAGCGTGCGTATCGGCAGTGACTCCGGAAAGGCCCAAAAAGGGTGGCCTTCAGGAAAATGCCACTGCACGGACAGGCCGCTCGAATGAGCCCGGGTGTGCCAGTAATGAGGCAGCTTGCTGCCCAGCAGCACGAGATCGCCCGCTTCAAAGGCGCCGATGTGATCGCCGACAAAGCGAGTGCCCTGACCCTCGCGGAAAAGCGTCAGCTCCATCTCCGTGTGAAAGTGCCAGTGCGTTCCTTCGCCCGTGAGCTTCTCGGCCCGGCCGGGAGCCAGCAGGCATTCGACCTCACGCAGCGTGCGTGACCAGCGCAGCACCCGGAACGAGTGTCCGCCCGGCATCTGGATTTTTTCACGCTCGACACGCATGGGCACTATCGTGACACGAATTCCGCTGTGAGCCAGGGTTCATTGAGACGATAGTCGAAGTTGCGGAGACTGGAGACGTAGCGCCGAAGCCGGCGATCCTGCTTTAATCAGGCCGCCATGAGCAAACCCACCAAGTATCGTTTTTCCTTCGGCCCCTGGAACATCAGCGAGGGCGCCGACCCCTTCGGCCCTGAAGTGCGTCCTGTGTTCCCGCACGAGAAGAAGTTCGCGCTCTACCGCCCGATGGGCTTTGAGGGCGTGCAGTTTCATGACGACGATGTCGTGCCAGGCATCGACGGCCTGACGCCCGCGCAGATTTCCAAGCAGTGCGCCAAGGTGAAGAAGATGCTCGACAACCAGGGGCTGGTTCCCGAGTTCGTCGCGCCACGTCTTTGGTTCGCGCCCCAGACCATTGATGGCGGCTACACGGCCAACAGCGCCAAGGACCGCCGCTATGCCCTTGAGCGCACCCTGCGCAGCATTGATGTGGCCCGTGAGATCGGCTGCGGCGCGATGGTGCTCTGGCTGGCCCGTGAAGGCAGCTACATCCGTGAAAGCAAGAACGCCCGTCTCGCCTACCAGCGCATCCTGGAGACGCTCAATGCCATGCTTGCCCATGACAAGGACGTCGAGATCTGGATCGAGCCGAAGCCGAACGAGCCCACCGACGCCGCTTATGTGCCGACCATCGGCCATGCCGTGGCGCTGGCCTACGCCTCCAGTGATCCGAAGCGCGTCAAAGGCCTCATTGAGACCGCCCATGCCCAGCTCGCCGGACTGGATCCGAGTGACGAGATGGCCTTCGCCCTGGCCCATGACAAGCTGGGCAGCGTGCACCTGAACGACCAGAACGGCCTCAAGTACGACCAGGACAAGAACTTCGGTTCCGCCAACCTGCGTGCCGCCTTCAACCAGGTGCGTGTGCTGGAGGAGGCGGGCTACGGCCGCCGCGGCGAGTTCATCGGCCTGGACGTGAAGGCCATGCGCACGCAGAAGGGCAAGGGTGTCACCGCCCACCTCACCGGCAGCCTTGAGATTTTCAACCACCTGGTGGCCAAGGTCCGCTCCTGGGACCGCAAGCTTGAGCAGCAGCTGATCGACGCCCGCGACTACGAAGCGCTGGAACTTGCCGTGATGAAGCACATCATGGGCGTCCGCTGATCCCCAACCTCCATTCCCCCCAACCCACTCCGATGAAACAATATCGTCTCAACCGTCTTTTCAACGCCAAGTCCGGTCGCTGCTTCGACGTGGCCGTGGACCACGGCTTCTTCAACCAGCCCGGCTTCCTCCAGGGCATCGAGGACATGCGCAAGGTCGTGAAGACCCTCGTGGACGCCGCGCCGGACGCCATCCAGCTCACGCTGGGCCAGGCGCGCCACCTGCAGGAGGTGCCCGGCCGCTTCAAGCCCAGCCTGGTGCTGCGCACCGATGTGGCGAACATCTACGGCAAGGAGCTGCCATCCTCGCGCTTCAGTCTGATGATCGAGGAGACCATGCTCCAGGCCGTGCGCTATGACGCCGCCTGCGTGTGCGTGAACCTGTTCCAGATTCCCGGTGCGCCCGAGGTTCATGAGCAGTGCGTGGACAACATCCTCCGCCTCAAGCCCCAGGCCGACTATTACGGCATGCCGATGATGGTGGAGCCGCTGGTCTTCCAGCCTAACGAAAAGGCGGGTGGCTACATGGTGAACGGCGACCTGACCGCCATCATGCACCTGGTCCGCCAGGCCGTGGAGCTCGGCGCCGACATCATCAAGGCCGACCCCACCGATGACGTGAGCGTTTATCACAAGGTGGTCGAGACCGCCGGTGGCATTCCCGTGCTGGTGCGCGGCGGCGGCCGGGTGAGCGACAAGGAGATCCTGGAGCGCACCCAGGGCCTGCTGGAGCAGGGCGCGGCGGGCATCGTCTACGGACGCAACGTCATCCAGCATCCGAAGCCCAAGGGCATCACCCAGGCGCTCATGGCCATGGTGCATGATGGTGCCAGCGTGAAAAAGGCGCTGAGCCTGATCAAATAATCACGACGGCAAATGCCGCTTCAACGATCAACCAAAGGGCCGGGGGGAAACCTCCGGCTCATTTTTTTAGATCAGGCGTTGTAGCGCGCCAGCAGTTCGGCGGCCTTGGCGGGATCGACCTTCTCGTAGAAGTCGTCCTCGACCATGCAGACGGGGCCGAAGCCGCAGCTGGCCAGGCATTCGGCGAACTCAATGCTGTATTTGCCGTCTTCGCTGACTGCGATGGGGTGGTGATGGTCGGTGTGGCTCCGGTCGATCTTGGCGGCGGCGCAGAGGGAGTCCATCAACTCATAGCTGCCCGCCATGGCGCAGGACAGGGTGCGGCAGACACGGATGTGGAACCTGCCCGGGGCGGACTGGCGGAAGCCGGGGTAGAAGGTGACGACTTCCAGCACCTGGATGGGCTCCAGGCCAAGCTTGGCGGCGACCCAGTTGACGGCTTCATCCGTGATGTAGCGGAAGTGATGCTGGAGGAGGTGCAGCAGCGGCAGCACGGCACTCCGTTTGGAAACCGGGTAGTGCGTGATGACCTCGTCGATCTTGCGTTCGAGTTCGGCGGGGATTTCGAGGGCCATCGGGATGCGCGGGGGGAAGGATTGGTTGGGGTGATGGGGATCAGCGGTCACACTCACCCATCACGAAATCGAGGCTGCCGAGCACCGAAGGAATGTCGCTGAGCAGGTGGCCTGGGAGCATTTTCGGCAGGATGCTCAGGTTGATGAAGGAGGGGCTGCGGATCTTCAGGCGGTAGGGGACGCCGCCACCCTTGCTGTGGATGTAGAAGCCGAGCTCGCCCTTGGGGTTTTCCGCACCGAAGTAAACTTCACCAGCCGGGGCGTCGATGCCCTGGGTGGCGATGATGAAGTGGTGGATGAGCTCCTCCATCTTCATGAGCACCTTTTCCTTGGCGGGCAGAAGGCCCTTGGCCTCGCTGACGTTGATGGGGCCGCCTGGAAGCGTGTCGAGTACCTGGCGCAGGATGCGGACGCTCTGACGCATTTCCTCCATGCGGACGAGATAGCGGTCAAAGCAGTCACCTGTGGTGCCGATCGGGATGTCGAAGTCGTACTTCTCGTAGCCAAGGTAGGGGTTGGCCTTGCGCAGGTCATGCTCGACGCCGGAACCGCGCAGGTTGGGGCCGCTGATGCCCCAGGCGATGGCGTCAGCCTTGGAGATGACTCCGAGGCCCTGGGTGCGGGCGATGAAGATGGAGTTGCGGGTGAGGAGTTTGTCCACCTCGTCGATCACCGGCTCCAGTTCATTCAGGAACGTGCGGACGGCTTCCACGAAACCCGAAGGCAGGTCACGCACCTGGCCGCCGACGCGGGTGTAGCTGGTGGTGAAGCGTGCTCCGGTGAGCTGCTCGCAGAGGTTGTAGATCTTCTCGCGTTCCGTGAAGGTGTAGAGGAAGACGGTCATCGCCCCGACGTCCATGGCGAACACGCCGACGCCGAGCAGGTGGGCGGAGATGCGGGCCAGTTCGCAGCAGAGCACGCGGATGGCCTGGCCGCGTTCAGGAACCTCCCAGCCCATCAGCTTCTCGACGGCAAGGGCGTAGGCGACGTTGTTGGCCAGGGGAGCAAGGTAATCCAGCCGGTCCGTGTAAGGCACGAACTGGTTGTAGTGCATGTTCTCAGCGATCTTTTCATCGCCGCGATGCAGGAAGCCGACATCGGGCTCGGCCTTGCTGACGACTTCACCGTCCAGCTCCAGGATCAGGCGCAGCACACCATGGGTGGCCGGGTGGGACGGGCCCATGTTGAGCACCAGCTTCTCGCCGACAATGTCCTTGGCGGCAGCGTCCATGCCCTCGGCCTGCATCGCTGCCTTGGCGGCGACATCAGGGGCTTCGTACTCTCGCGTGACTGTGGGCATCAGGTTTTGGGGGGATTTCGCAGTATTCTACGCGGCAAATTTACCAGCAAGGCGAATTTGTGAAAAATTTCACAAGCTCGGCAGGCCGGGCTTTGGAACTTCTCTGGGGAAGCGGGGATTCAGGCGGAGTTTGCGGCTGATGTTCGAGTTTTTCGCATCCAGATGAGGGCGACGATCAGCCCCGCCAGTCCGCCCAGGTAGCTGGCGTTGTGAATGTAGGCCACCTGAACAAAGGCCACGGGGTCGATGATGTCCCTCCCGGCCAGCATTCGTTCCCAGGTGTCCATCCGGGGATCGTCGGGGCTGGTGGGGGCCCTGAAATAGGAAGCGGTGGCGAAGACCAGGGCGGTCAGCATCATCACAGCGACACCTTTCAAGCTGAGCCGGGCGGCCTTTTGGAGCTGTAGATGGGGCAGGGAAAGCCGACCCATGAACCAACCCGAGAAGAAGCCGACCCACCAGGTGGCCAGGAAGCCAATTTCGGCCACAATGATCCTTTCGGGCTGGGTTTTGGAGAGGTCATGGAACTGCTGGAATTTGAACACGGTGAAGTACTCGGGCCCGATTTCGAAGGTGACCTGATCGTGGAGGATGCCGTAGACTCCGGCAATCAGGGCTCCGCCGAAGCCGAAGACGATCATCCAGAGGAACTGACGCAGGGTCAGGCGGGGGTAGAGCAGGTTCATGATGGCGGGCGGGGCGCCGGGGTCAGCGCTGCACCTTGCCCAGCAACGGATCCACCGGCTGGATGAAGCCGTCTGGATTGTCGGGCCAGAAGGCACCGTCCTCGATCCACTCATGAAGGGCACCCAGTTCCCAATCTGTCAACGTGCCACGGAGCCTGGGGATGGTGCGGGGATGGCTGCCGTTGGCTTCGACCGAGGTCAGCAGCAGGCTGGCGGAGGGATCACCTGGCACTACAAAGGCCCGGTCGCGTTTGCGGGGGGCGTAGAGACCGCTTCGTTGCACCAGGGAAAGGCCTGCCGGGGCGGCTGCTCCGCGATGACAGGCGACACAACGCGTGGCGAAGAGCGGCTTGATGTAGCGGAGGAAATACTCCGTCTCCGCCAGGGCCTGCACGGGCTTTTCGGGGGCGGGCCTGCTTTTGCAGCCAGCCAATAGGGCGGCGATGACCAAACAGATGGATAGGCGGGACAACGGCATCTCTTTGCCAGTAGCCTCAGGAACCACTGCTGTGACAAAGATTGCCGTCGGGTCAGGCCAGGAAATCGAGCCCGAGGTCCAGGGCCCGCACGGTGTGAGTTAGGGCGCCGACGGAGATGGCGTTCACGCCGGTGGCGGCGACTTCACGGATGGTTTCGAGGGTGATGCCACCGCTGGCTTCCAGCCACAGCCTGCCGGCGTTGAGGGCGACCGCCTGGCGCAGGCGTTCACAGCCCATGTTGTCGAGCAGGAGCATGTCGACCCCGCGCAGGTTCAGAAAACGCTGCATCTGCTCCAGCGTGTCGCATTCCAGCTGGATGCGGGTGCCGGGGCGGTCGCTGCGCACCCGGTCGATCGCGGCCTGAAGGGCTTCATTGGAGCCGTTGGCGGCGATGTGGTTGTCCTTCACCATCACGTGGTCGTAGAGGCCCATGCGGTGATTGGTGCCGCCGCCTGCCTTCACGGCGGCCTTTTCCAAAAGACGCCAGCCGGGGGTGGTCTTGCGGGTGTCCCAGATCTGGACGGGATGCGGGCGGACGGCCTCCACATAACGGCGCGTCTGGGCGGCGATGCCGCAGAGGTGCTGGAGGAAGTTCAGGGCTGTGCGCTCGCCGGTCAGGATGCCGCGCGTGGGGCCCTGAATTTCCAGGATGACATCGCCCTTTTCGAAGGCCTCGCCGTCCTGTTTCAATGGGCGGGTCAGCAGGTGGTCGTCGACGAGTTCAAACACGCGCCGTGCGACGTCCATGCCGGACATGACGCCTGGCTCGCGGGCGACGATGACGGCCGAGGAGGTAAGGGTTTCCGGGACGAAATAGGCCGAGGTGATGTCGCCAGGGCCGATGTCCTCCGCGAGGGCGGCCTGGATGAGGGATTCGGTGGCGAGGTCCATGACGGAAGCTTACGCCGAGACAGCGTCGGCGGCCAGGGCGGCGTTGCCGATGATGCCGGCCTCGTTGCTGAACTTGGCGGGCAGAATCTGCAGGCGTTCCCACACGACGGTGCTGAGCATGGACTGCACCTTGCGCTTGAGCGGATCAAAGATCAGGTCACCGGCCTGGGCCACGCCGCCGCCGATGATGAAGGCGTCCGGATTGAGCAGCCAGGCGATGCTGGAGATGGCGGTGCCAAGCCAGTCGGCGATCTCGTCCCAGACCTGGCGGGCGATGTCGTCACCAGCCTTGGCGGCCTCGGCGATCTTCTTGGGCGTGCAGTCCTCGACGGACTTGGTGATGTGGGCCTCGGCGTAGCGCTGCACGGCGTGTTCGGCGATCTCCTTGTTACCGGTGTATTTTTCCAGGGCGCCCAGATTGCCGTAGTGGCCGGCCCTGCCGTCGCAGTCGATGCTCATCTGGCCGACCTCGCCGGCCGCGCAGCCGCTGCCGCGATACATCTGGCCGTTGAGGACGAGGGCGCCGCCGATGCCGGTGCCCATGGTAAGCGCGACGACGTTGTTCAGGCCACGTCCAGCCCCGTAGCGAAACTCAGCCCAGGCCATGGCGTTGGCGTCGTTTTCGACCACGACGGGAAGGCCGGTCTTCTCGCCCAGGATGGCCTTCAGCGGCACGTGTTTCCAGCCGGGCACGTTGGTGAGGATGTGGACGAAGCCGTGCTCGAAGTCCACCAGGCCGGGCACACCGACGCCGATGGCGCAGATGTCCGGGTAGGTCTTGCGCAGCTTTTCCACACGCGCTGCCATTTCGGTGATCAGGGCGGCGGGGCCGGCGAAGCTGGAGGTCGGGATGGGCTCGTCGGTGAACAGGAGCTCGCCGCCGCGGCAGACGCCGATTTTCACAAAGGTGCCGCCGAAATCGATGCCGACGGTGGTGCGCTGGGGTTCAGACATGGGAAGGAAGGGGCGCGGAGGATGCCGCTGGCCCGTTGGCGTGCAAGGGCAAAACAAGGCTGCCAGTCGTCTGTTCGACAACGTTCGGCAGGCGGGGTGGGCATGGCAGTCCCGTTCTGGGACCAGGCTGGAACCGGCAAGCCGTGAGTGCCTGCCTGCGTAGTTTTGCCCATGAAACGTGCCCTGATCCTCCTGGCTTCCGCCACTTCACTGCTCGCCGCTGATGTCATCCCGATGGGCTCCCGGCGTGAGCTTTTCGTGGACGATCACCTCATCGGCAGCCTGACCGGCAGGGCCGAACAACGTTTGCATCAACCACAGCCGCAGGAGGCCGCCCTCACCCATGACGCTCCCTGGGAGGGCAGCGGCACCGGCTACCACAGCGTCTTCCGCGACGGCGGCAAATATCGGATGTACTACAAGGCCTGGCAGCTCACGGTGACGCCCGGCAAGGTGAACACGGGCGAGCATCCGCTCTTCACCTGCTATGCGGAAAGCGAGGACGGCATCCATTGGCGCAAGCCGGAGCTGGGTCTGTTTGAATACAAGGGGTCGAAGGCCAACAACATCGTCCTGGCACCGGGAATGATGGGGGCCGCGAAGCCTGATCCGGGGCACATCGCCGTGTTCAAGGATGACAATCCCGCCGCGAAACCCGAGTCGCGCTACAAGGCCATCGTGCGCTCGGATTCGCCCAAAGGTCTGCTGGCCTTCCATTCGCCGGACGGCCTTCGCTGGTCGCCGATGCAGGAGACGCCGGTGATCACCGACGGTGCCTTTGATTCCCAAAACCTGGCGTTCTGGGATGCCGGCGCCGGGCTCTACCGGGCCTACTGGCGCTATTTCACGGGTGGTGTGACGGATGAGAAGAATTGGAAGCCGGCGGGTGATCGTGCCATCCGCACGGCCACTTCGAAGGACTTCCTGCACTGGGAAAATCCACGTGATCTGGCCTATGTGGATTCCCCCAGCGAGCAGCTCTACACCAACCAGGTGAAGCCCTATGCGCGTGCGCCGCACCTGCTGCTGGGTTTTCCGACACGGTACGTGGAGCGTGGCTGGTCGGAGAGCCTGCGCTCCCTGCCGGAGCGTGAGCACCGCGAGTGGCGCTCGAAGGCCAGCGACCGCTATGGCATGGCGGTGACGGAGGGTCTGTTCATGGCCAGCCGTGACGGGGTGAATTTCAAGCGCTGGAACGAGGCCTTCCTGCCGCCGGGCATCGAGCGGCCGGGCACCTGGAACTATGGTCATCAATACATCGCCTGGCATCTGGTGGAGACGAAGTCGGCGCTGGAGGGGGCGCCCGATGAACTGAGCCTGTATGCGACCGAGAGCTACTGGACGGGCAAAAGCAGCGTTCTGCGCCGCTACACGCTACGACAGGACGGGTTTGTGTCCATCCATGCGCCGATGAGCGGCGGCGAGTTGATCACTAAACCCCTGGCCTTCAGCGGCAGGACGCTGACGATGAACTTTGCCAGCTCCGTCGCAGGCGGGGTGCGGGTGGAAATCCAGGATGAAAAAGGCGTGGCCCTCCCTGGTTTCAGCCTGATGGATTGCGAGGAGCAGTTTGGCGATTCGATTCAGCGCGCCGTTGTGTGGAAGAACGGCGGCGATGTCAGCTCGCTGGCCGGCAAGGCCGTAAGGTTGCGTTTTGCGCTGAAGGACGCGGATCTTTACTCGATCCAATTTGAGCCGGGAAATCCGTGAGACGGGCGTGGGAGGGGCAATGCCCAAGCTCCGATGACCATGGAATCCCCAATACACCCAGGTTGGTCGGCGAGAGGGTGCCCAGAGAGGCTTGAGTTTCATCTCATGACCGCATGGAAGGATCCGCCGCTCGGTACGGTCTTCATCCTGGGAAATTGGGCCTTCCTTGGGCATTGGCTCCCTGAACCTTGGTTATTTTCTTGCAGCCCACCACGACACATTCGCAGACGCCCTGAGGGGCGTCTGTGAAACGCGGTCATTGCCATGCCACGCGAGCCTCACCAGGCCCATTCCAGGCCGTAGCGGCCGGCGAGGCTGACGAGGTCATCGCGCATGGCCCATTCGTCGGCGCGCGGTTCCATGTCGGCGGGGTGGCGGTTGCTGGCACCTTTGAGGGCCATGCAGCCGGTGTTGTCGCCGATCTGACGAATCGTTTCGATCTCCTCGCGGCTCAGGCGTTGTTCGGGCAGGGCGGCGAGGTCGTCGAGCTTGCTTTCGATGCTGCGGGCCCCTTCGCCATGTTCCTGGATGAGGGTGGGGACGACGCTTTTCACGGCGGTGTTGCCCAGGGTCCAGAGGCAGGCGAGCTGCAGCATGCTGAGGCCGTGCTTCTGGGCGATGGGGCGGACTTTTTCCAGGCGTTCCACGCCGTGCTCGATCCACTCTCCCGGACGATGGGTGCGGTGGTCGCCGTCACGGAACTTATGACCGGGCTTCACGTCATCATGGAAAAGGCCGCCGTAGTCAACGACGCGGGCGAGGATGTCGACCTTGTTCTTCTCGGCAGCGGCGAGCACGTGCTGGCCTGGCCAGGGTTCAAAGGGGTTGAGGATGATCATCGCCCAGTCCATGCGGTCGCCGTAGCGCTCGAAGCATTCGATCATGTCGAGGGTGAAGCCGTTGGCGGGGCCGGGGGCGATGCCGAGGCGGTCGGTCATGCCTTCGTCACGGATGCGGGTGAAGGCGTCCCAGACCTTTTCGCTGGTGTAGCTGATGCTGTCCGGATTGTGCAGCATGAGCAGGTCAAACTTGGAGCTCTGGCAGCGCTCGAGACTCTTCTCCGTCGCCATCTTGAGGTAGTCGTAATACTTGTCGGGACCACGCAGGGAGGGGTCGGTGAAGCGAGGGTAGCCCCGGGAGCCCTGACGGATGCCTTCATAAATGTCGTGGCCGACGATGCCGACGAGGCAGTATTCCTCACGGGGGATGCCCTTCAGGGCCTCGCCAAGCAGGGCGTCTGCCCGGCCCACGCCATAGACATCCGCCGTGACGAAGGTGCGGACGCCCTTGTGGAAGGAGTCGCGCATGAGCTGCATGTAGTGCTCTTCGGAAAGCTGTTCACCATAGTGCATGAAGCGGCCACCACTCCAGGTGCCGTAGGCGGTTCGAGTCAGGTTCATAGTCGGTCGGGGAAAGGGGTTGGAAAAGTGGAAGGTTTCTTTGCCAGCGGGGACGGGAAACGCAAGCCCGGGGTGGAGCCTCGCAGGATGCGGGCGGTTCTCCCCAAGAAACGCCAAAGGCAGGCCTTTCGGCCTGCCTTCAGGTGGTTTTGGGGGGTGA
>JBIJBP010000180.1:0-8195 GCA_044345155.1 Prosthecobacter sp. | reverse complement strand
CGCGAGTGTGCTCGCCCTTGTCACAGGCTTTGATGATACGTTCACGCAGATCCAGGGAGAGTGTGGCCATGCATATCCATATCGCACAACTCCACCAATAAGCCACATTATTATTTAAAATGCTCTAATGCAGAGCAGCTCACAGGCGGCTGATTTCCTCGATGAACAACTCCCTCAGGGCGGCAACCGCCCCTGCGTCCGCATAATGATTCACCATGAGGGCAAAGGACATCTCACGCTCGTCTGATCTCGTGACAATTCCGGTGACAGAGCGAACCCCGGACATCGCTCCGCCCTTCCAGCGCAATGCCCCTTTTTGAAGCAGCGACGCCTTGTAAACCATCCCATGCGGCCCTGCAGCAGCCAGAAACTGCAGGCGCGCCAGGTCGTGGGGCGTGATGAAGTCCGCCCTGGCCAAGCCGCAGCCGTCCTCCATCCGAAGGCCTGAAAACTCAAGGCCACGTGCTTTCCAATGCTCCCTGACCACCTCTTCGGCAGCCTTGGATTGCCTGAGGCCCAGCAGTCGGAACAGACACTCGGTTTCGTGGTTGTCAGAAGTGGCGTGGATGCTGGTGATGATGTCCAGCAGCGTGGGTGAGACATGTCTGAGAAGCTCCACCTGCCCGGCAGCACGCCCCTTCACGGCCTCCGCCGCCCCGGCCACCTCAATGCCTGCTTCGATAAGGGCCCGCTTCAAATGATGTGCCGCATAGCGTTCCGGATCCGGGACTGCGCCCGTCACCTGAAAGGCAGGCTGTCCCAGCGGCACGGTTCCGCGGAAATGCAGCACGCTGGTGCGCTCACCGCCATGGATCACAACTCCGTCACCAGAATCCACGGCACCGGTCAGCGTTTCATTCACCCAGGTGACCCCCGGCACCTCAGGCACCATTCCCAGCAAGGCCGTCGGCCCGCCCACCTGGTCAGCCGCACGAAAAACCACGACATAGCGGTTGTGCTCCAGATTGAGTCCACAAACCGGGCTGCCATAGCCGTTGCCGAGGTCACCCCAGTTCCAAAAATCATCGTAAAAGCTTCCAGGGAAAAGTCTTCCGTCCCCGAGAATCCGTCCCGTCACGCGCTTCAAGCCACGTTTTTGGAGCTGCGCGGCCCAGTTTCGGAGGTCCTTCAGCGACAGCATGGGATCACCGCCACCTACGATGACCAGGTCCCCTGCGATCCCCCCGTCCAGAATCTCCGCCGTCGCTGTCAGACGAGTCTCGATCCGGTGATCCGGCCCCCATTTTTCCAAGGCTGTGGCCGTGGTCACCGTCTTGAGGCTGGATGCGGGGATCAGCGCCACTTGCGGGTTTTTTCCGGCCACCACACGCCCGTCAGGATCGAGAAGGCAGAAGCCGAGGGCAGCCCCTGCGAAACCGGGCCGCGCGGCATGATCAGCCACCAGCTTCTCCACCGGATGGAGCGGCGGTTCGAGGATTGGCTGCGTGACCGGCCTGCGCAGGTCACGCCACCAAAATGCAGCCAGGGCGGATGCCAGAAGCAGGATGGCTGCGTTCTTGAACATGACCTCAGCCTCCGGCGGTGATCTGCACCACTTCAAGCACGTCGCCGTCCTTCACCACGGCCTCCGCCAGCTCCCGAGGAAGCAGCGCCACCTGGTTCTGCTCAACCACGACTGGCTTGCCCGCCAGGCCCAGCGCCTCCAGAAAGGCGGGCATGGGCATGGATCCAGGAAACTCACGCTTGGAACCGTTCAGGGTGACAGTCATGAGACAAAAAAAGCGCGGATGCCGCTGAAGGCAAGACTGCCCGCCGGCTTCAGCTGCCTTTTTTCCACTCCTCCCCTTCATCGTCATCGTCGTCAGGGCGGCCGTAGCCATCATCGTATCCCTTGCCATGACCGTCTTCGTCCCCTCCCTCATCCTCCAGGTCGATCCCCTGAAGGCCGTCCAGGTCAAGGTCGTCAGGGTCAATTTCCTCCACGTTTTCATCCTCCACTCCTTCACCAGCAGCCAGTGAGGAGTCTGCAGAAGCCTGTTCTGCACTGCGCTTCTCGATTTCCTCCAGGGTCGCGCTCACGTCCTCCACGCTGTCCCAGACGTGCTTGGCCACAAAAATGGGCGCGCTTTGTTGAAGCGCAATCGCCAGACTGTCGCTGGGCCTGGCGTCCAGCTCGATGACCTTCCGGGCATGGAGTTGGTTCTCGGCCGAGATGATGATCCGGGCGAAAAAGACCGTGCCCTCCACATTGTTGATGATCACCCGGTCCACCTTCGCCCCGAAGGCCATCAGGACGGAGGCCATGAGGTCATGCGTCAGCGGCCGCTCCTTGGACACCCCGCGCATGAACATGGAGATGGCGGCGCCGACCGCCTCGTCCACATAGATCACGAAGGTCTTGTCCTCGTTCCCAAGGAACACGGCAAAACTGCCGTCCAGGGGAAGGACGGCCCGCACCTGGGCTTCTGTGACATCACGGTTCATGCAGGATGATTAAAGCTATCCCCATTTCCCTGGCAACCGGTGTCGCCTGAAAAACATCAGCGCCGGGTCTGGAAGGAGGGCAGCCTCAGCTTCCAGCGCATGGCCGCAAACCGGATCGCCAGGATGACCCCCATGCCGATGTAACGATGGGATTCCGAAGGCGGCAGCCACTCCCTCAGCAGCACAAAAACCAGAGCGCCTGCAAACAGGGCCGTCGCATACAGCTCGACCTCCGCCTGGAAGACCCAGGGGATTTCCCGGCGCAGCACATCCCGCAAAATGCCGCCCGCCACGCCCGTCACAATGCCCAGCAGCACCGCCACCAGCCCCGGAGCGCCATGAGCCAGCGCCTTTTCCGTCCCCACGATGCCGAAAAGGGCCAGGCCAAAGGCGTCCGCCACCGCCAGCAGCCTTCCTGGCAGATGCACAAACCGGACAATCACAAAGGTCACCGCCGCTGCAATCAACGCCGTCCAAACCACAGGCGGCTGCTCGACCCAGAACACCGGCCGCACCCCCAGGCACAAGTCACGGAGGGTGCCGCCTCCCACCGAGGTCACCAGCGCCAGCACCAGCACGCCAAACAGGTCCATGCGCTTCCCCTCGGCCGCCAGCACGGCGGTGACCGCACAGACGGCGACGGCAAAGTATTCGATCCAGGCAGGCATGTCGGTTCAGGTTTTCAGGTAATGCTCGAGACCGTTGAGAAACATCTGCACGGCCACCATGACCAGCAGCATGCCCATCAAACGCTCAACCGCCAGCGCCCCGCGCTCCTTCAGCACCCGGGCGATGGCCGGAGCACAGAGCAGGACGGCCGCCGTGATGCCCCAGGCCGTGCACAGGGCGATGAACCATTGCCAGAACTGGTCAGGATAGGTGCTCACCAGCACCAGCAGCGTCGCCAGCACCGAGGGCCCCGCCACCATCGGCGTGGCCAGCGGCACGATGAACGGCTCCTGCAACTGCTCCTCATCCCGCTGCCCGGGCGGAAAGATCATCTTCAGGGCGATCAGGAACAGGACGACGCCCCCACTGATGAAAAGCGCCTCCTGCTTCAGGTGCAGCAGCCCCAGCAGCCGGGTCCCGAGAAAAAGGAACGCCAGCAGGATCGCCAGCGCAAACACCAGCTCCCGCGCAATGACCCGCAGACGCCGCTCCGGGGGCACGGGACGCAGACCGGAGACAAACGTGGCAACATTGCCCAGCGGATCCATGATCGTCAGCAGCAGGAGGGTGGCGGACAGGGTGTCCATCATTTGGATTAGACCGTGATAAGGCCGTTTTCATCCTCAAAAAACCGGGCGGCAGATCAGACGGCAAGCCGCCCCCTGACCTCCACAAAGGCCTTCACCGCCCGCTCCAGATCCTCACGCGAGTGGGCGGCGCTGACCTGGGTGCGAATACGCGCCCTGCCCTGCGGCACCACCGGATGGCTGAAGCCGACAACATAAACCCCGCAGCCAAGCATCGCATCAGCAAACCTCGCCGCCAGCGCCGCATCCCCCAGCATGACGGGCACGATGGGGTGCTCCCCAGGCAGGATGTCAAAACCCGCCTCCGTCATCGCCGCCCGGAACCAGCGCGTGTTTGCCTCCAGCGCATCACGCAAGGCGGTGCTTTGCCCCAGAAGTTCCAGGGCCGCGATCGAGGCTCCGGCGATCGAAGGACACAGTGTGTTGCTGAACAAGTACGGTCGCGAGCGCTGCCGCAGCAGCTCAATGATCTCCCTGCGCCCACTGGCATAGCCGCCGCTGGCCCCGCCCAGGGCCTTGCCCAGCGTGCCCGTGAGAATGTCCACACGCCCCATCACGCCGCAATGCTCGTGTGTTCCGCGCCCGGTCCTGCCCATGAACCCGACGGCGTGCGAATCATCGACCATCACCAGCGCGCCGTATCGTTCCGCCAGGTCGCAGATCTCCTTCAGCGGCGCGATGAAGCCGTCCATCGAGAAAACCCCGTCCGTGGCGATCAGCTTGAACCGCGCACCGGCGGCATCCGCCGCCTTCAGCTGCACCTCAAGATCCGCCATGTCACAATTACGGTAGCGGAAACGGCGCGCCTTGCTCAGGCGGATGCCGTCGATGATCGAGGCATGGTTCAGCTCGTCGCTGATGACCGCGTCCTCGGGGCCAAGCAGGGTTTCGAAAAGCCCCCCATTGGCGTCAAAGCAGGAGCCATAAAGGATTGTGTCCTCCGTGCCAAGGAAACCGGACAGCGCCGCCTCCAGCTCCTTGTGTACGCCCTGCGTCCCGCAGATGAAACGCACGCTGGCCAGACCGTAGCCCCATTGCTCCAGCGCCTCATGCGCCGCCTGCCTGACCTTGGGATGCTGGGCCAGGCCGAGGTAGTTGTTCGCGCAAAGATTGAGGACATGTCCCCCGCCGTTCGCCCGCACCAGGGTGCCCTGCGGCGTGCTCAGCACCCGCTCATGCTTGTAAGTGCCGGCGGCGCGAATGGCTTCGAGCTGGGAGGAAAGGTGCTCTTGAAAGGCAGGGTTCATGACAGAACGTATGGAGGCTTCGGCTGATCGGGCTGGAAAAAGGATACGGCATGGCAGGACAAGACGCAGGACTACGTGGTCCAGTCCAGCACCACCTTGCCGCAGTCTCCGCACTCCATCGCGGCAAACCCCTTCTCAAACTCCGAGAAGTGAAAACGGTGGGTGATGACAGGCTTGATGTTCACGCCGCTCTCCAGCATGACGCTCATCTGGTACCAGGTTTCATACATCTCGCGGCCGTAGATGCCGTGGATGGTGAGCATGTTGAAGATGACCTTGTTCCAGTCGATGGCGATGGGCTCCGAAGGAATGCCGAGCATGGCGATCTTGCCGCCATGGCACATGTTGTCGATCATCTCCCGGAAGGCCGAGGCGTTGCCGCTCATCTCCAGCCCCACGTCAAAGCCCTCCTTCATGCCAAGCCGCCTCTGTACATCCGCGATCCTGCCATCCCGCACGTTCAAGGCCACCGTGGCCCCCATCTTCCTGGCCAGGTCGAGCCGATACTCGTTCACGTCGGTGATGACGACATGGCGTGCCCCGGCATGCCTGACCACGGGGATGGCCATGATGCCGATGGGGCCTGCCCCGGTGATCAACACATCCTCCCCCAGGCATTCAAAGGCCAGCGCCGTGTGAACGGCGTTGCCAAAGGGATCAAAGATGCTGGCCACCTCCTCGTCCACGCCTTCACGGTGATGCCAGACGTTCGTCATTGGCACGCTGATGTATTCGGCAAAGGCGCCGGCACGGTTCACTCCGATGCCGACCGTGTCCTTGCAGAGGTGACGGCGGCCCGCCAGGCAGTTGCGGCAGCGACCGCAGACCACGTGTCCTTCGGCGCTGACAATCTCACCTGGATGAAAGTCGTTCACGTTGCCGCCGACACACACCACTTCGCCCACAAACTCATGGCCGACGACCATCGGCACGGGAATGGTCTTCTGCGCCCAGGCATCCCATCGGTAGATGTGCAGGTCCGTGCCGCAGATGCCGGTTTTCCTCACCCTGATAAGGACGTCGTTGATCCCGACCTCAGGCTCAGGCACGTCCTGGAGCCACAGGCCGCGTTCCGCACGTGCTTTGACGAGTGCTTTCATGGATGACGGTATATTGAATTCTCATCCGCTATTTTGGCAAGGATGTTTTTGCCCTCCAAAAAACCGTCGCCCCGGATCAGGCCAGGATCTCCCGGATGACATGGCCGAAGTCGCGCTCCAGCCGCTTGCGCCCGGGAATCTCCAGCCGGTGAGGATCCAGCCCCAGCAGGTGCAGGATCGTCGCATGCACGTCGGTGACGTAATGGGGGTGCTCGACGGCATGGAAGCCCAGCTCATCCGTCGAGCCATGAATGGTTCCGCCCTTCACCCCGCCGCCCGCCATCCAGACGCTGAAGCCATACGGGTGATGGTCGCGGCCGTCGCTGCCCTGCGAGCCTGGAGTGCGGCCAAACTCGGTGGCGAACACCACCAGCGTGTCGTCCAGCAGGCCGCGCTGCTTCAGGTCCTTGAGCAGGCCGGAGATCGGGCGGTCCACCTGCCGGGCGAGCGTGGAGTGATTTTTCTTCAGGCCCGCATGCGAATCCCAGGCGCCCGCAGCACCGTCACCATGCTGGATCTGGATGAAGCGCACGCCGCGTTCGGCAAGCCGTCGCGCGACAATAAGCTGGCGGGCAAAGGGTTCCGTCTCCTTGTCATCCAGGCCGTAGAGCCTCTTCGTCTCCGCGCTCTCACCATCCAGGTTCATCGTCTCCGGCACGGCGCTCTGCATGTTGAAGGCAAGCTGGTAGCTCTTCATGCGTGCGGAGAGCGTCTTGTCCCCCGGATACTGCCCGGCGGCGAGGCTGTTCAGCCGGTGGATCAGGTCAAACTGCGCCTTCTGCTCCGCCCTGCCGACTTCAAACTCGGGCGTAGCAAACGTGAGCGGATTCTTCGGATCGACCTTCAGGTTCACGGCGTCGTAGGCGGGGCCCAGGTAATGACCGTCCCTCACGTCAAAGTAGCGCGGCCCCATGTTGATGAAGGACGGCAGGTTGTCCGTCATCGAGCCAAGCCCGTAGCTCACCCAGGCGCCAAGGGTCGGCACACGCGGCTCCAGCATGTGGCGGCCGCTATGGAACTGGACCTGGGCGCCATGATTGTCGTCCGTGGTCCACATGCTGCGGATGAAGGCGATCTCGTCGGCGCAGGAACCGATGTTTGGAAACCAGTCGCTCACCTCCATGCCGCATTGCCCGTACCTTTTCCAGCCTGTCTGCAGCGGGTAGATCGTGTTGCGCTGCTTGCCGTTGGCGTCGTTCACCACGACCACGCGCACCTTCTTGAGCTTCTCAGGATCCTGAACGTCCTTGTAAGGCGTCTCGCCGATGGACTTGCCGGCATACTGGTTGATCGCCGGCTTGGGGTCAAAGCTCTCCATGTGGCTGACGCCGCCGCGCATGAACAGCCAGATCACGCGCTTCGTCCGTGCCGGGATCACCGGCAGGCCGTCGGGCGGCCGCCAGGCCTGCTCGCCGCGAAGTTCACGAGCCAGCAGGGCCGTCATGGCAATGCCGCCAACACCACCGAGGATGTCACGGCGTAGAAACGGAGTTGGTTGGGGGAAGGCTTCCATCCAGGCTGATCATGATACGCCCCTCAGGGACGATGCTTGCCGACCCTTCTCAAAATGAGGCCCTGGCAGGCATGCCCGTAGCCGCTTCCCCTGTTGGCAATGGATCACAACCTGCTAGTATCACCACCCGCGACCTGATGCCTGATCCAGAGCCCGAAGCCCAGCGACTTGAACCCGTTCCGCAAACGGAGGACATGCCACATCCTTCGCTTGAGGAACTGGCCAGGCTTCTGCCCCAGTATGAGTTTCATGAAATCGTCGGCATCGGCGGCATGGGCGCGGTTTACAAGGCGCGGCAGATCACCCTTGACCGCTGGGTGGCCGTGAAGGTCCTGCCCGCCACCCTGGCGCAAAACGCGGACGACGTGCAGCGCTTCATCAAGGAGGCCCGGGCGATGGCAAAGCTGGTCCATCCCCACATCGTCGCTGTCTTTGACTTCGGCCAGACTCACGAGCGCCACCTGTTCCTGGTCATGGAATATGTGGAAGGCAGCGACCTTCACCGGTGCACCCGCCAGGGTGAAATCACGGTCGAACGCACCCGCCAGATCATCGCCCAGCTCTGCGACGCACTCCAGTTCGCCCACGACCGCGGCGTCGCCCACCGTGACATCAAGCCGGCGAACATCCTCAT
>JBIJBP010000267.1:0-8276 GCA_044345155.1 Prosthecobacter sp. | reverse complement strand
GCCAGCGGCGGCACCGCACCTTATGGAAGCTGGACCCTCACGAGCGGCACGCTGCCCACGGGGCTTTCGCTCAATGCCAGCACCGGTGTGATCAGCGGCACGCCGTCGGCCACGGCCAGCCCGGCTATGAGTGTGACGGTGCGTGTGACGGACGCCTATGGCTGCCAGGGCACGCAGGTGGTCGCCGTCCAGGTCTGCCCGGTCATCACGGTCAGCCCGACCAGCCTGGCCGCCCCCACGGTCGGTGCCGCCTACAGCGCCACGGTGGCCGCCAGCGGCGGCACGGCGCCTTATTCCTTCACGGTCAGCAGCGGCAGCCTGCCCGCCTGGGCGACACTGAATCCCTCCACGGGTGTCATCAGCGGCACGCCCACCAGCGCGGCGGCGGCCAGCTTCACGGTCCGTGCCACGGATGCGAATGGCTGCTCCGCCACACGTGCTTACTCCCTAACTCCCGTTTGCCCGTCGATCAGCATTTCGCCGACTGCGACTGTCTCGGCCTCCGTTGGTCAGCCCTTCACTCAACTGATGGGTGCCTCCGGCGGTGTGTCTCCGTATGTCTGGACGGTTGCCTCCGGCACCCTGCCCGGCGGACTCACGCTCAGCACGGGTGGCTTGATCTCCGGCACGCCGGCGACGGCCAACGGCGCGGGAGTGAGCGTGACGCTGCGCGCAGCGGATGCCAACGGCTGCTTCCAGGATCAGGCCCTCCTTTTCCTGGTCTGTCCCGCCATCAACCTGCCGTCGATCTCCAGCAGCGCGGTGGTCAGCAGTGCCTATTCGCAGACGGTCTCGGTCACGGGTGGGGCGGCTCCGTATGTCTATGCAGTTGCTTCGGGCTTGCTGCCTGCGGGCCTGTCTCTGAATGCATCCACCGGGGCCATCAGCGGCACGCCCACGGATCTGACCGCGCAGACCTTCACGCTCTCAGCCACCGATGCGAATGGTTGCGTGGGCATGAGAAGCTACACAATCACTCCAGCCTGCCCGACGATCAGCCTCAACCCGGCATCGCCCACCTCCGCCGTGGTGGGCGCGGCCTATGCCCAGACGGTGTCAGCCACAGGGGGCGTGGCTCCGTACAACTTCAATGTCACGGCGGGCAGCCTGCCGGCGGGTCTGAGCCTGAATTCCACCACTGGTCAGCTGACCGGCGTGCCGACGACGGCTGGAAGCTTTGCATTCACGATTACCGCCACCGATTCTGGTGGCAGCATGGCCACGCCATCAGCCCCCGTGTCCAGCCCGATGTTCTCGCGCTTCCATGCAGACGCCGTCACAGGCGAGAACAGCTTCCTGAACACTCAAGGTGGCAGCACGAGCCACCACTGGCGTGTTCCCTCGGGTGCGGACGCTCATGCGAGCGACCGCTATGAACGCCCCACGGCGCAGACGTATGCCCAGTATGCAGGCGGCTATGCGACAGCCGGGGTTGAGTATTATGGCAATCTGGACATCACTGAGGGACTGACGGGACTGGACGGCCGCTACGCCTACTTTGCCATCCGGCTTTATTCACGAAACAAGCATCTGGCCTATGGCGGCGTGTCTGAAGAAGGCCTGGCCTACCGCTATGGCGTGCGCCTTTCGTCGACAGCCGATGGCCGCGGAGGCCTGCTTGTCGTGACGGACCAGCCGGAGGCGAAAAACGGTACCACCTGGGGCGGCTCGGGCGTGTTTGTCCACCGGGACGGCAACAATGACCTGAACACGGATGGAAACGGTTATGAGGTTGTTGTGGCTTCGGAAGGGCGCATCGGCTCCGGTGCCGTCACCGCCTTCAGCCGCCGCAGCCCATCGAACAACCGCGTCGTCGAGCTGGCCATCGACTATGCGGCGTATGGCTTCAGCCGCGCGCAGATCACCACGCTGGCGCGTGTGGTGTTTGAAGCCAACAAGGGCACGCAAGATCCTGGCAACTATCCCTGGAACGCCGAGTACACGGGTGCTGAGGCAGGATCGCCCAACCCAGGAACCGGCGGGCTCTCCGAATTTGGCACCAACGGGCTGGGCAATGTCTATGAGCTGGACACCCTGGAAGGAGCCGCCCCGGCCTCCTCCTCCGTGACCTGCACCGGCAGCCGTGCCTACACAATAGCTGCAGCCTGCCCGGCCATCACGGTCAGTCCGACGTCGCCGGCCGACGGCACTTTAGGGCTGTCCTATTCGCAGGCCCTCTCCGCCTCGGGCGGCACCGCACCCTATTCCTGGAGCACGATCGGGGGAGCTTGGCCGGCTGGGCTGAGTCTGAGCAGTGATGGTGTGATCAGTGGCATTCCCACGCTGGCCAATGGCGCCGGGATCAGCGTCACCGTCCGTGCGGTGGACGCCTATGGGTGCAGCAAGGATCAGGACATCAGCATCAAGGTCTGTCCCGTCATCGCCCTCAGCCCATCCAGCCTTGCAGCACCGACGGTCGGCAGCGCCTACAACGCCACCGTTTCGGGCGGCAATGGCACGGCTCCCTACACCTATGCGGTCGCCAGCGGCAGCCTGCCTGCCGGACTGACCTTGAGCACGAGCACGGGCGTCATTTCCGGCATGCCCACCTCGGCCTCCGCCGCTTCCTTCACTCTTCGTGTCACGGATGCGAACGGCTGCATCGGCACGCGCAGCTACACGCTCACTCCCGTCTGCCCGACGGTCAGCATCACGCCGACGTCCGCCGCCAACGGCACTCTGGGCATTGCCTACAGCCAGCCCCTTACCGCCAGCGGCGGCACGGCGCCCTACAGCTATGCGGTCACCAGTGGCACCCTGCCGGCCGGCCTTACCCTCGGCTCGGGAGTCATCTCCGGAACGCCGACCGCCAGCAACGGCACCGGCGTGAACGTCACGGTGCGGGCCACGGACACCTTTGGCTGCCAGGGATCCCAGGTGGTGTCGATCAAGATCTGCCCGGTCATCACGGTCAGCCCGACGACGATGAGCACCGCCACGGTGGGCACGGCTTACAGCCAGACCTTCACCTCCAGCGGTGGCTCGGGCGGTTACTCCTACAGTGTGTCATCGGGCACCCTGCCTGCCTGGGCCACGCTGACTGCGGGAGGTGTTCTCAGCGGCACGCCAAACAGCGGCGCCAGCGCCACCTTCACGATCCGGTCCACGGACTCCAACGGCTGCACCGGCACGCGCAGCTACACACTCACACCCGTCTGCCCTGCCATCACCGTCAGCCCGAGCACCCTGACTTACGGCGTCGTCGGCAGCAGCTACAACCAGACGATCAGCGCCGCCGGTGGCATCAGCCCCTACTCATTCACCGTTTCCTCCGGAACCCTGCCTCCGGGCCTGACGCTCAGCGCCACCGGCAGCCTTTCCGGCACGCCGACCACCGCCGGAACCTATGCCTTCACCCTGCGGGCCACGGACACCCGTTCCTGCACCGGTTCGCGCTCCTTCTCCGTGGTGGTTTACGCCGCCAGCAACATCGGCAACTCGGTCTGGAACGATGCCAACAACAATGGTGTCAAGGACACGGGCGAAGCCGGCATCGACGGCATCACCGTCACGCTGTGGTATGACTCGAACAGCGACGGCGACTTCGTGGACGGCGGCGAGTCCTCCTACGACACCACCATCACCAGCGGCGGCGGCGTCTATCAGTTCACCAGCGTGCCGGCCGGCCGCTACAAGGTGGTCATTTCCAATCCGCCTCCGGCCACGCCCTGGGCAAGCCGCGACGTCGACCTCAACGACAACCAGCAGGACAACGACAGCAACGGCTACCAGCGTCCGATCGGCGGTCCGGTCAGCTCGCCGACCTTCGACATCGCCCTCGGTGAAAGCGACAACACCCTGGACATCGGCCTTGTGCCGCCCGCCACGGCGGATGAGCGCATGGTGATGTACCTGGCCGACCTCAATCTCGACATCATCCACAAGTTTGCCGGCTCCGGCAGCACAGGCATTGAAATCCCCGGAGCCTGGGGCGGCATTCCCTGGGTGCGCAGCTACGCGAATGACAGCAGCCATGGCATCACCAATCCCCACGGCGTCTGGTTCAACGGCCAGAGCATCTATGTCGGCGGTCTGCGCAACGGCGTTACGGGCACCTACCGCTACAACCTTCAGGGTCAGCTTCAGGGTGCCTCTACCAGCACCTACCGCCTGAGCCACGTCACGCTTGGCGACTACATTTACTATCCGCGCGACAGCTATGTCTCGGTCAACAGCCTCACCACCGGCAGCGAACTCGGCCGCGTCAACCTCACCGGCACCAATGCGGTGACCTGGGGCATCTCGGTGGGTGCGGATGGGTTCCTCTACGTGGCTGACAACTACGAAAGCTCCACCTTCCCCAACGGCAGCTCCATTCGCGGCAGCGGCAAGGTCTTCCGGGTCGATCCCAAGCCGAGCACCTTCACCAGTCCCGCCACGCGGAGCTACAGCGCCATCATCACCGGCCTGAACGACCTGACCGGCATTGACGTGGACAACTCCGGCAACATCTACACGGCCGAGGTGGCGATCTTCGACAATCCTCCGACGGTCAGCGCCTCGACCATCCGCAAATTCAGCCCGCAGGGCGCCCTGCTGGCGACCTACCAGGAGCCGACTCCCCTGAACAATGCCGGTGTCGAGGATGCCTGGGGCCTGCGCTGGAACCCGGTGGATAACAAAATCTATGTTGCCACCCGCTACGGTGACTGCGTGGCGCGGCTGCGGGCCGACACCCTCGCCTACGACGGCGCCTTCATCGAGTATGTGCCGAGCTCCTACGGCAAGACCCTGAGCCTGCAGATCGAGTCGGCGTCGCTCGACTTCGGCGACCTGCCGGACACCAATTCCAGCACCGGTGCGCTGAACTACCAGACCGCGCAGGAAAACGGCGGCCCGACCCATGTCATCAACTCCACCCTGCGCCTGGGCGACCTGATCGACGGTGAACACGCGGCCAGCCCCGCCAACAACGCCCTGGGTGATGACAACGACAACAAGGACGATGAGGACTCCATTGCCACCATGCCCGCCTTTGTGAAGGGGCGGACGATCACCCTGCCGGTGAAGGCTTACAACCAGTCCGGCACCACGGCTTTCCTGGTCACGATGTTCGATTGGAACATGGACGGTGACTTCCTGGACAGCGGCGAGCGCCTCCAGACCAGCGTGCCCACCGGCACGGATGCCGAGGTCAATGTCAGCGTGCCCGTGCCCACCACGGCCCTGACCTCCATGAACCTGGGCATGCGCCTGCGCCTTTCCACCACCAGCGGCCTTACCGCCACCGGCGCTGCGGGCAATGGCGAGGTCGAGGATTACATCATCAATGTGGTGTGCCCGGTGATCACGCTCAGCCCCGCCACGCTCGACACACCCGTCGTCGGCACAGCCTTCAGCAATGCCGTCACTGCCGCCGGTGGATCGCCCTCCTACACCTATGCCGTGAGCAGCGGCACGCTTCCGGCCGGGCTGACGCTGAGTTCCACAGGCGTCATCAGCGGCACGCCGACCGGCACCGCCAGCGCCACCTTCACCGTCCGCGCCACCGACGTGGGCGGCTGCATCGGCACGCAAAGCTACACGCTGGCTCCCGTGTGCCCGACGATCACCCTGAGCCCAGCAGGTCTGGCGACACCTGTCACCGGCACGGCTTACAGCGCCACGGTCACCGCCTCGGGCGGCACGGCCTCCTACACCTACGCGATCACTTCGGGCAGCCTGCCCGGCGGACTGAGCATGAACAGCGCCGGCGTCATCAGCGGCACGCCGAACAGCACTGCCGCCGCCAGCTTCACCGTCCGTGCCACGGATGCCTACGGCTGCACCGCTACCCGCAGCTACAGCCTGACACCAAGCTGCCCGGTCATCAGCATCTCACCCACCTCGGCGGCCAACGGCACCCTGGGCCTTGCCTACAGCCAGACGCTCTCCGCCAGCGGCGGCCTGGCCCCCTATGGCTCTTGTACTGTCAACTCCGGCGCCCTGCCCGCAGGCCTCAGTCTGAACGCCGGCTCCGGCGTCATCAGCGGCACGCCCACGGCCATCGCCAGCCCGGCGACAAGCCTGACCGTGCGTGTCACGGATGCCGCTGGCTGCACCGGCCTTCAGGCGATCAGCATCAAGATCTGCCCGGTGATCACGCTCTCCAGCTCTCTCACCACGCCGACGGTGGGCGGTTCCTACAGCGCAACGGTCGGCGCCAGCGGCGGCACCGCGCCCTACACCCTGGCCGTGACCAGCGGCAGCCTGCCTGCCTGGGCCAGCTTCAACACCAGCACCGGTGTCATCTCGGGCACGCCGACCAGCACCGCGAGCGCGAGCTTCACCCTTCGTGCCACCGATGCCAACGGCTGTTCCGGCACCCGCAGCTACACGCTCACCCCGGCCTGCCCGACGATCTTCCCCGTGCCTTCCGCCCTGCCTGCTGCCACCGTGGGCACGGCTTACAGCCAAACCCTGGCCCCGGCCGGCGGCACCGCGCCTTACAGCGCCTTCACCATCACCTCCGGCACGCTGCCCAGCGGCCTGACGCTGACCAGCGCCGGTGTCCTCAGCGGCACGGCCAGCGCCAGCAACGGCGCCGGAACGACCGTGACGATCCGTGTCACCGACGCCTATGGATGCCAGGGCAGCCAGGCTGTGGCGGTGAAGGTCTGCCCGGTCATCACCGTGAACCCAACCTCCCTGGCCAATGGCACGGTCGGCGCCAGCTACTCAGCCACAGTTTCCGCCAGCGGCGGTGTCGCCCCCTACACCTTTGCCGTCAGCAGCGGCAGCCTGCCTTCCTGGGCATCGCTCAGCGCCAGCACCGGGGCGATCACCGGCACTCCCAACAGCAGCACCAGCGCGAGCTTCACGATCCGTGCCACCGATGCCAACGGCTGCATCGGAACCCGCAGCTACACCCTCACACCCGTCTGCCCGACGCTCACCATCTCCAACGCCTCGCTGCCTACCGGCTCGGTGGGCGTGGCCTATAGCCAGGCGCTGTCCGTCACTGGCGGCACGGGCCCCTACACCTGGGCTCTCAGCAGCGGCACGATGCCGGATGGCCTGATGCTCAGCACCGGCGGCATCCTCAGCGGCACGCCCACGACCGGCAACGGCAGTGGGGTCAGCCTCACCTTCCGCGCCACCGATTCCTTCGGCTGTCAGGTGACCAGGACGCTGACCTTGAAAATCTGCGCCGCCATCGCCCTCGCTCCTGCCACGTTGCCGGACGGCGTCACCGGATCGCCTTACAGCCAGACTGTCACTGCGAGCAACGGCATCTCGCCTTATGTCTATGCGATTGCTTCGGGCACCCTGCCGGCCGGCCTGACCCTGAACAGCTCCACCGGTGTCCTCAGCGGCACGCCGACAGCCAATGTCAGCGCCAACATCACCGTCAGCGCCACAGATTCCGTGGGCTGCGTGGGCACCCGCAGTTACACGCTTGCCATCGGCTGTCCGTCCATGGACATCAGCCCGGCCGCCCTTTCCTCCGGCCTGGTGGGCACGGCTTATTCGCAGACGATGACTGCCTCTGGCGGCACGGGTCCCTACACTTGGACGGTCAGCAGCGGCACCCTGCCGACCGGCTTGAGCCTGAGCAGCGCGGGGGTGATCAGCGGCACGCCCACGACCAGCAACGGCACCGGTGTCAGCGTCACCTTGCGTGCCCTCGACAGCACGGGCTGCGCCGTCACCCGTGACATCAACTTCCGGATCTGCCCGGTCATCACGGTGAATCCGACCACGCCTTCCACCCCCGTGGTCGGCACAGCCTACAGCCAGACCTTCAGCGGCAGTGGCGGCACGGCTCCCTACGTCTTTGATGTCAGCAGCGGCAGCCTGCCCGCCTGGGCCACGCTCAACAGCAGCACGGGTGAACTTTCCGGCCTGCCGGTGAACACCACGGCCGCCTCCTTCACAATTCGTGCCACGGACGCGAATGGCTGCTCCACCACGCGCAGCTACTCGGTCACGCCTGCCTGTCCGACGATCACGCTTGCTCCGGCCTCCCTGGCGGCGGGCACCGTCGGCAGCGCCTACAGCCAGACGCTCTCCGCCAGCGGCGGCACGGGGCCTTACAGCGGCTGGACCGTCACCAGCGGCACCCTGCCCGCCGGCCTCACCTTGAACAGCGGCACCGGATTGCTTTCAGGAACCCCCACCACCTCCAACGGTGCCGGTGTCAGCATCACGGTTCGCGTCACTGACAGCTATGGCTGCCAGGGCAGCCGAGCTTACACGATCAGAATCTGCCCGGTGATTTCGCTGACACCCACCAGCCTCTCCGCCGCCACCGTGGGCACGGCCTACAGTCAAACCGTGGCCGGCAGCGGCGGTGC
>JBIJBP010000070.1:0-26799 GCA_044345155.1 Prosthecobacter sp. | reverse complement strand
CCCCGGAAAAACCCGGCGACTACCCTTATGTCTGCACGTTTCCAGGCCATGCCCTGACCATGAACGGACGCATGAAGGTGCTGCCGTTGGGAGAGGGCCTGAAGGACCTCAAGTTTGCGCTTTACCTGGGAAAATGGGATCGGCTGCCAGATTTTACGAAGCTGAAACCGCATCGGGAAGGCGCTGTGCCGGACAACCTCATCGACATCAAGCTCGACGACTACAAGAACGAGTTCGGCGTCGTTTTCACGGGTCGGCTGACGGCGCCACGCACGGGCAGCTATCGGTTTTACCTCACGGGCGACGACGGCGTGCGCATCCGGGTGGATGGCAAAACCGTGGTCGAATACGACGGCATCCATCCGGCGGGCGACATCAAGGAGGGCAGCATCCAGCTTCAGCAGGGCGAACACGAATTTCGCTATGAGTATTTCCAGGGCGGAGGGGAGATCTTTGCCTTTGCCGCCTGGAAGGGGGCAAATTTTGACATCACGCCGCTTTCCGCCTGGTTGCCGAAAGGCTGGCAGCAGGGGGCGAAGGGGAAGGCGAAGAAGGACTTCGAGCCCATCCCGCTGGTGGTGAAGGATGAGCCTGTGGTCTATCGCAACTTCATCGCCGGCGCGGGCAACCGAGGCATCGGCGTGGGTTTTCCCGGCGGCATCAACATTGCTTGGAGCGCCGAGAGCATGAACCTGGCGCTGGTCTGGCGCGGCGCTTTCATCGACGCCGCCATGCACTGGAATTCCCGGGGAGGTGGCCATCAGAAACCGCTGGGCTACGACGTTTTTCAGCCCACGGGTGAGGCCACGCCCGCCTTCTTCCTCACGTCTGATCCTGCCTCAGAATGGCCGGTCTGGGACAAGTCGAAGCGCTATGAGGGATTTAGCTGGAAGGGCTACAGCCTGGATGCCCGACGCTATCCGACCTTCCGATATGCCTGGAAAGGGCTCGACGTGGAGGAGAGCTTTGCCGTCAGCGGGGATGGCAACAAGCCGGACGGAAAGGCGACCCTCACGCGCACGATCCAGATCCAGGGCAAGGTGCCGGAGAATGCCTGGTTCAGGCTCGCCAGCGGCCGGATTGAGGCCCGGGAAGGCGGCTACCTTCTCCAAGGGCCGGTTTCGGCCCGGATCACCTGCGCAGAGGCCCGGTTGGCGGGCAAAAATCTGGTGGTCGCTCCCCAGGCCGGGAAGCTTCAGATCATCTATCAGTGGGTGCCCTGAATGAAGGGGGCCGGACGGGGGCCTGGGAGGGTGGTTTTTGCCGTGTTGACCACCCCATTTTTTTCACATCCAGCCTTGCAAAGGCGGCTCGGACTTCTATTCTCGCGTTCCGCTTGTGAAATTTTTCACAAGCTCTGACTTCGACAATTTATGGGCAATTTCTTTCCTCGTTGGACCAACTGGCTCCCTCTGAAGCTGGCCGTTGCGGCTGGCTTCATCGTTTTTGGGGTGAGCCTGGCCGTGCCATATTATTTCACGCCAAAATATACGCGTGTGGGTTATGAGCCGACGCAGCCCGTGCCGTTCTCGCACAAGATCCACGCGGGTCAGCTTGGCCTGGACTGCCGTTACTGCCACTCGTTTGCCGAGGTCTCCAGCCACGCAAACGTGCCGACCAACCAGACTTGCTTCAACTGCCATGGTCCTGGCAAGGGCAATATCAAGTCGGCTTCTCCGAAGCTGGAAAAAGTGATCAAGGCGGCTGAAACCGGCAAGCCGATCGAGTGGGTGAAGGTCCACAAGGCACCTGACTATGTGTATTTCAACCACAGCGCCCACCTCAACCGCGGCATCTCCTGCCAGAGCTGCCATGGCCAGGTCAATGAGATGGAAATCGTGAAGCACGACCAGCCTCAGTCCATGGGCTGGTGCCTCGACTGCCACCGCAATCCGGAGCAGAACCTGCGTCCTCTGGACCAGATTACCAACCTCAACTACAAGCCCGAGCAGCTGGATCGTTCCGGCTTCTATGCCGGTCTGCTCAAGAAGGGTGTGAAGGCCGATGAAATCGCCGCCACCATCGAAGAGGGCAAGACCGCTTCGAAGCTTGAGGAAATCGTCGCCCTCGCGAGCGGCAAGTTCGGCGCCAAGGTCACCCAGCTTGAAGTTGGCTCCCAGCTCAAGAAGCACTGGCAGGTTCAGCCGCCGGAAAACTGCACCACCTGCCACCGTTGATCGGCCGCTGCGGCCTGCTTGACGCACCTCTTGACTCTCTGACCCTTTTTTGACTCTCCCCCGCCCATGAAACGCAACTGGATTCACCCCGAGGAGCCCACGACCGGCAAGCGCTACTGGCGCAGCCCCGCCGAACTCGAGCGCCGCTCGGAGTTCCTCTCGAAACTTGGTGTGGAGTTCCCCGCCGGTGACACCCTGACTGAGGAGGAGGCGGGCCAGTCGCGCCGCAACTTCCTCCAGCTCATGGGCGCCTCCGTCGGCATGATGGGCCTCGCCGCCTGCCGTCGTCCGCTGACGAACATCCTGCCCTACACGAACCATGTGGAATGGGTCATCCCCGGCAAGCCCCTTCTTTACGCCTCGGCAATGCCGACCGCGAATGGTGCCGTGCCCCTGGTGGTCACCACCCACGAAGGCCGCCCCACGCATCTGGCTGGCAACCCCCTTCACCCCCTCGGCAGCGGTCTCGACAGCTTCGCCCAGGCGAGCGTGCTCGACCTTTACGACCCCGAGCGTTCCCAAAATCCCCTCCTGGGTGGTAAAAAGGCCGCCTGGGCTGACGTGAACAAGGCCCTTGAAGGCATTGCCGCCGAAGCCAAGAAAAACGGCGGAGCCTCCCTGGCCGTGGTCGTCGGCTCCAACACCTCTCCCACCCTTCACCGCCTGCTCGGTGAAGTGAAGACGGCCCTGCCCCAGGCTAGGCTGTTCGGTTACGATGCCATCGGCAACGCCGGTCAGGCCTCCGCCAACAAGGAAGTTCTGGGTGCCGCCACCAAGACCTTCGTCCGCTGGAGCAAGGCCCTTCGCATCATCTCCCTCGACTGCGACTTCCTCGGTCTCGACCCGGTCGCCGGTGAAGCCGTGAAGCATTTCACGAAGCAGCGTGCCAAGGACAAGGCGGACGGCGACATGAACCGCCTCTACAGCCTGGAAAACCGCTACACGCTGACCGGCGGCATGGCCGATCATCGCAAGCCTCTCGCCTCCAGCCTGATCCCCGCCGCCGCTGCTCTCATCGCCGAGCTGCTCGACATCAAGGACGGTGCCGCTCTTGCTGCCTCCGCTCCTGCCGGCCTCAAGGAATGGCTGGCTCCGGCGGTTCGCGACCTCATTGATCACAAGGGCAAGTCAGTCGTGGTGGCCGGCAGCCGTTATGGCGCTGAAGTCCACGCTCTCGTCGCCGCCATCAACAACGCTCTTGGCGCCTATGGCACCACCGTTGAACTGCTCGAAAACGGCAAGGAAGCCGCGCTTGGCTCCGCCGCTGAACTCGAAGCCGCCGTTGCTTCGGGCTCTGTCAAGACGCTCGTCTCCCTGACGCCGGCCAACCTGCTCTTCGACGCCCCGGCCGCCCTCGCCAAGGCCATCCAGGAAAAGAAGGTCCAGGTGGTGCACGTGGGCATGCTGCCGAACGAAACCGCCCGCGCCGCCACCCTGCACATTCCTGCCGCCCATTATCTCGAGGCCTGGAACGATGTCCGCGCTGCCGACGGCACCTATTCCGTCGTTCAGCCGATGATCCAGCCGCTCTACGACGGCGCCAGCGAGATCGAAGTTCTTCTCGCCCTGCTTGGCCGCAAGAAGCTGGGTCCTGCCGAGAAGCCCGCCGATGGCGCGGCCCCGGCCGAAGACGCCGCCTATCAGGCCGTGCGTGACACCTTTGCCAGCGTTGCCGGAAGTCTGGATGAGGTGAAGTGGAACCTCACCCTGCGTGACGGCTTCCTGAAGAGCTCCAGCTACGTCAAGGCCGCAGGCGTCATCAACAGCGCCGCCGTTGCTGGCATCGTCAGCAAGGCCAAGGCCCCGGCGGCTCCGACGCCCGAGGCTGTCGAAGTGGTTCTCACTCCCGACGCCGGCGTCTATGACGGCCGTTACATCAACAACGCCTGGCTGCAGGAGTCTCCAGACCCCATCACCAAGCTTTCCTGGGACAACGCCGCCTGGATCGGCAGCGTCACCTTCCGCAGCCTTGGACTGAAGAACGGCCAGATGGTCAAGATCACCGCTGGTGACCGCAGCCTCACCCTTCCCGCCATCGAGGCTCCAGGCCATGTGCAGAACAGCGTCACCATTCCTCTTGGTTATGGCCAGGCCGAGCTGGGCTTTGTCGGTTCCGAATCGAATGGCAAGGGCCGTGGCTTCAATGCCTACCCGCTGCGCTCCAGCGCCACCGAGTTCGTCATCAGCGGTGCGAAGCTGGAAGTGCTGAACGAGACCTACAAGCTCGCGATCACCCAGGACCAGAACACCATGGAAGGCCGTGCGCTTTACCGTGAGGCAACCCTGGAGACCTTCGCCAAGACGCCTGACTTTGCCGTCAAGACCGGCATGGACAGCCACATCCCGGAAAACATCTCCTTCTACAAGGGCCAGATCGGCCGGAAGAGCGAGAAGAACCCGGACGGCTTCGACTATGAGAAGAAGCACCAGTGGGGCATGGTCATCGACCTCAGCAAGTGCATCGGCTGCACCGCCTGCCTTGTCGCCTGCCAGAGCGAAAACAACATCCCCGTGGTCGGCAAGGACCAGGTCATCAAGGGCCGTCTGATGCAGTGGATCCGCATGGACCGCTACTTCGCCACCAACGAGTGGGGCGAGCAGAAGGCCAAGTCCGACGACGTCAATGTCGATCCGACCGCCGAGCAGCTGGAGAACGCCGAGATGGTCATGCAGCCCGTCGCCTGCCAGCAGTGCGAGTCCGCCCCCTGCGAGACCGTCTGCCCGGTCAACGCCACCGTCCACACCGACGACGGCCTCAACGCGATGGCCTACAACCGCTGCATCGGCACCCGTTACTGCGCCAACAACTGCCCCTACACGGCACGCCGCTTCAACTGGTTCGACTACAACAAGCGTCCGCTTGACGAACTCTACTGGGGCCCGCTTTCCTCGCCCGAGAAGACCGGCGTGCGCGAGTCCCTGCAGCTTCAGAAGAACCCGAACGTCACCGTCCGCATGCGCGGCGTCATCGAGAAGTGCACCTACTGCGTGCAGCGTCTGGAGACGGCCAAGATTAAGCAGAAGCAGACGCAGCGGGATTCCAAGAACTTCCGCATCCCCACCGACAGCGTCAAGGTCGCCTGCCAGGAGGCCTGCCCCGCCGAGGCCATCTCCTTTGGAGACATCGCCGACGAGAAGAGCAGCGTGACAAAGGCCAAGGCCAGCCCGCGCAACTACGAGCTTCTCAAGTACATCGGCACCACTCCGCGCACGAGCTACCTCGCCCGCCTGCGCAACCCCAACAAGGAAATGCCCGGCGCCGAACGCATCGCCGCCTGGAGCGCCCACCAGATCTAAAATTCGACACCCGCTGACATGTCCGCTGAAGCAGCCCACACCCACGAACAGGCTTACACCGGTGCCCCGCGCATCCTGGATCGCGAGCCCCTGGTTCTGAACAAACGTTCCTATTCCTGGATCACGAACCGCATCTGCGGCATCGTCGAAAACAAGCAGCCGCTCCTGTGGTGGATCCTCATGGTCCCCTCCGTGCTGCTCACCGGCCTGATGGTCTTCTGCTTCGCCTACCTCATCAGCACCGGTGTCGGTGTCTGGGGTCAGAAGCAGCCCGTCGCCTGGGCCTGGGACATCACGAACTTCGTGTTCTGGATCGGTATCGGCCACGCCGGCACCCTGATCTCCGCCATTCTCTTCCTGACGCGTCAGAAGTGGCGTACTTCCGTGAACCGCGCCGCCGAAGCCATGACGATCTTCGCCGTGATGTGCGCCGGCCTCTTCCCGGCCTTCCACGTCGGTCGTGTCTGGATGGTCTGGTTCCTTGCTCCCATCCCGAACGCCAACGCCATCTGGCAGAACTTCAAGTCCCCGCTGCTCTGGGACGTGTTCGCGGTGTCCACCTACTTCAGCGTCTCCGCCGTCTTCTGGTTCCTCGGCCTGGTTCCTGACCTCGCCACCCTGCGCGACCGGTGCAAGCCCGGCCTGCGCAAGACGCTCTACGGCATCTTCTCACTTGGCTGGCGCGGCGCCAACCGCCACTGGAGCCACTACGAGACCGCCTACATGCTCCTGGCGGCCCTCTCCACCCCGCTGGTGCTCTCCGTGCACTCCGTGGTGTCCTTCGACTTCGCCACGTCCGTCGTTCCGGGCTGGCACACCACCATCTTCCCGCCCTACTTCGTGGCCGGTGCCATCTTCGGCGGTTTCGCCATGGTGCTCACCCTCATGATCCCGGTCTCGAAGATCTACGGCCTGGGCGACCTGATCACGCCGAAGCACATCGACAACATGGCGAAGATCATCCTGCTCACCGGCACGATCGTCGGTTACGCCTACTCGATGGAGTTCTTCGTGGCCTATTACAGCGCCAACAAGTTCGAGCTGCAGACCTTCATGCTCCGCGGCCTCTACGGCCCCTCCACCTGGGCCTACTACTTCATGTTCGGCTTCAACGTCTTCGCGCCGCAGCTCTTCTGGTACCGCCCCTTCCGTCACAATCTGTGGGTCGTCATGTTCGTCTGCATGTGCGTGAACGCCGGCATGTGGTTCGAGCGCTACGTCATCATCGCCACCACCCTGGAGCGTCACCTGACCCCCGGTTCCTGGCGCACCTATGAGGCCACCTGGGTCGATAAATACACCTTCCTCGGCACCTTCGGCTTCTTCATGATGCTGTTCCTGCTGTTCCTCCGCTTCCTGCCGGTCATCGCCATCGGTGAAGTGAAGGGCGTCCTGCCCCAGAGCGACCCGCATCATCACGACCACGGCAAGGAAGGCCTTCAGGAGGAGGACCTCATGGGTTATCCGGACCGCCACGTTCCCCGTGAAGCCGTCGCCGCCTGATCCGTTTCAACGCCCCCGATTTTCCAGTCATGAGCACCCTTAAACGAGTCCACGGATACCTCGCCGAATTTGACGGCGCGGCCGACATCTACCATGCCGCCGAGCAGGTCCGCGACGCCGGTTACCAGCGCTGGGACGTACACACGCCCTTTCCGATCCACGGCATGGACAAGGCCATGGGCAATCCCAAGTCCATCCTGCCCAAGCTCGTCTTCGTCGGCGGCATGACCGGCACCTGCGTGGCCTTCACCCTTCAGACCCTGACCCAGACCAACTTCTGGTCCAGCATCGGTCTGGGCTTCCTTCAGACGCTGGCGGAAACCTACCCGACCATCGTCCAGGCCAAGCCGACGGACATCTGGACGCTGCCTGCCTTCTTCCCGGTGATGTTTGAGCTGACCATTCTGTTCAGCGCCTTCACCACTCTGTTCGGCCTGCTCGCCCTCATGGGCCTGCCCCGACTGAACCACCCCCTCTTCGCCTCCAAGCAGTTCGCCAAGTTCTCCGACGACGGCTTCTTCGTCTGCATCGAAGCCCGCGATCCGAAATTCAGCCAGGAAGGCACCAAGGCCCTCCTGGAAAAGATCGGCGGCAAGAACATCGAACTCGTCGAGGACGAACTATAAGCCACCTCTGGCTGGTTCAAGAATCAAAAAATCATAGAAGGGTCGCCTTGGCGGCCCTTCTTCATGCAAGGACCTGTCGCCGGGACGGGTAGCGACACAGAAAAGGGGGCGATGTGATCTTGTGACGCGTCGGTTTGGAGTAGATTCCGGTTTGCCGGAACCAAGAATTCCGTTCAAGCTGATGTTCATGCAATTCACCCGTCTGAAACTGAAGAACTGGCGAAATTTCACCCAGGTGAACATGGCCATGGGCGAAAGGCTGTTCATCACGGGTCCGAACGCGAGCGGAAAATCGAACCTCCTGGATGCCTTTCGGTTTCTTCGGGACTTGGCCAAAAGCGGAGGAGGCCTTGAACAGGCGGTTGCAGAGCGTGGGGGGATTCCGAAACTACGCTGTCTTGCCGCGAGGCGCGACCCTGATGTCTCCCTTGAAGTTGAACTGCGGGAAGGATCCGGGGATGACGCAACGACCTGGCGATATGGGATCGGCATGAAACAGCAGGCCCGGGGCCTGCGAAGGGTGGTGCTGACGCATGAGAAGGTATGGAAAAACGGAAAGCTGATGCTGAGCCGTCCGGACGATGGTGACAAAAGGGACGAGCTTAGGCTGACCGAAACCCACCTGGAGCAGATCAGTGCGAACAAGGAGTTTCGTCCACTGGCGGAGGCTTTTCAAAAAATCCTTTACCTGCACCTGGTGCCACAGCTGTTAAAGTTCCCACATCTGTCCAACCGCGACGCTGCGGGAGAGGATCCGTTCGGCATCAAGTTTCTCGACCGGATCATGGAAACGCCGGAGAAAACCCGGCGTTCACGGCTGAGGAAAATTGAAAAGGTGCTTCAAGCGGCCGTGCCTGAATTGAAGGAGCTGTCTGAGGTTCGCGATGAAAAAGGATTTCCTCATCTGGAAGCGGTTTATCAGCATTGGCGGCCGAATGCCGGGCGACAGCGGGAGGACCAGTTTTCCGACGGCACGCTCAGGCTGATCGGCCTGCTCTGGACGCTACTGGATGGTGACAGCCTGCTGCTTCTCGAAGAGCCGGAGCTTTCACTGCACACATCGATTGTGACCAGGCTGCCCGCGTTGATCTGGCGGCTTCAGCGCAGCCGCAGGCGACAGGTGGTGATATCCTCTCACAGTACCGAGCTGTTCAGCGACCGCGGAATTGCCGCTGCGGAGGTGGCCTTGTTGAAACCTCATGGAAGTGAAGGAACGGAGGTGGTGCTGGCGGAGGATTTGAAAAGCATACGGCTTCTGCTGGAAGGTGGCATGAGCATGGCGGATGCCGTGCTTCCCATGACTGCCCCGGAATCGGTGTCACAACTCACCCTTTTTGATTGAACGCGCCGCTGCCCATTTACCTGGCCGTCGAAGACGAACTCAGCGAACATGTGCTGAGGCGGCTGCTGAAGGAGCGTCCTGTGCCATATGCCATAGGACCTGTTCTTCAACGCGGAGGGTTCGGCTATCTGAAAAAGCAGGCCCCGGCCTTCAACAACATGGCCAGATCGGTGCCAGTGCTGCTCTTGACGGACCTGGACAATCACACTTGCGCGCCAGCCTTGATCGGTGAGTGGCTGGTCGGTTCCAGGCATCCTGATTTCCTGCTGCGTGTGGCGGTGCGTGAAGTCGAGTCCTGGCTGCTTGCCGCTGATTCAGGGCTTTCGTCCTACATTGGAGTTGGCAGCAGCCGTCTGCACGATGCACCTGAGGTCCTGCCGGATCCCAAGATGGAATTGTTAAAGCTCGTATGGTCGTGTCCAAGAAGGGAAAAGCGGGAAGCAATTGTTAGGCGAGATTCAAACGGCAAGCTGCTTCAGGGACCGGCTTACAATGCCATGCTGGGAGAGTTTGTGTACCAGGGCTGGCAGGTGAAAAACGCAGCCAAAGCCTGCCCGAGTCTGAAACGGCTTATCGTTGCCTTGGCAGCTCTCGAACACGCCTGGATAGGGAAAAGAGACTGAAACCTTGACCCATGACGGCCTGCATAGCCTGCCTCACGCCCTGGGATGAGCGGCCTCGTACACGGCCTTCATTCGCTGGGTGGAGACGTGGGTGTAAATCTGGGTGGTGCTGAGGCTGGCATGGCCGAGCAGTTCCTGGACGCTGCGCAGGTCCGCACCGTTGTCGAGCAGGTGGGTGGCGAAGCTGTGACGCAGCTTGTGCGGGGTGATGTGCACGGGCAGGCCGCTGGCACGCCAGTATTTTTTCACCACATCGTCGATGGCCTGCGTGGTGATGCGTCGGCGCAATTTGCTAAGGAAGAGCGGCCCGCTGTGCACGCCCGCCTTCTGTCGGTAGCGCTGGATGGCCTGTATGGCCGGACCGCCGACGGGCAGCAACCGCTCCTTCCGGCCCTTGCCCAGCACCCGGACGGTGTCGCTGTAGCTGTCCATGTCCTCGACATTGATGCTGGCCAGTTCGCTGAGGCGCATGCCGGTGGAATAAAAAAGCTCCAAGATGGCGGCGTCACGTTCTGGCGCCCAGAGGCTGTCCCGGGGACTCTTGGGGAGCTTCAGCGGCAGCTCCAGCATGGCGAGGATCTGGGACTGGGTCAGCACCACGGGCAGCTTTTTCTCCTGCTTGGGAAGCTGGACATCGAGCAGCGGGTTGCTCGTCCAGCCCTGGCGGCGGGTCAGCCATTTGAAAAAGGAGCGCAGGGCGGCGAAATGCAGGCGGATGGTGGCGCGGCCCAGCTCGCGTTTCATCATCTCAAAGAGATACTGGCGGAAGTCGTCGGCGGTGAGGGCCTGCCAGCTGCTGAAACCGCGATGACGGCTGCGGAACTCGCTGAGGGCGTGGTCGTAGTTCTCCAGGGTGCGGGGGGAGGAACGCCTCTCCACCTCCATGAACTCCAGGAAGCCTGCCGTAAGCGGGTCATCCGCAGCCTTGGGCGCAGCGGGGACGGCGGGCGGGGCAGAGGGCTGGGCTGGCTTGCGTTTCACCGGGCTGGACGGAGAAAGGAGGGCGGTTGAGGCAAAAGGGAAGGGGTGGGTCGGCCTTCATAAGCCGGATTTTGTGCCGCCAGCCTTTCGACCGACGGTGTGACCATTTATCTGACGGCCCCTTGCGGAGCCGACTCCTGCCTGCGCAGGATGCGACTATTACCCGGAGCTATCCATCCCCTTGCGGGGACTTGCGGCCAGGCGGGCCGTTTCTCCTGTTCTGTCTTGCACCGCATGGGGTTTGTCGTGCCTCCTTCCTTACGGTTGGAGCGGTGGGCTCTTACCCCGCCGTTTCACCCTTACCCTCCGAAGCTCGCAAGAGCGAAGGAGGGCGGTTTGTTTTCTGTGACACTTTCCATGACCACGGGTTGCCCCGGGGCCTCCGACGCTTGCGCGCGGCACGCTGCCTTGTGGTGTCCGGACTTTCCTCTCGTCTGCGAACCACCGAGGCGGCTCCGTCGAGCGGCCACTCCGGCCGACCCGCTGACAGCTTAGCTTTTGATGAGGACAAGCAAAACGCAAAAACAGGGTTTTTCACCAAGGCTGGGGCAATCCCGGGCTTGTCTTTGGCCCGGGGTTCTGGTGTGAATGCCGCCCTCCGCCCATGGTTTACCGCACCACGCCCGCCCCGCTGACCACGATGCCGCACGGCATCCCCTTCATCATCGGCAACGAGCTGGCGGAGCGCTTCAGCTTCTATGGGATGCGCGCCATTCTTTATCTTTTCATGACCACGGCGCTGGTCACCCATGACGGGGCAGCCGACCTGATGAGCGAGGCCAAGGCGAAGGAATGGACGCACCTCTTCATCGCCGGCGTCTATTTCACCCCCCTGATGGGCGCTTTGATCGCCGATCTCTGGCTGGGCAAGTACCGCACCATCATCGTCCTCTCGCTGGTCTACTGCCTGGGGCATCTGGCGCTCGCCCTCGACAACACTCGCTCGGGCCTGGTCGTCGGCCTGACGCTGATCGCCATCGGCGCGGGCGGCATCAAACCCTGCGTCTCCGCTCATGTCGGGGATCAGTTTGCCGCCACGAACGCTCATCTGCTCTCGCGGGCCTTCAACTGGTTCTACCTGTCCATCAACCTCGGCGCCGTGGTGTCCCAACTCCTGACGCCCCTGCTGCTGGAGTGGTACGGGCCGCATGTGGCCTTTGGGGTGCCTGGCATCCTCATGTTCATCGCCACCGTGGTGTTCTGGATGGGGCGCAATACCTTCGCCCATGTGCCGGCGGACCGGAC
The DNA here is from genome assembly GCA_044345155.1 of Prosthecobacter sp. GTDB lineage: Bacteria > Verrucomicrobiota > Verrucomicrobiia > Verrucomicrobiales > Verrucomicrobiaceae > Prosthecobacter. The sequence goes on along the minus strand of JBIJBP010000070.1, from coordinate 15,005 downwards.
GGGCTTTCTTCGCGACCTCCGCGATCCGAAGTTCCTGCGCGCCCTGGCCGGACTGATTCCGCTCTTCATGCTCATCGCGGCCTTCTGGAGCATCTTTGACCAGAGCACCTCGGCCTGGGTGGAGCAGGCGACGAAGATGGACCTGAAAGTCTTCGGCCTGGAGCTCAACCCGGCGCAGCTGCAGGCGGTGAACCCGTTTTTCATCCTGGTGCTCATCCCCTTCTTCACCCTGGTCATCTACCCGAAGGTGGGACGCCTGCTGGAATTCACGCCGCTGCGCCGCATCGGGGTCGGTTTCCTGCTCACCCTGGCCACCATCTATGTCTCCGGCTGGATCGAGCAGCAGATCAGCGCCGGACTGCGCCCCTCCATCGGCTGGCAGGTTCTCTCCTACCTGCTCATCACCAGTGCGGAGATCCTGATCTCCATCACCGCCCTGGAGTTCAGCTACACCCAGGCGCCTCGGCGGCTGAAATCCCTCATCATGTCCCTGGACCTCATGTCGGTGGCGCTCGGCAACTTCTTCACCGCCCGGGTCAACGCCTACATCGAAAAGGTCGGCGAGGCAGCCAACCTGGGCGGTGCCAACTACTGGTGGTTCTTCCTCAAGGTCACCAGCGTGACGACGGTTCTCTTCATGCTTGTGGCCTGCTTTTACAAGGGCCGCACCTATCTGCAGGATGACGAAGCCTCGGCCTGAACCTGTTCTGAAGCTCGTCCCGCCTTTGGCATGAAACCCAGCTCTTCTCTGGCCTGCCTGCTGCTGCTGGCGCTTGGCGTCGCCTTGGCGGGTGAAAAGCAGAAGCTCCACCCGAAGGCCCTGCCCAACAGTCATGCGCCTGGAGAGGTGGACCGGCCTGAGCTGGTGAAGTTCATCCAGCCGGATCCGGTGGCACTGCCCGGCATCGTGGTTGATGAGACCGAGGCCGAACTGGTGGGCGACTGGCAGTATTCAACGCACACGCCGCCTTATGTCGGCCTGGGTTATCTGCACGACTTGAAGTCGGGCAAGGGGAGCAAGTCAGTGACCTTCACGCCGCTGATTCCTGAGGCGGGCCTCTATGAGGTGCGGATCGCGCATTGCTACAACGTCCGCCGCTCCACCCGCACGCCGGTGGTCATCCACCATGCCGAAGGCGAGACCACCCTGCGCATCAACCAGCAGGAGGAGCCAGCCCACGGCCGCCTGTTTCGTTCGCTGGGGGTGTTTCGGTTTGAGGCAGGAAGGACAGGCTGGGTGCAGGTGCGCAATGAAGGCACGGAGCCTGACAAGGTGGTCGTCGCCGATGCCGTGCAGTTTTTGAGGGTGAGGAGCCAGCGCTGATCAGCTCCTGGGGTCACCCTGCTTTTCGTTCGTGCTTTGCATGGTGTCCGCCTCGTCCTTGACTTCCATCTCCACCCATTCGGGACCTTCCTTGCTGCGCCGCCATTCATTGTAGGTCAGGACAACGATCACGCCGGTGATGGCGGCGCTGGTTTCCAGGATGAACGGCGTGGCCAGCCATCCCGCCAGGGTCATGAAGGACTTCGCCAGCAGCTCACGGGCGATCTCGTTCGATTTCCAGGCGACCCCCACGCCGGTGATGAACAGCACCAGAAAGATCAGGGGTGCGATCCACCAGCCGCGTCTGGGCGGGGATGGGGGCGGAGGGGGAGGCATGCCACGAGGCTTACTCCATGCCCCCGGTATTTCCAGCGATCACTTTTTCATCATCCCTTTCGGGAACTGGAATGGCCTTGACGATTCGCATGGCCATCGGGAGCTGAGGGTTGACGCCGGCTGAGGTGGCAAGGCCCTGGGGCGGTCCTTCCACGGCGGGCAGAAGGGGACGTGCGGCATTCTGGCGTTCACTGAGGGCGTAATGGCCCCAGATGCCTGAACCGATGAGCATCAGGCTGAAGGTGGCAAGGCCGGCCACCATGGGCGTTCGCCGGGGAGGAGTCAGTCTGGAACTGTCCTGGCTGAAGCTCGACCCTCGGGGCAGCACCCAAGGGCCGTGGTTTTCGGTCAGGTAACGGTAGTCGCGCGGCCCACCCAGCACGGCACCAGGCAGTTCGTCCAGCACACCCTGGGCATCCACCTGAAGATAGTCGCTGTATTGACGCAAAAAGGCGCGCGCATAGGTCATGCTGCCGAAGGCGGCGTAATTGTCCTGTTCAAGCAGCATCAACCTGCCTGTCGGGATGCGCGTCTCGTGTGAGGCGTCGGACAGACTCAGGCCGCGCAGCTCGCGGGCGGCCTTGAGATGCTGTCCGAGAAGGGCGGGCATGTCGGGCGTTTCCAGTGATTATTAGAAACACTACACGACTTGTCAGGGCGTCGGCGATACTTTTTTTCGGACGCGTAGGAAAGCGGGCCGCCGCTTCCGTCAGCGTTGCTTGGTCATCGCGCCGCGCAGAGCGGTGCGGTAGTTCACCACGGCATCGGCGATCGCACCTGCCACGGAGGCACGATAGGTGTCCGAGGCGATCAATCGGCACTCGTTGCCGTTGGTCACAAATCCACCCTCGAAAAGAATCCCCGGGCGTTTGCAGCCGGTGAGCACACTCCACTGGGCGCGCTTGATGCCGCGGTCGACAAACTTGAAGCGGCTGATCACCATGGCATGCACGGCGGTGGCCAGGGCGATGTTGGCGGAGTCGTGGGAGTTGCCGGTGAGGCCGTAGGCGTTGAAGCCGCCGCCACGTTCCAGGCTGGCGGCGCTGCCCTGGGGGGTGAGGGCGAAGGTCTCGATTCCCGAGGCGGCGCTGCCTCCGGAGTTGAAATGCAGGCTGATGAAAATGCTGCGCGGAGTGGCGTTGGCGATGGCGACGCGTCCCCCGAGGGTGACAAAGCTGTCGTTCGGGCGGGACAGGATGACCTTGAAACCTTTTTTCTGAAGGGCGTCGCGTACGGCGTAGGACATTTTCAGGGCGAAGTCCTTCTCGTAGCCATAGACGCCTCTTGCGCCGACGTCATGGCCCCCGTGACCGGCATCCACCACGATGGTGTCAAAAGGCTCGGCGTCGGTGATGTAGGTCGGACGCAGCACGGGGTCGATCAGCTTGCAGAGGTCCAGCCGGGAGAAGAGGGCTCGTCCGCCGGATTCCTGCACGGGGAAGCTGAGGATGAACTTGATGTTGTTGATCAGCATCTCCTGGCTGCCGAGGGTCGCCTTCAGGATCAGGTTGTTGGAACGCAGCCACACATGCTTGCCATCCACCTTGTAGGAGCTGAAACGGTAGAAGCCGTGGATGCTCTCTCCGGTCACATAGTCACGTCCGTTGATTTTGACGATCTGCCAGCCCGTGTTCTTGGTGTTGACCGGTAGGGGCTGGCTGGGCGCGGAGGCCTCGGGAGTCGGTGTGGCCTTGGTCTGCTTGTCATCGTCATCATTGCCAAACTCACCGTCACCTGACTTGGACTCAGCCATGGCCGGGGTTCTCTCCAGCTCCTCCTTTTTGACGGGTTCCGGCGGCTTGGCGGGCAGCGGGGCTGGTTTGGCGGGAGAGGAGGTTTTTTTGGCGGTCGATGAGCCGGAGCCTTTGCCCGAACTGCTCTGGGTGACCGTGCCCTTGGGCTTGATGGTGATCTTTTCGCGCTTTCCGGAGGATGGAGCGGCCCCGGATTTGGAAACCGCGGCCGGCTTGGCCTTGGGCGTCTCCTTGACCTTGTCCGGCGCTGGCGCTGGCGCTGGAGGAGGGGGCTCCGGGGGGGCGGGTGGGGGCATCTCCTGGCCGCCGCCACCAAAAATGCGCTTGAAGAAACCGCTCTTGCCAGTGGATTCCTGGGGCAAGGTGACGTCAGCCTCGGCGCTGACAAGACCAAGGGCAAACAACGCCGGACCGAAACGACGGAGGACGCAGGATGTCTGGGACAATCTCATCATTCTCAAGGACGAAATGAAACGCGGACGGGCCGCCACAAGATGCCCAGATTAGTACACTCCTTCCTTTTGGCAATCGGTGAGATGCAGCTTCCGGGTCGGCCCATGAAGGCGTCGGTAAATTTTCTGCGCGTTTCTTGGCAAACGCGGTGTAAAAGCCATAATGCCAAGCCCCATGAATCTTGTCTGCGCCCGCCTCGTCACTCCTGCGTTGCTGATGGCTGCGGTCATCATCGCCGCCTGTGCCACGCCGACGAATCGCTCACGCATTGGTCAGTGGGAGTCCCGCTATCACGACAGCCAGCTTGGCCGGGTGACGCCCGACCAGCTCCTGCGGGAGGTCAACCTCAGCGTTGATCTCATCCCCGCAGGCACCGCCGGGAGGAAGATCTACCGGCGCATGACGCCGAAGTACATCACCATCCACAGCACGCAGAACTACTCGGGCAACGCCTTCAACCACGCACTCGCCCTGCGCCGTGGCGCCCTCAAGGCGCCCCGGAGAAAGGGCGGCAACCGCATCGGTTACCTGACCTGGCACTTCACCGTCCAGGACAACATCGCCATCCAGCACCTCCCCTGCCGGGAGCAGGGCGAGCACGCCGATTTCGACGGCCCCGGCAACAATACCAGCATCGGCATCGAGATGTGCGAGCACCGCGGCAACGACATCGGCCTCACCATCGACAAGACGGCCCGCCTTGCCGCCTACCTCATGTACACCTACGGCATCCCGCTGAACCATGTGGTCCCCCATTATCACTGGCCGCGCATCAGCCCCTACATCAAGGATCCCCACAAGAACTGCCCGCATTTCCTCATGGACGGCGGCAGACCCCGGGGCACCTGGCAGTGGTTCCTCAACCGGGTGAACCTGCATTACAACCGCCTCATCCCGGGTGCCGCCCGTTCCCTCGGCTGACGTGAAACCGCTCCTTCCAGCCCTTTTCCTGCTCGCCAGCATGACCCTCCCGGTCCTGGCGCAGGAGGTCAGCCGCCCCCAGGCCGAGCAAGTGGCCGTGCTGAAGGACAAACGCATCAACGAAAGCTCCGGCCTCGCCGCCAGCCTGCTCGTCCCCGGTGTCTTCTGGACCCATAACGACTCCGCCAGCGACCCCTGCCTTTTTGCCATCGATGAAACCGGCCGGACGCGGGCCAAGGTGCGCCTGCCCGAGGCCGTGAATTTTGACTGGGAGGACATCGCCTCCGCCAGGGGAGCCGATGGCCGTGCGCGGCTGTTCGTGGCCGACACCGGGGACAATCTGCATGTCCGTCCGGCCATCACGGTCTATGAGATTCCCGAGCCGGCCCTGCCGGAAAAGGCCGACAAGGAGATCCTTTCCGACAAACCCAGGCTCTGGCATGCAAAATACCCGGATGGACGTCACGATGCCGAAGTGCTGCTGGTGCATCCACTCACGCATCGCCTTTATCTGGTGACCAAAAGCCCGCAGGGGCATAGCAGCGTGTATGCCTTCCCTGAGCAGCCGGGTGAGGAAAGCCTGTTGCTGCTGGAAAAGCTGACCGATCTGGAATTTCCACCCAGGGCTCACCTCGGCAAACGTCCGCATGATGCCTGCATGACCACGGCAGGCGCCTTTTCGCCCGATGCCACCCGGCTTGCCATCGGCACCTACAGCTTCATCCATGAATGGACGATCAAGCCCGCAGATTCCCTGAAGCAGCTCTCCCCAAAACAGGCACGCATCATCGAACTGCCCGTCCTCCCCCAGATGGAGGCGCTCTGCTATGGGGCCGATGGCGGCACGCTCTGGTTCACCAGCGAACGACTGCCCACGCCCCTGTTCAGGATCCGCCGCCCCTGAGGCCGAGATCCTTTGGCACGCACCGCAGCGATGACTGTCGCTTAGGTGACGGTGAAGTCATCCTCCGCATGGGCCGGGGAGTTAATTCGAATACACAATAGCAGATTGCTAAAGTCGTCTTGTCTTCCGCAGCTGTCTTTCACAGATTCCAGGCCTGTGACCGTGACACAGGTTGAAAGACATCCTCAAAAACACACATGAAACTGAAACACATCCTGTTCCTTGTGGCGCTCACGGCCGCCACTCCCGTCATCCATCTTGGCGCCGCCGAATCCAAGGCGACTGCCGCGGAGGAAGGCTCGAAACCCGCAGCGAAAAAAGCCCCCAAAAACACCTACCCGCTCTATGGCAAGATCGTCGAGGCCACCTCCAAGACCCTGACCATCGTTCGCAGCGATGCGCCGGACGCGGAAAAAAGGCAGTATGCCCTCACCGCTGACACGGAGATCGTCCACGGGGACACTGCCATCACTTCGGATGAGTTGAAGCCCGGCCTCTGGGTCGGTGGAATTTTGAAAAAGTCGGACGGCGACGGCAAGGACATCGTCCTCAAGGTGAACACCGGCGTGAAGCAGAGAGGCGGGGTGAAGGCGGCCGCCGAGCCCAAGGCCGAGGAGAAGCCCAACCCTGCGAAAAAGAAAGCCAAGGCCAAGGAGGCCGACGAATGATCGACGAAACGGTTGGATAAATGAAACCAGGCGGCGCGGAGAAATCCCCGCCGCCTTTTGGTGTCCCGATCTCCGCGCCAGCGCCTAACCACAAGGATGTTCACGCATCGTGCCGTTCTCCGCGCCAGCGCCGGAGCGCGGAGTTCCGACTCCGCAGCAAGGTGGTTCGCCCACACCGCTTCGAAATCTCCCACCGCCTGCACCCGCAGGATGAAAAGCCCGTGAACCTCCGAACAAGTCGAGTGCCCGTGCCAGACATCCCCTGCGCTCAAACCAGCTGCGGATTTGGAAATCCGCGCCCCGCATCCACATGCCGCCTCGATCTCCGCGCCAGCGTCGGAGCGCGGAGTTCCGACTCCGCAGCAAGGCGGTTCGCCCACACCGCTTCGAAATCTCCCACCGCCTGCACCCGCAAGATGAAGAGCCCGTGAACCTCCGAACAAGTCGAGTGCCCATGCCAGACATCCCCTGCGCTCGGGCCAGCTGCGGATTTGGAAATCCGCGCCCCGCCATCCCCACATGCCGCCTCGATCTCCGCGCCAGCGCCGGAGCGCGGAGTTCCGACTCCGCAGCAAGATGGTTCGCTCGCACCGCTTCGAAACTTCCCACGCGCCTGCACCCGCAAGATGAAAAGCCCGTGAACCTCCGAACAAGTCGAGTGCCCGTGCCAGACATCCCCTGCGCTCCAACCAGCTGCGGATTTGGAAATCCGCGCCCCCCATCCACATGCAGCCTCGATCGCCGCGCCAGCGCCGGAGCGCGGAGTTCCGACTCCGCAGCAAGGCGGTTCGCCCACACCGCTTCGAAATCTCCCATGCGCCTGCACCCGCAAGATGAAAAGCCCGTGAACCTTCGAACAAGTCGAGTGCCCGTGCCAGACATCCCCTGCGCTCAAGCCAGCTGCGGATTTGGAAATCCGCGCCCCGCATCCACATGCCGCCTCGATCGCCGCGCCAGCGCCGGAGCGCGGAGTTCCGACTCCGCAGCAAGATGGTTCGCTCGCACCGCTTCGAAACTTCCCACGCGCCTGCACCCGCAAGATGAAAAGCCCGTGAAGCTCCGAACAAGTCGAGCGCCCGTGCCAGACATCCCCTGCGCTCCAACCAGCTGCGGATTTGGAAATCCGCGCCCCGCCATCCCCACATGCCGCCTCGATCGCCGCGCCAGCGCCGGAGCGCGGAGTTCCGACTCCGCAGCAAGGCGGTTCGCCCACACCGCTTCGAAATCTCCCTCCCGCCTGCACCCGCAAGATGAAAAGCCCGTGAACCTCCGAACAAGTCGAGTGCCCGTGCCAGACGTCCCCTGCGCTCGGGCCAGCTGCGGATTTGGAAATCCGCGCCCCGCCATCCCCACATGCCGCCTCGATCGCCGCGCCAGCGCCGGAGCGCGGAGTTCCGACTCCGCAGCAAGGCGGTTCGCCTACACCGCTTCGAAATCTCCCACCGCCTGCACCCGCAAGATGAAGAGCCCGTGAACCTCCGAACAAGTCGAGCGCCCGTGCCAGACATCCCCTGCGCTCCAACCAGCTGCGGATTTGGAAATCCGCGCCCCGCATCCACATGCAGCCTCGATCTCCGCGCCAGCGCCGGAGCGCGGAGTTCCGACTCCGCAGCAAGGTGGTTCGCCCGCACCGCTTCGAAATCTCCCACGCGCCTGCACCCGCAAGATGAAGAGCCCGTGAACCTCCGAACAAGTCGAGTACCCATGCCAGACATCCCCTGCGCTCCAGCCAGCTGCGGATTTGGAAATCCGCGCCCCGCCATCCCTGCAACCGCGAGTCAACCGAGCTTCATTCCGCGTCGGCTTCTCCAACCACAAGGTTCGTGGATTTTCTCATTCCTCCGAAGAGAGGTAAGTCCACGGCCAGGCTTTCCAGTCGCTGACCAAGCCTGCCTTCACGGGGTTGTTCCTGATATAGCGCACGGTCCGTGCTTCGTGCTCCACATCCCGCATGTAGGTGTCCCAATAATCTTCCTGCCAGAAGCGACCCCTACGGTTGAGAATGATGTTGGCTCGATTTGCCGTGAAACGCTTCCAGCTTTGCACCACCCGGCTCACCGGAATGGAAATCACCTTCATCAGCACATGCACATGATTTGGCATGATCGTGAAGGCGAGCAGGTGATAGCGTTCGCCATCAAACCGCCGCAAGGCTTTGAAAACTAGCGCTGCCACGGGTTCTTTTTTTAAATGACACTCGCCGCAGCCGAGATCCAGCCAAGCCTCCACTCGCTGCCGACGCTCTCGGTCATCTTCAAGCTTCCATAGAGCCTGCCATTCTTCTCGAAGTTCGGACGGAAAGCTGTCGGCTAGACGAAAGGTGACAAATTGTGTCAGACCCGGTTCATCCCGATGGGGAAGGTAGCCCCTCTCATTCCAGCCACGAAACCCGGCTCGCATCTCCTGTTGTGTTGGATTGATCGACACCTCACGTTGTTGCCGGATGACCGACCGAATCTTCGGATGGTGGGGCGGCCCTCCATGGCGTGGCATCGACGGATCGTTCATGCCGGGCCTAAAAGAATCATCAAGCGCTCGGCAAGAAGGATTTCAAACATTGATCCTTTGCTTTCGCAATAACTCGTTCGGTCATGTGAGGTCGAGCGGCTTTCCTGGATTTGAAACATGGCAAAAGATGCCCCGCATCCACATGCCGCCTCGATCTCCGCGCCAGCGCCGGAGCGCGGAGTTCCGACTCCGCAGCAAGGTGGTTCGCTCGCACCGCTTCGAAATCTCCCACGCGCTTGCACCCACAAGATGAAAACCCGTGAACCTCCGAACAAGTCGAGTGCCCGTGCCAGACATCCCCTGCGCTCAAACCAGCTGCGGATTTGGAAATCCGCGCCCCGCCATCCCCACATGCCGCCTCGATCGCCGCGCCAGCGCCGGAGCGCGGAGTTCCGACTCCGCAGCAAGGCGGTTCGCCCGCACTGCTTTGAAATCTCCCATGCGCCTGCACCCGCAAGATGAAAAGCCCGTGAAGCTCCGAACAAGTCGAGCGCCCGTGCCAGACATCCCCTGCGCTCCAACCAGCTGCGGATTTGGAAATCCGCGCCCCGCATCCATATGCAGCCTAACCACAGGCAAGCTCACGCTCTTCCCTGAGACGCAAATGTGCGTCAAGCCCGGCCTTCCAACGGGATTTTTCCTTTCGTCCAACAGGCTCTGGCTATCCTCGACGCCATGCCCGATTCCTCCTCCCGCCGCGACTGCCTCCGCCGTCTGGCGCTGGCCTTGCCGGCAGGCCTGGCGGGCTGCATGAGCCCGGGCGGAGCGGGACTCGACGGCGCTTCACGGCGCAGCCTCGCGAAGTGGGAGTTCCAGCAGCGCTTCCTCGTCTCCGGCGCTCGATTCCGCTACCTGCCCTACGGCGGTCAGGGGCGCGTCTGGACAATGCAGATGGAGCGGCTTTACCGGGCCTTTCGCAGCGACTCACGCGTCGGTTACGCCGTGAAAAACCTCCACACGGGACGCTACCTCGCCGAGCATCAGGCCGACCAGCTCTTCATGGGCGGCTCCATGCCCAAGCCGCCGATCGCCGCCATGCTTTTGGATAAACGTCAGGGCGCCTGCAGCTACGAGGAGTTCATGCACATCGTCTATGTCTGCGACAAAAGCCTGAACTCCTCCTGGATGGCGCTGCACTCACGCCTGACTCCGGCGGACGAGGCTTCGTTCCGCTGGCGGCACCAGCTGCCCTTCAGCAACATCCTCGGCAACCAGCTCTCGCCACGCTTTTACGCGGAGTTCTTCGACCGCTGCGTGAATTACCGGCTCGATCATGGCTGCGAGCTGCTCCTGGAGGCGATGCGGCGCGACCAGTACGGCTTCGGCCGGCTCTACCTGCCGCGTCACATCACCTACGCCGGCGGCAAGACGGGCAACTACGGCGAATGGGACCATGAGGCGCTGTTCTTTTACCACGGCGCCACGCCGTTCGCGATCACGCTCTTCACCCGCGGCAACATTGCGCCCGGCAAGATGAACTGGGCTCTCGGCGCCCTCATGGGCGGCCTCTACCGCGAACATGTGGCGACTGCCTGAAGGAAGAGTGAAACTCGAAACTCGAACTTCGAACTTTGCCTCCCCTCCTCCCCTAACAAAAAGTAATTTCTCCGCCTCTCAGCCTTTCCTCGGGAACTTCGCCAGCAGCAGCTTCTCTGCTTCGTTCAGCCGGTCCTTCTGCGCCGCATCGTCGGCGTGGTTCTTCAGCTCGGCGGGGTCCTGCTCGGTGAGGTAAAGCTCACGCGCCACCACGGCGCCGGTCTGCCAGTCGCGCCATTCGGTATAACGAACTTCGGAAGTGCGGATGCTGTAGCCCATCGCCTTCGGCTGCTTGGAGGGTTCGCGGTCGAAGTAGGCCGGGCGTGGATGCTGGGTGAAGGCGGCGGCCTTGACGCTGCGGGCCGGGTCCTTCAGCACGGGCACCAGGCTGTCGCCTTCAAGCTGCTTCGGCATCGGCAGGCCGCAGAGATCGACCAGCGTGGGAAAGACATCGACCAGCTCGGCCAGGGCCTGGGTGCGGCTGCCGCGATGCTCCTCGCGCAGGTCGCTGATGAGCAGCGGCACATGGGCGTCGAACTCGAAGTCGGAGGTCTTGCCCCACAGGCCGTGCTCGCCGATGTGATAGCCATGGTCGGCGAAGAAGACGATGATGGTGTTCTTCGCGGCGCCGCTGGCATCCAGGGCGTCGAGCACGCGCCCGATCTGCGCGTCCATGTAGCTGATGTTGGCAAAGTAGCCGTGCCTCATCTCGGTGGCCTGCTCGGCGGAGACCGGAGTCTGCTTGGCCGGCGGGCCGAGGATCTCGGTGCTCTGGTGGAAGGCCAGCTCGGGGGCGCCCTCGGGCCTGGCGCTGTTGAGCGGCGGCAGCCGGTCGCGCTGATACAGGTCCCAGTATTTCTTCGGGGCGTTGAACGGGGCGTGCGGCTTCCAGAAGCCCACGGCCAGGAAGAAGGGCTGGTCCTTCACCTCGCCCAGCACCCGCACGGCCTCGGTGGCAACCCGGCCGTCATAATAGGCTTCATCGGGAACGTCGCGGCATTCGGTGATGCCGGTGGTGTTGTAGCCGCGGTGCTGGTTCAGCATTGCCAGGTTGGGTGGCAGCTCTCCGGAGATGAGGGGCTTGTCATGCCCGTGGTTGGCGTAGTGCAGGAATTCATCCGCGCTCCAGGACCGGCGGTCGCCCTTCTCGGTGGTGTGCCAGTTGTGGAAGATCTTGCCGACGCAGCGGGTCGTGTAGCCGTGATCCTTGAACCACAGCGGCAGGGTGGTGACGTCCGGGTTCAGCTCGCGGAAATGCGTGCCATTGCTCCACAGGCGAAGGCTGTCGGGCCGACGGCCGGTGAGCAGGGAGGAGCGCGAGGGGTTGCACACGGCCTGCTGGCAGTAGGCCCGGTCAAACTGCACGCTGCGCTTCGCGAGACGGTCCAGGCTGGGCGTGAGCGCGCTGGAGCCGTAGCAGCCCATCTCGGGACGGAAGTCGTCCGCCATGATGAACAAGACGTTAGGCTTGCCGGCGGCCTGGAGGGCGGTGACGGACAGGATAAGGCAGAGCAGGGTGCGCATGGAAGTCGAGGATGGAGATGAAATGCGATGAGCTGAAACGCGACGGGATCAGCGGCTGCGGCCGGCGCTGACGATCTCGTCCATGCGGGCGGTCATCGCCTTCACGCGCTCGGGATGCTGCGCGCTGAGGTCCTTCAGCTCGGCGGGATCGTCCGGCAGATGGTAGAGCTGGTGCAGGCCGCCCGCGTCGTCACGTTTGCGCAGGCTGACCACGGCCTGGGACTTGCCCCGGGTCTTCTGGCGCACGAGTTTCCAGTCGCCGATGCGCAGGCCGAGGTTGGTGCCGTTGTTGTCCTGCTGCAGCAGGTGGTCGCGGCCTTTCGCGCCGGGCTCGCCGAGCAGGGCGGGCATGAGGTTCAGGCTGTCCAGGCAGGCGTTGTCAGGCAGCGCGGTGCCGGTGAGCGCGGCCAGGCTGGCGGCCAGGTCCACGGTGCAGACGACTTCGTCGGAAACGCCCGGCTTGATGCGGCCCGTCCAGCGGGTGATGAAGGGCGTGCGCGTGCCGCCTTCCAGCACGCTGTACTTGCCGCCGCTGAACGGGCCTGCGGGCTGGTGATCGCCCAGCTTCTCCACCGCGCCGTCGGCATAACCATCGTCCAGCACGGGACCGTTGTCGGAGCAGAGCACGATCAGGGTCTTTTCGGTCAGCCCGAGCCGGTCGAGCGTCTTCATCAGCTCGCCGACACTGCTGTCGAACTCGACGATGCTGTCGCCGCGGAAGCCGAGCTGGGTGCTGCCCTGAAAGCGTTCATGCGGCATGCGCGGCACATGGATGTCATGGCTGGCGAAGAAGAGGAAGAACGGTCTGTCCTGGTGCGCCTCGATCCAGGTGTTGCTCCGCTTCACCCATTCATCGCCGAGGTCCTCGTCACGGAATCGCGCGGCCGTGCCGCCGGTGTAAAAGCCGATGCGGCCGATGCCGTTGTGGATGGTCTGGTTGTGCCCGTGCGTCCAGTTCATGCGCAGGCTGCTGCGATGCGTGATGCCGGTGGGATGATTTTCATCCGGCGCCTTGTCGCCCACCCAAAGGGGATCCTTCGGGTCCAGGTTCAGCACGCGATGGTCGTGCACATAAACCTGCGGCACGCGGTCGTTGGTGGTGGGCAGCAGGTGGCAGTGGTCAAAGCCGATCTCCAGCGGTCCGGGCTTCAGCTCGCCGTTCCAGTCCGGCCTCGGATCGCCCAGGCCCAGGTGCCACTTGCCGATCACCGCCGTGGCATATCCCGCCTTCTTGAGCAGCGTGGCGATGGTTTCGGTGCCCGGTTGGATGAGCGCGGGACCGTTGGGCGGAGCCACGCCCGTGCCCTTCTGCCGAAACGCATAGGTGCCGGTGAGAAGGGAAAAGCGCGTCGGCGTGCAGGTGGAGGCGCTGCAGTAGCCGCTGGTGAACCTCCGGCCCTCGGCCGCCAGCCGGTCGATGTTCGGGGTCTTCACCGCCGTGGCACCGTAGCACCCCAGGTCGCCATACCCCAGGTCATCCGCCATGATGACGATGATGTTCGGCTTCTCGACAGCGGCCCGCAGACCTGGGAGGGAGGGCAGGAGGAAGGCAAGGCCGAGGGCGAGCAGGGTGCGGGACATGGTTTTCAAAAAAGGTTAGGTCGAAAGGGGCGGGGCAGGGGGCGAAACGGAAGGGGGTGGAAACGGGATAGGTGCTGGTGGCATTGCGGGGAAAGTTCACGGTCTTCCACCCGTCTCCTGTGGGAACCTTGCCATGAAAGCCATTCCTTCCGCCGTCATCCTCGCGCTTCTGCTGCCCTGCGTCCTGGCTTCGCCCCTCCTTGCCGCAGCCGCCAGCCCCTCGCCCGAAGGGAAGTCCGGTCGTCCCAACGTCCTGGTCATCCTGGTCGATGACATGGGCTTTTCCGACCTCGGTTGTTATGGCAGCGAGATTCCAACGCCGAACCTCGACGCCCTCGCGGCCGGCGGGGTGCGCTTCACCCAGTTCTACAACACGGCCCGCTGCAGCACCACCCGTGCCTCGCTCATGACCGGCCTTTATCCGCACCAGGCGGGCATGGGTTATCTCGACGGCCTGAAGCTGCCGGAGTCCAACGGCACCCACGCCAGGCTGCACGACCGCTGCGTCACCCTGGCCGAGGTGCTGGGCACGGCGGGTTATCACACCTCCATCGTCGGCAAGTGGCACCTCGGTCAGCAGAACGGCACGCCGCCCTGGGAACGCGGGTTCCAGCGCACCGCCAACACGCAGTTTGGCGAGCTCTACTTCCCGAAGGAACGCAGCAAGGAGGCCTGCAAATGGGTCTATCTGGACGGCCGCAAGGTCGCGGCGGATTCGCCGGAGGTTGGCAACGGTGAATGGTACTCGACCTTCATGTTCACCGACTGGGCGCTGAAGTTTCTCGATGATGCCAAGGCTTCGGGGAAGCCGTTCTTCCAGTACTTCGCCCACGGCGCGCCGCATTTCCCCCTCAAGGCCCCGGCGGAGGTCATCGCCAAATACCGCGGCAAATACAAGATTGGCTGGGACAAGCTGCGCGAGGCGCGTCACCGTCGTCAGATCGAACTGGGCATTGTCGATGCCCGCTGGCCGCTGTCGCCGCGTCCGCCGGATGTCCCCGCCTGGGATTCGCTCAGTCCTGAAGACCAGGACCGTTATGACCACATGATGGCCATCTACGCCGCCATGATCGACTGCATTGACCAGAGCGTCGGCCGGATGATTGCCGGGCTGAAGGAGCGCGGCATGCTGGAGAACACGCTCATCTTCTTCCTCAGCGACAACGGCGGCAACGCCGAGGGCGGCCCGCGCGGCATCACCCAGGGCACTGACCTGGGCGGCCCGGACAGCAATGTCTTTCTTGGCATGACCTGGGCGACCCTGAACAACACGCCCTTCCGCCGCTACAAGCACTTCACTCATGAAGGCGGCATCAGCTCGCCGCTCATCATCCACTGGCCGGCGGGCATCGACGCCGCGCGCAACTCGAAGCTCGACCACCAGCCCGCGCATCTCATCGACCTCATGGCGACCGCCTGCGACGTCACCGGCGCGGTCTATCCTTCCGAGTTCAAGGGACGGCGCATCCTGCCCATGGAGGGCGTCTCGCTCATGC
>JBIJBP010000069.1:0-26866 GCA_044345155.1 Prosthecobacter sp. | reverse complement strand
GGGCGACGGTCATCCAGGGGCCCAAGTGCTCTGGCAGGGCCTCGCCAAGCTCGACATCATCACCGAGGTCTGGCGCAGACTCCGTCACCCTCCCTCTTGTGGGTAAAGCTCAGAGCCCTGCTGCCGCTTTCCTGAGCCAGCCCTGCTGGCGTGAACCACCCTGGACGTTCGATCCCATGGCAAACCTGCCCCCGGTGATTCGGAACTGGAGGTGAAGCGGAGTTTTTCGCCACCGCAGCAGGGCTGCGGGATGAAAGCGGCAGCAAGGCTGCCGCAGTCCAAAGCGGCTGCTGCCGCCCTCATCCCTTTTCCCCAAGCCAGCCCTGCTGGCGTGAACCACCCTGGAGGCCTCAGGCACTTGGAAAATCCACCCACCTCACCGGGAAAACGGGGGGATCCCGTGTTCTGTCAGGCTCCCTCACTCCGATTTCAAAAAAAACTGGCCCCCCACCCCCACGAATGTCCGACCCCCTGGGTAAAAGTGGTGGCCTCATGAACTCACTCCTCTCTGAAATCGTCTACATCCTCGACCGCTCCGGTTCCATGCAACCCATGCAGGAGGCCGCCGTCAGCGCCTTCAACGACTTCCTCGCCGCCCAGCTCACCGTCCCCGGCCAGGCACGCCTCACCCTGGTGCAGTTCGATGACGCCTACGAGGTGCCCGTCGCCGCCCGTGACCTGCCCGAGGTGCCGCAGCTCACCGCCGCCACCTACGTGCCCCGTGGCAGCACCGCCCTGCTCGATGCCATCGGCCGCACCGTTCAGGAGACCGACCGCCGCATCGAGGCCCTGGCCGAGGCTGACAAACCCGCCAAGGTCATCGTCGCCGTCTTCACCGACGGTTTCGAAAACGCCTCCCGGCATTTCACCAGCAGCGCCATCAGCGACCTCATCCGCCGCTACCGCGAGGAAAAAGGCTGGGAGTTCCTGTTCCTCGCGGCCAACCAGGACGCCATCGCGTCGGCCGCCGCCCTGCACATGGACGCGCATCTGAGCGGCAACGTCAGCTTCTGCGTTAAGGGCATCCGAACCACCGGCAGCGCCATGGCCCGCAAGGTCCGCGCCTCCCGGATGAAGGCCAGCGGCCAGATGGACGCCCAGGCCCAGGCCGACGACGCCAAGCCCCTCGACCAGATCCTGCGTGAAGAGGAGGGCAAGCAGCCATGACCAACCGTCGCCGCACCTGGCACCAGCGCCTGCGCAGGCGTCTGACCGTTCGCCACAAAGCGCAACCAGACGACCGCTCCCGCAGCACCGTCGCCTCATCCCTTTCAGGGTCGGGCCACCCCCTCGTGGTCAGTGCCATCCTCTACTTCCTCACCGCCTCAACCGCCCTGGCCTTGGGGGCCTCGGCACCCGCCCTCGTGCTCGCCCTGGCCGGCACCGCCAGCCTCCTCTGCCATGGCCGAAGACTTTCTCCAAGCTCTCCCACCTCTTTAGCACAAGCAATTTCAAGCCTAGCACCTTCATCGGCGTGCCCCATGCGTCGGCAGGCCTGGGAGACAACAAGCCGATGAAGGCTCCTTGAATTTGTCGATATCAAGTCCAGGTGATCAAGTTTTTTAACAGTTGGCAAGCAGTTTGATTTTCCCATCAAGCCGAAATTGCCCTGTTCTATGTTGGTTTATGATCAGTCATTTTGACGATAAACCATTTGGTTTAAAGTGATGCGACGATTGAAAGTAATGATCTTGATTTCAAATTTCTGTGTCTTTATCTAAAATATTCATGAACTCAGGTGGACCTGGAAAACTCACGTTTATTGATCTCTTCTGTGGTTGCGGAGGTTTCAGCCTTGGCATGGAAAGGGCAGGCTTCGAGTGCCTCTCTGCAATCGATTTCAACAAGGAAGCTATTCATGTGTTCCAAGCAAACTTTCCGCATGTACCCTATGTGCTGGAAAAAGACCTCACACAATTCACCCCAGCAGAACTAGAGAAGCTTATTGGCTCTCGTGAAGTCGATGTTATCGTCGGTGGACCGCCATGTCAGGGCTTTTCACAAGCTAGGCAAAGGGATGGTGCTAATCATGGTCCCCGCACGGTTCAGGATCCGCGCCGCCACCTCTTTCGTCGCTACCTTGATTTTGTAGAGTATTTCAAACCCAAGGTCTTTGTCATGGAAAATGTCCTTGGTATCCGCAGTGTCAGCGGCGGCGAGTACTTCACCCGAGTGCAATCAGAGGGGCGGAAGCTTGGCTACCGACTTGTAGCGCGCGAGGAGGACGCCACCAAACTCGGTGTGCCGCAGAATCGAAAGCGCCAGCTCTTCATTGGCATCCGTCTGGACTTGCCAGGCTATCTTGCCGGAGAGCTGGAACCGGCGCCTCGTGCTGCAAAATGGGTTGGAGTGACTTTGGGGGAAGCCATCATGGATCTCCCGGTAGTGAAAGCTGCCGCTGGGGCTCAGGAAATGGATTATGATATGGGGCGGCGTCAGGAGCATGTTGGCCAAAACCATCACCACTACATATACCGTGTGCTAGAGGCTAATTGCGCCAAAAAGCTTACTGCTCATGAATCTCGACCCCATAGCGAGCGCGATCTACGTGACTTTGCCAAGCTACGAGAAGGTGAGAATTGCAAACAGGCCATGCGTGATCGTGGCGTCGAGTTCGAGTTCCCTTACGACAAGGAGACGTTTAAGGACCGCTATACCCGCCAGAGCCGCTACCGCCCTTGCAGCACGATCGTGGCTCACATGAGTAAGGATGGGCTCATGTTCATTCATCCCACCCAGCTCCGTAGCCTCACACCGCGTGAAGCGGCGCGCGTGCAGACCTTTCCAGACTGGTTTCAGTTCCCGGTGAGCCGAACGCATCAGTTCCGTGTTATCGGTAATGCCGTGCCGCCGCTCGTAGGCGAGGCCGTCGGCCATGCCGTCGCCAATCTTCTCCAGACTGCCGCCAACCTTGCCACTGGTTTCACCTCCAAAGTCATCCCCTTCAAAACACCATCGATCCCGTCAAGCCAGGATGAAGCACTGGTCTGGCTCAACACTATCTCCAGCCAGAGACGGCATGAGCTTCGTAAAGTAGATGACTCGACTTTTCTGCGTGGTTGGCATGCGCTGCTTTACCTTTTTCCGGAACTTCACCCAGACAATGCCACCGATCACGGCGAATCCAAAGTGCGTGCTGAAAGCCATCCCCACGCACAAATTGATTTGAGTCTACGATATGCCCGAAGCGGCTGGCCTGTCATACTGGAACTTATAGGGAAAGAAGCATGGAGACGCTATAAAGCACGCCTCCTTGACGTGGATGATTTTTATTGTGTCGAAGCACAGCGTGCGGGCTTTGTCGCGCAATCTCACAACAAGGCGGTTGCCTGAACCCTACCCGCTCATGCCAACTCCTGCCACCGAAGACATACCTCCTCGCGCTTCTGTACTCGCGGAATCTTTGCGCGCCTTTGGTTATGATCTCGGCACGGCCATCGCCGATCTGGTGGACAACAGCATCTCCGCCGGAGCCAGGAAAGTGTGGGTAGACTTTTCATGGGCTGGGCAGGACTCGTCCATCGCAATTACCGACGACGGGCGCGGCATGTCTGAAGCTCGGCTGCGGGATGCCATGCGCCTCGGCAGCCGTCATCCAGGGGAAAAGCGCGCAGTTGATGATCTTGGGCGCTTTGGTCTAGGCATGAAGACCGCCTCGTTCTCTCAATGCCGCTGCGTTACCGTTCGCACCAAAGAAGCAAGCCAGAAAAGCGTGCTTCGCCGCTGGGATTTGGATCACCTCGCCAAAGCAGATGCGTGGCAGGTCTTGCTGGAAGCACGGCAGGAATCGGAGAGGCACTTTCAGCGGCTCGAAAGCCTTCCCTGCGGCACTTGTGTCCTATGGCAGCACATGGATCGTGTCATGCGTGGACTTGAGTCGGGGTCGGAAAAGGATCGCGATGGCTTTATCGCCCGCTGTGACGAGGTGGAGCGCCATCTCTCCCTCGTTTTTCATCGATTGCTTGAGTCGCCATCCCGACTGCGCCTGTTCGTGAACGAACACCCAGTTCGACCGTTTGATCCCTTCTTCATCAGTGCGGCCACGCAGGAACTTCCCGTGAACCACCTTGCGAGCCCCGGCGGTTTGGTCAGAGTAGAGCCTTTCGTCATGCCGCATGAATCCAAGCTTCTGGATGAGGAGGAGCGCCGCCTCGCTGGTGATCCGAAGGACTGGACTGCCCGCCAAGGCTTCTACATCTACCGGCAAGACCGGTTGCTCGTCCCTGGCTCGTGGCTCGGTTATCCCGGCTGGCGAAAAGACGAGCACCACAAGTTAGCCCGCATCCGGATCTCTCTTCCAAATACATCGGATGAAGACTGGCAAATCGACGTGACGAAGAGCAAGGCCCGCCCGCCCCTTGTTTTGCGTGATGAACTTCAACGCATTGGCAAGAATACCCGCGAGAAAGCGCGGAAGGTTTACAGCTTCCGTGGTGAGCGCATCCCCGGCGCTGGCGGGCAGTCCGCCCGCCATGTCTGGGATCAGGTCATCCGCCATGGCCGCGCCTCCTACTTCATCAACCGCCAGCATCCCGCCATCGCTGCACTGCTGGCAAATGCCGCGCTTGGCAAAGCCGTCGAGAGCACACTGCAAGTGATCGAGCAGAGCATCCCCACCGCACTCATCGCGTTTCAAAGCCGGGAGGAGGTGGATACACCGCCAGCTTTGGCTCCTGAAACCGCCACTGAGAGCGTGCGTTCCCAACTGCACCAGACTTGGCTCCTGCTCCGTGCCCAGGGAAACAGCGCTGAGCAGGCTCTCCAGTCCCTCGCCCTCTGGCCTCCCTTCAACGACTACCCGGAACTGCTCCAAGCACTCCGGGAAAACCCGCCCGCACTCCCATGATCGACCTCAATGAAGCTGAAAAGCAGGCGCTCGACTTTGCCAGCCGTGCTCTCCAGGGGGAGTTGCCCGCCGCCCGGACCTCAGCCAAGATTCGTCAGTTCGTCGATCTTGCCGTCTCCATGGCGAGTGTGACCAAGCCGGGCTTCTCGGTGAATGCTGAGGCTTTGATCGCCGAACTGGAACATGCCACGTCGGTTCTCACGGAACGACCAGCCGTCCTCACCGATGGCCGTGTTCAGCCTTGGTGGATTGAACGCAAAGGAAGGATTGAGCCTATGCGCTTCTGGCGTCGCTACCGCCGGTATTTGGAGCAGGAGAAGAACATGCGGGACAAAGATCTTGATTCGGTGGATGAACAGACTGACGCGATTCTCGACCGCATTCAGAATCCCGCGATCTCGGGACCTTGGGACGTGCGCGGCATGGTGGTTGGCAGCGTTCAGTCTGGCAAGACTGGAAATTATGTTGGTGTCACAACGAAGGCTCTCGATGCGGGCTATAAGGTGGTCATCATCCTCGCTGGTATTCACAACAACCTGCGTGCACAGACCCAAGAGCGTGTGGATGAAGGGATTCTTGGCTTTGACAGCCAGCGCCGACTCGACCCTGATCGCGCTGACTACAAACTCGGCGTCGGGAAACTGATCAACACCTCCGACTTGGGGCCGCCAACTTCAATCACCCCCCTCACTAACAGTGCTGATAACGGAGACTTCACGACGGGTGCCCAAAGAGTCAATGTCAGTTTGGCAGGGGGGCCTGTGATCCTAGTGGTAAAAAAGAATGTTACACCTTTGAAGCATATTATCAGTTGGCTGGAAGTCGCTGGTGGCCAGCTCGGACAACAAAATGCCGACGGGCGCATTTCTGCCATTCCACTGCTGATGATCGATGACGAGGCGGACAACGCTTCCATAAACACCAAAGACCGGCCCGGAGTGCCAGATGAGGAAACAAACATCACCAAGATAAACAAGCTGATCCGCCTAATTCTCAATCGCTTTGAGCAAAGCAGCTATATCGGCTACACGGCTACTCCGTTTGCCAACATCTTCATCAATCCCGAGGCTGAGCGTGATGATGAGGGCAAAGACCTTTTCCCAAGGGACTTCATCGTCAACGTGAGGCCCAGCAGCCGTTACGTCGGCCCGGCAAAGGTGTTTGGCTACTCGCGGGACTTGGAGGCGGGCATTGACGAAGTTCGTCCGTTACCTGTTTTTCGCGAGGTGAATGATCATGAGCTATATTTCCCTGCCAAACATCCGCAGGAGCATCGTCCGGAAAGCCTCCCCGATTCCCTTAAGCGGGCGATTCTCTGTTTCGTGCTGAGTTGCGCGGCGAGGCGGGCTAGAGGGCAGCGTGCGGTTCATAACTCGATGCTGATCCACGTAACGCGATTCATCTCAGTGCAGAAGCATGTCAAAGAGCTCGTAGAGGACGAATTTGGCCGGGTGAGGCGTGCGATCACCTACGACAGGGAAGATCATCCTGTTTGGGCCGCCCTCAATGAGCTTTGGCAAAGTGATTTCTTGCGGACTTCACGCTCCATCCGAGCCATCGAGACTGATAAAAGACTCACAGAACTTGGCTGGGAGGAAGTAAAGTCTGAGCTGTCCGTTGCGGTTGGAAAAATTGTCGTGAAAGAGATTCACGGGCAGAGCCGCGAAGCACTGGACTATAGCAGGCAAAATGATGGCGTGTCCGTCATCGCCGTTGGTGGCAACAAGCTGTCTCGTGGTCTTACCTTGGAAGGCCTGAGCGTGAGTTACTTTCTGCGCTCCACCAAGATGTATGATACGCTCATGCAGATGGGCCGCTGGTTCGGCTACCGGGACGGCTATCTCGACTTGTGCCGACTCTACACGACTGATGAGCTTCGCGATTGGTTTAGCCATGTGGCTTTGGCTGAGGAAGAGCTCAAACGTGAATTCGATCACATGGTCGATGCTCGTCTGACACCATCTGACTACGGCTTGCGGGTGCGCCAGCATCCCGATGGCATGATGGTCACTGCCCTCAACAAAATGGCGCATGGGCAGAGCCGAGAAGTCACTTTCGCGGGGCAGTTGGTGCAGACAGCTTTCTTTGAGCGCAACTCTGCACGTCAGCGGAAGAATGTGAAGGCGGTGGAAGATTGGCTGTCCACCCTTCGCGACTTTCGAGTTCTGGAAGACGGTCATCATCGCTGGACAGCTAGCAGAACCCAGGTAGCAGACTTCTTGAATCAGATTCTCGCGCCCGGCTTCATCCATCCCAAGTGCAGCCGTTTTGGTCCTGAGCTGCGTAGTTTCGTTCAAGCACAGGAAGAGAATGGCGGGTTGCTGGAGTGGACCGTGATAGTCCCGAAGGGAAGCGGCAGACAGCAGGAGGTCGCAGGGCACGCAATCAATCTGACAGTGCGCCATGACATGACTGAAGACCATGGCTACTACAGTCTGAGCAAGGCCAACGTTCAGGAACCCAAGCATGAGATGCTCGACCTTGATGAAATCGAGCTGACCGAGGAACTGGCGGAAGAGCTTTTAGAAAAATTAGAGGTTCGCGATGCCGGAACTGGCACGATACCTTTAATCCATCCTGGAGATGAGGCAGATGCTGTTCGGGCATGTGTTGGCAAAAAGCTGTCAAAAGCTGTTCATGCTTTAGCCAAGGTTCGCGGCAAGACGACAATAGGCGCGATGCGTGATGAGATGCGTCAGCTTCGTCCATCCGCCAAAGGGCTTCTGATCATATACCCGCTGGATACTTCAAATGTCGGTGGCTTGGAAGATGTACCCTTTGTGCCAGGTTTTGCCCTGAGCTTCCCGGCTACTGACAAAGCGCGGCGAGTTCTATACAAGGTGAACTCTGTTTGGGTTCGGAAACAACTCTCCCAACTCAACCTGGAGGACACCGCTGATGAAGCCGATTGGTGAACTGTGGAGAGAGATTGAATTAGATTTGCAACATCAGCGAGGCACAACGCAAGCCCCAGCACTGATGACTCGCCTTGCGACTGCGGAGATCGGCCAGCGTTTGCGTGTGGGCATTGAGTGGCCGTCCAAAGCACGTCTTTTGCTTTTTTCAGTCCCAGCAGGCACGATGCCATCGAAAGCTTCATGGCCTGAATGCAAAGGCTTGGAGCTGCTTCTGGATGCAAAGCCGAACGAGACAACATTCATCGTGAGGCTACGTGATCTGCGTGGTCAGGATGTTTTCACCGTGCTGGCGGAGGATTTGGCGAGGCGTGCTGTCGGTGGCTCAGAATCAGAGGCGGCCCGCCGTGTGCTGGCCGCCCTAGGACGGTGGCAAAAGTTCCTAGCAGCAGCGGTTCGCTCGTTATCAGACGAAGCAAGGAGAGGCCTCTGGGGTGAGCTTTTTGCATTGGAGTATCTCATCATGCCAACAGTGGGTATCGAAGCAGCAGTGGGAGCTTGGCGCGGCCCGGCGGGTGCGCCGCAGGACTTTCAGCATCAAGGTGCGGCCATTGAGGTGAAGACACGGGCGGCACGCTCGCCTGCCATCGTGCGTATTTCGGGAGAGCAGCAGCTTCATGAAGCTCCGTGGCGGCACTTGTTGCTGACTCACATCGCCGTTGACGAGCAGGATGGAGCAGGCGAGACGCTGCCCGAGAGAATCGCCCGTGTGAGAGCGCTGTCAGCCGCCACAGCGGCAGCGGAACTGCTGGAGGATGCATTGGCCGATGCGGGATGGTTGGATGCCGAAGTGGAGAAGCACCAAGTGCGCGGTTTTGTGCAGCGGGAGCTCGATGTCTTCCGCGTGGCGGGTGCCTTTCCACGACTGACTCCCACCGGGCTGCCTGCTGGAATCGGTGGCGTTGCCTATGATCTCAGTTTGGATGCCGCCCGCCCCTTTGCCTGCACGCTCGAAGACCTGCGAGCCGCCCTGATCCCTGAAACCTCATTTAACAAGACCTCACGAACATGGACCTGACTGAACTAGCGAACTACCTAGATGGTGAAGTGATTGCTAAGAAGGGAACCGATGATCCCGAACAAGTATTCACAGAAGTGATGCTCAGTTATCTTTCCGATGGTGGCGAGGTGGATGGCTACGAACTTGACTTTGCACAGCGCAGCGGACGAAAGAACGCTCCGGCCTACAAGTTTAACGCCTGGAACCTGCACGAGCAGACGGGCGACCAGGAAGGCACTGCTCCGTTGGTGGATTTGTTTGTCAGCCTTTACAAACCCGGAGCCACCGGCCAGCCCGTGCCGAAGAGCGAGGTGGCGCATCATTTTGAGTTGGCGCGGAACTTTCTTTCTCAAGCTCTGGCCACTAACAGCAAGTGGATGGCGCAGATGGAAGAGAGCGCTCCTCCTTACGAGGCGGCGATGAAGATTTTACAACATCGCGACGATCTGGACACAGCCCGCATCTTCCTCCTGACGAACGGTGTGGTGAAGCAGGCCGAAGAGAAGGACACGGAAATCGCTGGGGTGGACGTGAAGCACTATCTTTGGGATCTAGAGAAGCTGTGGCGTCTGCGCAGCAGCGGGCAGGAACGGGAGACGATCCAGATCAACCTTGTGGATGATTATGGTGGCGCGGTGCCCTGTCTGGCTCA
Source organism: Prosthecobacter sp. (assembly GCA_044345155.1). Classification (GTDB taxonomy): domain Bacteria; phylum Verrucomicrobiota; class Verrucomicrobiia; order Verrucomicrobiales; family Verrucomicrobiaceae; genus Prosthecobacter. The sequence goes on along the minus strand of JBIJBP010000069.1, from coordinate 17,453 downwards.
GGAGGATGGCACGGGTGAATACACCGCCTACTTGGCCTTCTTCCCCGCCACACTCCTGGCCAAAATCTATGGTGACTACGGCCCGCGCCTGCTGGAAAAGAATGTGCGCTCCTACCTCCAAGCGAAGGGGAAGGTGAACAAAGGCATTCAAGCGACGATCCGCGACGCACCACACCGTTTTTTGGCCTACAACAACGGCATCTCCGGCACGGCGGAAGCCGTGACCGTCTCACGCACCCATGACGGCCTCTGCAAGCTGGAGAGGCTGCGGGATTTCCAGATCGTCAATGGTGGGCAGACGACGGCCAGTATCTACCACGCCGTCAAAAAAGAGAAGGCCGATGTCTACCACGTTACCGTCCAGGTGAAACTGACCGTGGTGAAAGAGGCCGCCAAGGTTGCGGAGTTTGTCCCAAAGATCTCTCAATACGCCAACAGTCAGAACAAGGTGAACACGGCAGACTTCAGCGCGAACGACGAATGGCATCAGAAGCTGGAAAGTCTCTCACGCACGATCTGGGCACCCGCTGCTTCTGGAACAAGCAAACCGACCCGCTGGTATTATGAGCGTGCCCGCGGCTCTCATCTCGATGACAAGATGCGTGCCGGAACCCCGGCTAAGCAGAAGGAGTGGGAGTCGCAGAATCCAGTGGCTCAAAAGTTCACCAAAACCGATGTTGCGAAGTATGAGCACACTTGGAACCAACTTCCGCATGTCGTCGGCAAAGGAGCGGAGAAGAATTTCATCGAATGGACGATGGCCCGCAACAAGTCGGCTGCTCGACTTCCTGAGCAGTCCGACTTCGAGGCGCTTTGTGCCAAGGCTTTGCTATTTCGCACGGCGGAGAAGCTTGTCGGCAAGCTCGAGCTAGGTGGCTATCGTGCTAACGTGGTCGCGTACACGCTAGCATGGCTGGCACGCCACACGAACGGCAGAATCGACCTTAAAAAGATCTGGCAGAAGCAGGCGGTGGGAGAGCCACTACAGCTCGCGATCACAGCTGTGGCTCCCGTGGCCTACCAGCACCTCCTAGACTATGCCGCTGGGCGCAACGTCACCGAGGTGGCGAAGAAGGAGGACTGCTGGATGGAGTTCCGGGATGTGAAGATCGAACTTCCGCCCATGGCGGGCGAGTTAGGAGCACTCTCTGCCACAAGTTCAGAGGGATCAACTTCTGGCCTGGGGACCTCAGGCGGTAAAAAATCATCTGCTGAACTGCTGGATGCCATCCAGCGTGTGAAGCCTGAAACATGGGCAGAACTCTCGGCTTGGGGCGCTGAAGGTGGACGGCTGCTGCCTTGGCAGGTCTTTATCTCACGCTCACTCCATGCGAAGTTGAATAAGGGAACGAAACTAAAACCAGATGAATGCAAGGGGCTGCTCGATGTACTGGAAGTGGCGCGGAGCAAAGGGTTTCAATGCTAAAGCCGAAGATGAAAGAATGGCAGCTCCAACTTGCCACTCGTTGGGAGATACTCCGAGTCAAAGGAGCCGTGCTCGGCTGGCATGGAGACGACAGTCCCTTTCTCCATGCACTCGCCGCGAAGGCTGGGATGAAATGGTATGAGACGCGAAGCGCTGACAAAGTGCATGAATTCATCCGGTGCGATGCTCATGGATTACTCAACAACCTGCCGGGCTTTGGCCGCCTCAAGTGTCAGCATTTGATTGAAATCCTTGAGGCGGCCTCGAATGAGGTGGAAGTAGTTGGAGGCACGCTTGGCGCCTCTGCACAGGCGTTCACGCGCCCATGTGTCGAGGTGTTGCAGTGTTGGGGCATTCCCATGGAATATCCACTGCATTTGCTGCCTCTCTCGACCCGGCTGATGAACTTTTGCCAAAACCAGCAAATCACGACACTGCCGATTCTGCTCAATGTTTGGGCGAGCATCGGGCGCGCGGGACTGCTCTCCCATGAAAATATCGGACGACGCACGGTGGACGAGCTTGAAGATCTTGCCAACGCCATCGCCCATGCTGATGCGGCATCCGCACGTCGCTGGCTGCCGATCAATGACGCTGAGAACGGCCTCTGCCTGCGACGTGCGTTGGCTCTCAACCATGAAGCACGGTCGCCGCGGCAAGCGCAGATTGTGGCACGTCGCCTCGTGGATAGCCTCAAGCTGGAAGAAGTGGGTGTAGAGTTTCAAATGACCCGGGAACGTGTGCGGCAGCTAGAAGCGGCATATCTGCGGGATGTTTGCCATATTCTCGACTGGTTCACCGCCGAATGCGCGCTCATGCTGGAGGCATGGATGGAAGGAAAGACGTGGCAGTCACAAGTGTTGCCTCAATCTCCTCCAGAGGCTGAAATGTTGATCCTAGCCGCGATTGAAGCTTGCTTTGAAGCAACACCCCAAGGCGTCGCGCGCCGCTTGTCCTCAGAGACAGAGATGCAGACCTGGCTAGAGGCTGCGATGAATCACCCCGATCTACACCTCGGGGGCTTCGACCTTCAAGAGTTTCTGGACTCTCATGTCCAAAACAACAGGCATGAGGAGTTCATCAATCAGCTTGGCTCTAGACCGGCCATCGTGATAGATTATGCCAATGGTCTCGTTAAGCCTGCTTACGCTAGTGTTCGCGATACGATTGTCGCGATTTTAGCCCAGGAGGACGAGCCGATTCCTCTCACTTGGCTCGTTCGCCGCGTGCAATCCGTCGAAGGTTGTGAGGAGGGCGATGCAGACTTTATTCTCCGTAACCGGTATCGTTGGAGTCAGCTAGGGTTCATGAATCTTTCGAAGATCCTCTGGGATCAATAGCCCCAAACATAAGTTTATAACCATTCCGGAGGTGGTGCATTTTGCCAGCGGCGGTTTTGCACCGGTGAATGAGATGGATGAGCGTGCCGCGATGGCCGAGCGCCATCTCTTCGAATGGAACAAGGCGGTGTTCGGCTCTTTCAACCCGCCTTTCGATGGGCAGGAGTGAAGATTTCCATCCTCAACTCGTCCAAGAACCCCATGAAGCTGATTCTGATTCTGGTTCTGATTCTTCTGGTTCCTGCCCTTGCCTTGGCGGATCCGGGCTCGTCTCTGGCGGGGCACAACGCGACGCTCAGGGATGCGACGGGCCGGGCCTCGGCCACGGTCCGCACCTCCGGGAGCCAGACGACTTTTCGGGATGCCCGGGGGCGGGTGACGGGCAGCGCCACGGCAGCGAGCGGTGGCAAGACCACCTTTCGGGATGCTCAGGGGAGAATGACCGGCACTTCCAGCAATCGCGGAACCCAAACGACCTGCCGGGATGCCCAGGGGCGGATCACGGGGACCGCTTCCACATCCTCCTCAGGTGTGACGACGTATCGCGATGCCTCAGGTCGGATCACCGGTAGCAGCCGGGCCCGAGGCGGCACGATCACCTTTCGGGATGCGGCAGGACGACTGACCGGAACCGCGACGGTGAAGAAGTGAAAGGGCTGCCGTCGGCCTCATCGAAACTCTTCCAGGCCGGTCCAGTCGGAGCGAACGGGCGGGCGGGTTCGGGGATCGATCAGGCCGACCTCGTCCAGGGTCCAGTTCATGCGGCCGAAATTGCAGGGGGCGCAGGTGATCAGCAGGTTGTCCAGGCGGTTGTCGCCACCACGGGCATGAGGCAGGAGATGGTCATACTGAAGCCACATCGCCTGAAAGGCCGCGTGCTGGTCGATGTTCCTCGAGCCCCAGGGCAGGGCTTCCGGATAGGCCTTCTTGATCCGTTCCCGGACTTCTTTTCGAATCAGCGGGATGCCACAGAAGCGGCAGTGAAAGCCGTCACGCTCATGCAGGCTCTGCTTTTCGGCGGTGGTGGGCATGCGCAGTTTCACCCGTTGCTCCTTGGGAAGGCTCGGCGGCGCGTTCTCGACAGGGCGATACCGGACATAGGGGCTGTTGCTGCCCCAGAGCGACTCCGTCCATTCGCGGATCACCGGCAGGTTCGAACGAAGGATCAATTCATGGGCCCGCCTGGCGTTGCCAGTCTGGTGAGCCTGGACCGCATCATGCAGCAACTGGGCGGCCTCAGCGATTTCGGGGATGGGATCTCGAAGGCAGGTGCGAAGGCTGGGGGGCATGGTTTGCGGCAAGGGGGATTCAACGGGCGGTCAAGATGATCTATTCCCTGGGGAAAAGGTGATGAAGGCGTTTCGGGTGTGAGAACTATGGGTCCGATTCCGAGTCAAATTGATACAAATTAGCCAGTTTATCGAAACTTGATAAACTGGCTAAACTTGATATAATTGCACACATGGACCCGATCGGAAACCCCTACACGCCAGGTGCCGGCACGCCACCGCCTGAACTTGCCGGTCGCGACGACCTGCGCCAGCAAGTGCATATTGCCCTGGAGCGAATCAAGGCAGGACGTCCGGCAAAAAGCATCCTGTTGGTCGGGCTTCGAGGGGTGGGCAAGACCGTGTTGCTGGACCGTCTGCGTGAAGATGCCGAGGAAGCCGGACTCCAGACCATCCGCGTGGAAGCTCCCGAGAACCGTTCGCTGCCCGCCATTCTGGCACCCCAGCTCAGGCAGGCCTTGCTCAAGCTGTCACGGAATGACCAGGCGAAGGACCTCGCGCAACGAGCTTTGCGGGCACTGGCGGGATTCGCCAAGGGGCTCAAGATGAAATATGAGGATATTGAAGTCGGTCTGGATTTTGATCCCGAGCCAGGGCTGGCGGATAACGGCGATCTGGAGCACGACCTCCAGGCGCTGCTGGAAGTCGTCGGTGCTGCCGCGAAAAAAGCAGGAACGGCACTGGTGATGTTCGTGGATGAACTTCAATATGTGGAAGAAGAGCAACTGGCATCCTTGATTACCGCACTGCATCGCACTGCCCAGCGCAGCCTGCCGGTCGTGCTCGTGGGGGCCGGCCTGCCGCAGCTGCCGGGAAAAATGGGACGCGCCAAGTCCTATGCAGAACGGCTTTTTGACTTCCCACAGATCGGAGCGCTTTCAACCAACGCCGCAATCCTGGCCATCACGAAACCCGCAGAGAAAGAAGGTGTTGTGTTTGAACAAGGCGCTCTCGATCGCATTCTGCGCGAGACCAGGGGCTATCCCTACTTTCTTCAAGAGTGGGGCAAGCATTCTTGGGACACTGCGAACCAATCGCCCATCACTCGACACGATGTAGATCGTGCCACGGCCTCAGCCATTGCTGCACTGGACGAAAGCTTTTTCAGGGTGCGTTTCGACCGACTGACACCCTCGGAAAAGCGCTACCTCCGGGCGATGGCGGAACTCGGCCCTGGCCCGCACCGATCAGGAAACATCGCGGAGCAGCTACAGCGTGACGTGACCTCACTGGCTCCGACTCGCAGCGGCCTGATCGTCAAAGGCATGATTTGGAGTCCAAGTCATGGCGACACCGCGTTTACGGTCCCTTTATTTGATGAGTTCATGAAGCGCTCCATGCCAGGTGATAGTTGGCGGTGAGTCTGGGTTCTCGGAAAGGTGGATTCAACGGGCGGAATGGGCTGACCAACACATCACATCCGCCCAAACTCGGCCAGCCCGTCCTGGGCGAAGGTCGACTTCTCGTGCCCTTCCAGGACGCTGCCTGGGGCCGGGAGGGGCAGGCTGTTCGATCCGGTCCGGTGGTTTTCGCTCGCCGAGCCTCGGTTCACCAACCGGCTATCTTCTTGCGGGCCTCCGGCTCGGGTTGGAGCGGGGAGTTTGTCATCATGACAACCCGTCGAACCCTCAAAAAATGAAGGTCAACACTGGTGGAGGCGAGGGGAGTTGAACCCCTGTCCGAATGGCCGTAAGCCGGAGCTTCTACATGCTTAGCAGGCTCTTTGATCTCGATGAGGGACTTCAGTCTGCGGAATTCCGTTCACCCAGCGTCCTGTTTGATCTCGCCTTCGACCCGGTCGCCCGGCCAGCCAGCCAGCCTGATGGTGGCGTCTGCTAAGGTATCAGGCTTTCCTCAGGAGACGTCGCGGGGCTTAGGCCGCGAGAGCAAGCTCGTTGGAGTTTGCGTTTGTTGGTTTGATCCGGTGATTAACGAGGCCAACGAATCATCCTCGGCATGCCACCCCGACCGCAGACTACCCGTCGAAACCAGGACGCCCCCGGTCAGTGTTGACTTGCTAAAGTAGTCCCTCGGGGAGCAGGGGTCAAGGGGGAAGGAGGATCTGAAATCCGAAATCCGAAGTCCGAAGTCCGAAGTTCCAGGTTCTAGGTTCTAGGTTCTAGGTTCTAGGTTTCGAGTTTCGAGTTTCGAGCTTCGAGCTTCGAGCTTCGAGCTTGAACTGAGTGGGTGAACCTGAAAGGCTGGGGGCTCCAACGCCATGAGCCATCATTCGTTATCCCGTAGGCAGGCTGTGAAACTCGGTGTGGGTTCCCTGGCGGCCTTGCAGTCCCTGGGGCAGGCGTCGTCCGGGCTGGCTGAGGGCGCGGCGCAGCTCAAGGCGCGACCGTTCCTGACGCGGGCGGAGGATTTTGAAGATGTGTCGCGGGGCAACCCCAAGCCGCACACGCTCACCGGCGAAGCCCTGGTGAAGGCGGGTTTGACGCCGGGAAGCTGGCGGCTGGAGGTGCGGACGGATGAAACCACGAACGCCATCGTCACCCAGAAGGCCCAGATCGAACGGCCGGTCACCCTGGATTACCCGGCGCTTTTGCAGCTGGGCCAGCAACACCGGGTGCTGTTCCTGAAGGCCATGCAGTGCCTGAACATCGCCACGCCCCTGGGCCAGGGCCTGTGGGAAGGCGTGCCGCTGCGGGAGGTGCTGCGGCTCTGCGGCTCGATGTCGAACGTCCGGCGGGTGTATTTCTGGGGCTTCCACAACGACGACCCGAAGCAGCGCTTCCAGTCCTCGCTGAGCTACACGCAGGTCATGGAAACGCCGCCCGGCGAGCTGCCGGTGTTCCTGGCCTACCGGCTCAACGGCGAGCCCATCTCGCTCGAACGCGGCGGGCCGGTGCGCATGGTGGTGCCCTGGGCGCACGGCTTCAAGTCGATCAAATGGCTGCAGCAGATCCGGCTAACCAACGATTACCAGACGAACGACACCTATGCGGAGAAGAACAACGACCCGGAGTCGCACCTGAAGACCGCCGCCTATCTCGATGATGTGGTGGTGAGCGGCAGGACGGCGCAGGTCGGCGGCTGGGCGGTCAATGGCCTGTCCGGCCTGTCGCATGTGGAGACCTGGCTGCGGCCCGCCGGACCAGCGGTGCTGAAGGATGAGGATCCGGCCTGGCAGACGGCGGTCTGGCAGCCTGCGGCGCTGGATCCGCAGCCCGACTGGGCCTCGGTGCTGCCCGCCGGGGTGAGCCCGAAGCAGGTGCTTGGCTTTGATCGCCAGACCGGCCGGCCGCTTTCGTGGCCCTTGCGTTACAGCATGGTCGGCTTCAGCACGACCCTGCGCGACCTGAAGCCCGGCAGGTATGAGGTGAGGGCGCGCACCGTGGACCTCAACGGCTTTGCCCAGCCGGAGCCGCGCGACCTCCAGAAGAGCGGCAAGAACGGCATCCAGGTTCGGACCTTTGAAATCGCCTGAAAGCCGGCGCATCGCCTGCGCCCAGGTTCAGGCCTCATTTCGTTCTCTTGAGGTCGACGACCGTGAGGCCGGTGGCCTCCTTGGTGACGGAGTACACGACGTAGAGCCTGCCGTCATGATGGAAGGCGGCTGGATAGCCCCACTGGGAACGTTTGGCACCGGCTGGCGGCATGCGCACCGGCGGCGAGGGTTTGTCGATCAGTCGAAACATTTGGTTAAACTCAAAGGTCCGGGGCTTGGAGAGGGCCAGCACGAGCGTGTCTCGGCTGCGAATGTTGGAGACGAGAAAGTGCCGACCATCCGGCAGACGGCCGAGGGTGGGGCGGCCGCCGCCGTGAGGAATGTTGCTCTCGCTCAGCACCGGCCAGGTTTCACCGTGGTCCGTGCTGATGGCGCTCCAGAAGCCAATGTTGCCTTTCTTGCGGCAGCGGACGATGGCGAGCACGCGTGAACCTTCGGCGGTGACTGTGGTTTCTCCCCAGATCTGATCCGGCGCGAGCTCTGCAGGGTGGGGGATGACCACCTGCCTCCACCTCTGCATTCGATCATTGTCACAGATGGCGACGGCGGAGAGGACGGTCTTGGCCCCGTTTTGAGCCCCGGCCATGATCCACTTGCCGTTCCCGAGCTTGATCGGCTGACACAAGGGCCAGAAGGCATCGAGACCGCTGACCTCCTCCGGCACCCACTTCCGGGTTTGCGGTTTCCACAGGAAGGCATCGGTCCGCAGGCCCTGAAAGTAGCCGTTGTTCACCTTCTGCTGGCGATGCTGGGCATTGAAGCTCCAAAGCTGACCCTGGTGCGAATGGAAGACGCCATGGGAGTGATATCCGACCCCCTCGAATCCTGGCGCGATGATTTCACGCTCGCTCCAGGTGGCTGCATCTTTCGAGCGTCGGCCACGCACAATGGATTCGCTGTCGTTCTCCTCCCTCCAGCCGTTGGCCCATTGCGCGACGAACTCACCTTCGTGAAACACGATGTCCGCTCCAAGGGTGAACTGGTATTCCCCCGCCTCGCATGAATCGATGATGCTGTGCTCGGCATCGATGAAGGGAATGTTGGCGTTTTGCGAGAGGTCGGTATGGCCAACCCACAGAGGCTCTGCGCTCAAGCATGGTTCAGTCACCATGGCGGTCATGCAGGCGAACAGCAGGGTGTTTCGGGAGAAAGGCGTTCGGTGGATGGAGTCAAGCATGGGCATGGAATGAATGGCCCGCCTGCCTCCAGCAATGAAAAATCAAAAAGGCATGCGGGTTTAAAGTCATCCACACAAAGGCTGGATGGATTTCGCATAAGGCAGGGCGCGCCCGCTTTCAGCTTTTGCTGGCAAACTCAGGTGCTGACGTCAGAATCCGTCCGCCACGACCATGAAACCAGCTGCTTTTCTCGCCTTCATCCTCCTTGTCAGTCCTGCGCAGGCCGCCGTCAGACTGCCGTCGCTCTTCACCGATCACATGGTGCTGCAGCGTGACAAGGCGGTGCCGGTCTGGGGCAGGGCGGAGCCGGGTGAGGAAGTGGTGGTCGAGTTTGCCGGGCAGAAGAAGACGGCCCGGGCGGGCGAGGATGGGCGTTGGAGCGTGAAGCTGGACCCCATGCCTGCGAATGCCGAACCGCAGGTGCTGAAGGCCGGCCAGGTGAGCGTGCAGGATGTGCTGGTCGGCGAGGTCTGGCTCGCCTCGGGGCAGTCCAACATGGAATGGGAGATGCAGATGAAGCCGGATTCCAAGGCGGACATCCCGAACACCACGCATCCGAACCTGCGCCTCATCGAGGTGCCGAAGACGACCGCTCTGACGCCTCAGGATGACGTGCCGACGCAATGGGCGCGCAGCTCGCCGGAGAGCGCGGCGTCATTCTCCGCCGTGGGCTACTACTTCGGACTCAGGCTGCACGAGGAGCTCAAGGTGCCCGTCGGCATCATCCAAAGCGCCTGGGGCGGCACGCGCATCGAACCGTGGACGGACCTGGAGGGGTTTGACGCCGTGCCGGAGCTGAAAGCCTTTGCGGCGGAGGTGCGTGCGAAGCTGCCGGGCAGCGACGCCTACCGGGTGGAGCAGGAGAAGCATCTGGTCGCCGTGACGCAGTGGCAGGAGGCGGTGAAGGCCGCGCTGGACAAGAAGCAGTCCGTGCCTGCCATGCCCGGCCAGCCGCAGACTCTTGCCGCCGGCGCGGGCACGCCCACGGCCCTCTACAACGCGATGATTCACCCGCTCGTGCCCTTCGCCCTTCGCGGCGCCATCTGGTATCAGGGCGAGTCGAACCATAACGAGGGCTTTGTTTACACCGACAAGAAGAAGGCGCTGCTCGCCTCCTGGCGCAGGGTCTTCCAGCAGCCGGACCTGCCGTTTTACTTCGTTCAGATCGCCCCGTGGAAATATGGGGACGAAGACGCGGAGATCCTGCCGCAGTTCTGGCAGGCGCAGAGGAAGTGCCTGGAGATTCCGAACGTCGGCATGGCGGCGATCAGCGACATCGGCGAGGTGGGCGACATCCATCCCGCGAACAAAAAGGAGGTGGCCCGCCGGCTTTCGCTCTGGGCTTTAAGCAAGACCTATGGGCAGGGCCAGATCGACCCCAACGGCCCGCTTTATGCGAGCCATGCCGTCGAGGGTGCGGCCATCCGGGTGAAGTTTGATCACGCGACAAGCGGCCTTGCTTCGCGTGATGGCAAGCCGCTCACGCATTTCGAGATCGCCGGGCGCGACGGACTTTTTCAACCCGCAGAGGCGCGTATCGATGGTGACAGCGTGGTACTCACCTCCGCGCAGGTGCCGCAGCCGAGGCGTGCCCGGTTTGCCTGGAGCAAGGTCGCCATCGCCAACCTCATGGACAAGGACGGCCTGCCCGCCACCGCCTTCCACACGCACTGGCCAGTCGATCCTGATCAGGGCGAGAACTTCGCCAAGGGCTGCAGCTGGACGAGCAGTGACAAGAACACGTATGGCTGGGACACCGGGCTCACGGACGGCTCCTGGGCCTCGTTTCCGCCGAACTGCTATGCGACCAGCAACACCGACACCTTTCCCAAGCATGTCACCATCGACCTCAAGCAGGCCCGCACGCTGAACCTCATTCTCGTCGGTGTGCCGGAGATCGGCTCCACGAAAACCGTTGCCGTTTCCGTGAGCAGCGACGGCCAGGCGTTTCGTGAGGTGGGCAGGCAGGTGTTCGACCTTGGCAAGGCGGCGCGGGCTTCGATTTCGTTTGCGGACACCGAGGCGCGGTTCATCCGCCTCACCTATGTGGATCATCATGCGCAGCTGGCCGGCGACTTCCCGAACACCTTCGCCTTCACCAGCGAGGTCGAGGCGTACCGGGTGAAGTGAAGCTCAGCTTCTGGGGCCTGTTGGAGGTGGGCTCTGCGTGATTTTGCCTCCACAGGTTTCGGGGGATGAGTGGCATGTGCCTCTGCGGAAGATCAAGATTGTGCAGGAGAAAGTTCTGTTCTTTCAGCCTGCCGTGCCGATGAACCTGTTGAATGCGTGGGCAACTTCCATAATGCCGCCTCTCATGACTCATCATCCTGCTCTTTTCAGTTCCATCATTGTCTGTCTGGGTTCTGTTTTCAGCGCCTTCGCCCAGGAGAAGCCCGCTGACACGCTGACGGGCAGAGTGATGTGCGGTTATCAGGGATGGTTTGCGGCGCCGGGCGATGGCATGGGCATCGGCTGGGGGCATTACACGTTCACGCAGGAAGGTTCATGCACCATCGACCTGTGGCCGGATGTGCGTGAGCTGGGTCAGGACGAGCTCTTTGAGACGCCTTTGAAGATGGCGGACGGAAAGCCTGCGACGGTCTTCAGTTCCGCGAATTCCAAGACCGTGCGACGGCACTTTGACTGGATGCGCAGCCATGGCATCGACGGTGTGTTTCTCCAGCGTTTTGGGGCGGCGTTGAAGCCGGAGAAGCACCGCGCTTTCAACGACCGGGTGCTTGAAAACGTGCGTGCGGCCTCGGTCGGGACGGAGCGAAGCTGGGCGGTGATGTATGACCTCAGCGGGCTGAAGCGAGGCGAGATTGAGAGCGTCGTGATGCAGGACTGGAAGAGGCTGCGCAACCAGCGCCGGGTGACCGAGGATCCGCATTATCTGCGATTTGGCGGGCGACCGGTGGTCGCCGTCTGGGGGATCGGTTTCAATGACGGGCGCGACTACAGCCTTGAGGAGTGCGCGGGCCTGTTTCGTTTTTTGCGCGACAATCCTGAGTTTGGCGGCGTCACGGTCATGGCTGGCGTGCCCTACGGATGGAGGACGCTCGACCGTGATGCGATCAACGATCCGCAGCTTCAGGAGACCTTGAAGCTTGCCGGCATCGTCAGCCCCTGGGCGGTGGGCCGGTATGGCAGCCCGAAGGATGCCGAGCGGCAGATCCGTCAGGTGCAGGCCGAGGACGCCGCCTGGTGCAAGGCGCAGGGCAAGGGCTATCTGCCCGTCATCTTTCCCGGCTTCAGCTGGAAGAACATGATGACCTTCCGAAAGCAGGAGGCGACCTTCAATGCGATCCCGCGCCTTGGCGGACGCTTCCTCTGGTCCCAGGCGATGGAGCGGGTCCGGCTGGGCGCTGACATGCTCTATGTGGCGATGTTTGACGAGATGGACGAGGGCACCGCCATCTTCAAATGCGCTGACGAGGTGCCGGTGGGCGCGAATGTTTTCGTCACCCACGAAGGCCTGCCCAGCGACCATTACCTGTGGCTCACCGGTGAGATCGGGCGCGTGCTGCGCGGCGAGAAGCCCGTGACAGCGGAACCACCGGCACGCTAAAGCCGCCGGTCTTTGACGACGGGTCCGGGAGTGATCAGTTTGGATCTGCGACGATCAGGGAAAACCGTTTGAAACGGCTGTTCAAGGCTTGGAGCTGGTCGGCACATCGCGCACTCCGTTCGCATCCGGGCCGCCACCGCCGAGGTAGCCGAAGCTTGCGCCGTTCGCATCGGGAGTGACCCAAAATGAATAGAGCTGACCGTTCGTGAGATGAAAGCGCAGGCGAACAGGTTTGCCGCTGAGTTTGGAGAGCGATTCGACATTCTTCCAGGGGATGCGCAGCTTTGTGCTGTCGCCGCGCACGGGCTCGGAGGTGGCGGCGACCTGCCCGGCTTCATCGAGCACCTCGACGCGCAATTCTCCCTGGGGGGCGTTTAGGTTGACGAACAAGTGCTCGCCCTTGAAAGAAACCGGGCGCGTGGTGAGCACGCCGGGGTGTGAGTCCGCATCCATGGAGGCAAATCCGTCGCGACGCAGCGTAGCGAGGCCGATGCTTTGTCCGGCATACATGCCCTTCCGGCCATCTGGGACGGTGCCGGAACAACCCGAGTAGGGGAAGATCAATTTGTCGCCCACTACAAAGAGAATTCCAGCAGGGCTGTGGATGTAGCCTTTGTCCCACGCGCCTTCCGTTCGGGTCGAGGCGATGAAGGGTTCGCGGAACGGGCGGTCCCAATGAAAGCCATCCCGGCTGAATCCGGCCTTCAGGTCGATGTGCTTTGGGCTCTTCAGCTTCAGGCAGACGGTGTTGTGTGGACCGACGTGGATGTAAAACATGCCGAGCATGAGGCTTTCATAGCCGACGGCGCCAAGACTGTAGAGCTGGGGGGCATCGCCAACCTTGGGGTCGGGCTGGTCGAGCTTGTCCGCGCCCACCCAAAACACGGAAGTGTCAAAGATGTTTGGAGTGCCGAACTCGACGGACTCTGCGTAACGACGTACGCGGTGGCGTGGCGGCACGCTGTCCTTGATGCTGTAAACCCAGCGCTTGCGAAATGGGTTGTAGAAGAACGAGCTGTAATCGCTTGAGTTGCCAGCCGGAACGGCGTCGGACCACTTCGCTCCGTTCGCCGAAGTGTAGAAGGCATGATAGAGCGGGCTGAGCTCGACCTTGTGCAGATGCTGTTCCGAGGACTTTGCGCGGGCAACGGCCTGCAGTTTCAGCCTTTGCGCTGGATCACGCGCCTCCAGGTCGAGCCAGAAGCAGTCGTTGACCGGGACGACAGTTGCCGGCTTGGCGATCTTGCCAGGGCCTCGTTCCCAGTGGATGCCATCGCGGCTGCGGGCCATTTCAAAGCCCAGGCTCATGCCGCCGCTGAACCAAAGCTTCATGAAATGGTCGGCTGGATCGTAAAACGCACCGCCGTGCAGCAGCGCCACGGTGCCCCCGCTGACATTCTTCGAGCTGGAATCCTCGTGTGCCTTCAGCTCCTCCTTCGTCGAGGCCTTGAGAACAGGATTATCTGGGTATTTCTCCGCCGCGTGGAAGCTGCGCCTCAGGTCGGTCTGCCCGATCAGGAAGTCATCCACGAACAACTGTCTTCCGATGTCGATGGGGATCACTTTGGGAGGACTGGCCAGATAGGGAACCTTCATGGGTTCCACCGACATCACATCGCCATCCCGGGGCGGCCAGGCCTCGGGAAGCACGATGCCATTGTAAAGCGTGCGCTCAGTGATGCTGTCGGCAGGCGTGGTCTGGGCAGCGATGCTGCGGACAAGGAGTGCGGACAGCACGAGAAGAAGGCTGAAGGCGTTGTGTTTCATGTCCTGAGGAAGGGGGAAACCTTGCCAGTCGTAACGGAGGTGTCGTGAACCTTGCGGAGTAAATCCTGGCAGAAAATAGGTTATGATAACATGAACTGGCGAAGCAGGTGTCAGGCCTCAGGCTAGGGGTCGTCACGAAACGATCCTGAACAGAGAGGGTGTGACTTTCGGCGTCTGTGAGAATGCGTGCAGGCCTCTCCTCGCCGGGGCTGGCAGCCGTTTGGGGTGAACGCTGTGGAATGCAGCCCTGGAAGGAGAAGAGAGTGCCGGCTGGCTGTGGCGTTGAGAATGACGGGGGCGGATTCGATCAGAACCTGAAGCTGCCAGGGACGCTGGCTGTTCACGAGCGGTCCGAAGGAGGTCTCAGCGGTTTCGTGGATGCGGGAGGTAGTAGAAGAAGCCATCCTCGGCTCCGAGGAGGAGGTCGGGGATGCCGTTGCCATCCCAGTCGGCGGCGGCTGGAGGTGAACCGTGGCCGGAGAGCTGCTTCACGCTGCGGTCGAGCGTTCCTTGATCCTCAAAGATCCACTCGTTCGGCTTGGTGGAGACGTTCTTGCAGAAGTTTGCGCAGGAGCTGTTGCGCAGCAGGTCGAGCCTGCCGTCACCATCCCAGTCAACCAGCACGAAGGTGTTGCGGCCTTTGCCAAACAGCCATGGAGAGACGCCGGCGGGCGTCTTCAGCATGAGGCAGCGTCTGCCCGGCAGCAGCACACGCCGGCCGTCCTTCTCGACCTGGCGAAAGTGCGCGAGATAGCCCTCGTGATCGACGCTGACGAGGTCGCTGAGGCCGTCCTTGTCGAGATCGATCACACAGGCGGTTGTGCGCCACGGCACGACGAGTTCGGTGGGTGCTGGATCCCACCAGTTCCAGTCGGGTTTCGGCGGTGCGCCCGGCCAGGCGACCTCGACCGGCTGTGCGGCGGCGAGCACGGGCTTCCGTCGCGTGCCCACATTGCGCAGCCACATCACCTTGCCGATGATCGTGTTGATGACGATGTCAGGCAGCCCATCGCCATCCCAGTCGCCCGCGCCGACATTCGTGTAGCCCCACTTGGCCTCCGCCGGGCCCTGGATGGAGCCGTTGTAGCCCGCGAGGATGCGGAAGGGTTTGCCACCTGCGGTGAGCACCTCGGGCCGTGCCCAGCGCGGTGTCTTGCCGCCTAGATTCTTGATGAAGCCAATCTCGCCGGAGGCGTTGCCGCTGAGGATGTCCACGAGGCCGTCGCCGTCCCAGTCAAAGCAGAGCGGCGTGGGGAGGCAGCCGAACTTCACCCGGTCCGCCACCTGCTGAAAAAAGCGCGGCGGTAAAAACTCGGGCGTCTCACCGATGCGTTTGCCGCTGCGATCCTGGATCTCGATGATCTTGCCGGTGTTTTCCATCCACGCCACACGACCGTCCTCCTCGCCGACGAGGAGGTCCATGCGGCCGTCCTTGTTCCAGTCATAGGCCACGGGCTGGATCATCTGCGCAGGCATGGTGATGGGCCGGCCCGCGTGCGTCAGCCGCCTGCCGGGCGCGTATTTCGGATTTGTCCGCGTGCCGATGTTTTCAAAGAAGGTGAAGCCGTCCAGGAACTCGCCGCAGATGATGTCGAGCTTTCCCGTGCCGCGAAAATCCGCCAGCTGAGGCGATGGATTGCCGAAGACGTCGATGTCGCGTCCGTCGGCCTGCAGCTTCTGAGCGGGGGCATAGATCGGCTTGGCGTTGTCACCGGTGTTTTTCAGCCAGTAAACGAAGCCGTGCAACGGACCGGCGGTCCAGCGGCCGTTCTGATCGTAGGCGTGGGACCATCCATAGTCGGTCCAGTCGCCGAAGCCCGTCACGAGATCGAGTTTCGTGTCGCCATCGTAGTCCACATAGGACCACGCATTGCCGCGGATGCGGCCGCTCGGCGTGTAGATGCGCTTGTTCACCGGAAGCGGCACTTCCTTCGTCAGGCCGTTCTTCGACACGTCTTCAAACTCCACGCCCGGCGCAAGCATGCGCAGCCGGCCCTGGACATACGATGGCGTGATGTTGCCGGGGCCGCGGTTTCCATCACCGAGCCGCACCGCCGGTGCAAAAATCTCCATGCCTGTTTTCTCATCACGCCGCCCCGTGTTTTCGAAGTAGTAGAAGCCTTCGTAGCAGGTTGCTCCGGAGAGAACAAGCAGGTCGGTCCTGCCATCGCCGTTGTAATCCCAGGGCACCGGCAGGCTGTAGAGCCCGACACCAAGATCCACCACCAGCGAGTCATCGCCATGCAGCAGCGGCCGAAACTGACCGATGACGGGGGAATGGTAGGCGACGTTCTGCGCATGAGTTTGCGCGAGGCAGAGGAGGCTGATGAACAGGAGTCTTCTCATGGCATGGCGGGGGGTGTCCAAAACGTGCCCTCGATGCAGCGATCCTCCTCGCGCGGGCCGTTGTAGTAATAGGCGGTGAAGAGTCTGCCGTCCGGCCTCACGAGCGATCGAGGGTAGCCCAGATCACCATCGAACCCGTCATCGCGGATCACGATCTCCGGCTGCCAGGTTTTGCCTTCATCGGCGCTGATGCGCGCACGCATGCCGGTAGGCTTGCGACGGTAGCCATAGGTGACACACAGGCGACCATCCGGCAGCAGCACGGTGGCGGGAGGATTGCCACCGATGTAGCCTGTGACGGTGCTCACGTGCTGCCAAGTCTGGCCAAGGTCATCGCTGCGCCAGAGCTGGATGTCGGCGTTTGGTTTGCCCATGCGGATCGTGGTGAGCAGGGCGCCGCCCTTGGTGCGGACCGTGCTGGGCATGATGGCAAAGCCGCCCGGCTGCGGCTCGTCGCCGATGTAGGAGACGAGTTTCCACGTCAGGCCGCCGTCGGTGGTGCGTGCACAGAAGACCCGGCCCTCCTTGCCGTCGTTCTTTTTGCCGCAGCTGCCGAACATGAGGCAATCCCGCGGCCCGAGCACGATGAGATCGGTGCGGGTGCAGATGCCCTCCACTCCTTCGACGGTGAAGCTGAAGGGGCCGCGCCAGGTCTTGCAGCGGTCGGTGCTCGTGTAAAACCACGACGGCCCCGCATGGAGTCCGCCAAAGCGAAACATGAGCGCGAAGTCCGGTGCGGTGAAGTCGAGCGGTTCTGCCAACGCCTTCGGCTTTGCTTCCGTCTTGTGATCGGCAAAAGGCAGATTCTCCTCCGTCTTCCAGGTCCTTCCGCCATCGAGACTGCGCGCCTGGATTTCGTAGCTGGGCTTGGTGCGATCAATGCGATGGTCCGTGGTGGTCGATTTGTACCAGGTCGAGGTAAAGCCCACGACCATCTCATCACCCCACTGCCATAGGGCGTGGTTCGCCGGCCAGCCGCCGTAACGTCCCGGCTCCTTGTAGACGATCACATTCTCCCGCGACGCCGGACTCACCGTCGGCGCAGACGCCGCGGGCGAGCCAGGCTTGAGGATTTCGAGCTTCGC
>JBIJBP010000068.1:0-27011 GCA_044345155.1 Prosthecobacter sp. | reverse complement strand
TCCCGCTCGCTCTTCACCAGGCCGATCTCCTGGAGATATCCGAGCTCCTTCTGCATCGCCGCAGGCGTCATCCCCGCCAGCCGCGTCAGATCCCGAACATGCGCCTCCTTGGAGCCCAAGGGCCTGTTCCTCCAGGTATGTTCAAGCCCGCCGGGCTTGTGTCATGCAGCCCAGGAGTGCCGAGCGACGCGAGCGTTCTCCTGGGAATTGCACGATCCCGATCCGCGCTCGATTCAGAACCCCACCGGGGTTCCGTCACTCGATGAACCCTGCGGCCGCGCATGATCCACGACCTCCCCATGACGGGAACCGATGGGGATCTACTTATGCATCCTCGAAACACTCGTGCTCCGGGAGAGGCCGCTGCGCGTCCATTCCTGGGCTGCATGAGCGGACCCTGTCGGGGTTCGAAGACCGGCCGACTCGACAGGCACCTTGGGAATCGGCCCGGCCATTTGAATGACGGTTGAGTTTGCCCGCCAATCCGGCTGCACGCCCGTTTCATCGACCCCGCCATGCGTCGGCTCGGTCATGACAACCTCTCATGCCCCGCCTGCTCGCTGTCCGCAGAATTCAGCATCCTTGTGCAGCGGCTGCTTTGCCGCTGTGGCAGCGGACCGGTTGAGGCAGGGTGTTCCGCACGATGCTGTGTGCGGAACACCCTTCTACCCCGTTCTTCTTTTCAGGCTCAGGCCAGGGCCTTGACGACCGCCTCGGTGGTGATGCCCAGCTCCTTGAAGACCTGATTGCCGGGGGCGCTGATGCCGAAGCGGTCGATGCCGATGACCTGGCCCTGGGTGCCGACGTATTTCCACCAGAGGCCGGTGACGCCGGCTTCGATGGCGATGCGCCTGGTGCAGGAGGCAGGCAGCACGCTCTCGCGATAGGCGGCGTCCTGACGGTCAAAGATTTCCATGCTGGGCATGGAGACGACTCGGACGCCGGGCTTGCCCTTGGCGGCTTCGACGGCCCACTGAACTTCGGAACCGGTGGCGATGACGATGGCCTCGAGCGTGGCGGTTTCCTTCACGAGCACATAGGCGCCCTTCAGCGTGCCTTCACGACGGGCGGCGGCGCTGAGGTGGCCCTGGTGGGGCAGGTCCTGGCGGCTGAGGGCCAGGAGCGTCGGGCCGTCGGCGCGGCTGAAGGCGGCGGCGAAGGCGGCGGCGGCTTCTTCGGAATCGGCGGGGCGGATGACGTCGAGGTTAGGGATGACGCGCAGGCCGCTGACGGTTTCCACCGGCTGATGGGTGGGGCCGTCTTCACCGACACCGACGGAGTCGTGGGTGAAGATGTAGGTGACGGGCAGCTTGGCGAGGGCGGCGAGGCGGATGCTGGGGCGGCAGTAGTCGGCGAAGACCAGGAAGGTGGCGCCGCTGGCGAGGAAGAGGCCGTCGTAGGCGATGCCGTTGCAGATGGCTCCCATGGCGTGCTCGCGGATGCCGAACCAGATGTTGCGTCCGGTGGGGTTGGCGGCGGAGTAGTCGCCGCCGTCCTTGAGGTAGTTCTTGGTGGAGCCGAAGAGGTCGGCGCTGCCGGTGATGAGGTGGGGGACGGCCTTGGCGATGTGATTCAGGATTTCGCCGCCGCTGTTGCGGGTGGCAGCCTTGCCTTCGGCGGGGGATTCGGGGATGAGCTTGAGGAGGTCCTCGGCCTTCAGGCTGCCTTCACGGGCGGCCTTGAGCTCGGCGGCGCGGGCCGGGTTGGCGGCAGCCCAGGCATTGAAGGTCTGCGTCCATTCGGCGTGGGCGGCGGCGCGCTTCGCCTTGAGGTCGGCGAAGTAGGCCTTCACCTCCTCGCTGACGTGGAAATGCGTGCCTTCGGGAAGGCCGAGGCCCTTCTTGGCGGCGTCGATGAACTTGGCTCCGCCTTCGCCGTGGCCCTTGGCGGTGCCGGCGACTTCCGGGATGCCCTTGGCGATGATGGTCTTGGCAATGATGATCTTGGGCCTGCCGTTGTCGGCGGCCTTGGCGTTGTCGATGGCGGCCTTGATGGCGTCGAGGTCGTGGCCGTCGATGGTGACGGCGTCCCAGCCGAGGGCGGTGTAGAGCGCCTGGGTGTCCTCGCTCTGGGTCACCTTGGCCATGGCGTCGAGGGTGACGTCGTTGGAGTCAAAGAGGACGATGAGGTTGTCGAGGCCGTTGTGGGCGGCGAAGGCCACGGCTTCACGGGCCACGCCTTCCTGAAGGCAGCCGTCGCCGGCGAGGGCGAAGATGTGGTTGTCGAGGATCTTGTGGTCGGCGGTGTTGTACTTGGCCGCGGCCATCTTGCCGCTGAGGGCATAACCGACGGCGTTGCCGATGCCCTGGCCGAGGGGGCCGGTGGTGCATTCGACGCCCGGGGTTTCATGGAACTCGGGGTGGCCG
Organism: Prosthecobacter sp.; assembly: GCA_044345155.1. Lineage (GTDB taxonomy): Bacteria > Verrucomicrobiota > Verrucomicrobiia > Verrucomicrobiales > Verrucomicrobiaceae > Prosthecobacter. The sequence goes on along the minus strand of JBIJBP010000068.1, from coordinate 24,645 downwards.
GGGGTGATGGAATGCAGGACGCGGAAGTTTTTCACGTCCTCCAGGCTGACGGCATAACCGCTGAGGTGGAGCCAGCCATAGATGAACATGGAGCCGTGGCCGGCGGAGAGGATGAAGCGGTCGCGGTTCAGCCAGCGGGGCTCGGCCGGGTTGCACTGGAGGGATTCGCCGAAAAGGACGGCGCCGATGTCGGCGGCGCCGAGGGGCAGGCCGAGGTGGCCGGAGGAGCACTTGTGCACGGCGTCCATGGCGAGACCACGGGCTTCATTGGCGGCTTGGGCAAGGAGGGTTTTATTCATGGGATTCAGCAATCAAGGGGTCAACTTGGGTCCATCAAGCGCCAGAGGCGGCCGGGCGCGGGGGAGGCCCTCCTTACTGGCGCGAGGGTGGGATTCAAGGTCGAAAAATGGGGCTGATCGGACAGCTGGCCATGCTTCTTCCGGGCGTGCCTGAACCTGACGGCTGCGCTAGGGCGCCGGGGCCGGGCTGATGTGCAGATGACGCACCAGCAGGGAGGCCGTGTCCGTGCCGCCGGCGGTCAGCACGAGTTCATCGCCGACGGCGGCGTTTTCCAGCTTCAGCCGGCCCAGCCGCATGAGGCGGTAGCTGCGGCTGTTCTTGGTGGCCCGATCCTTGTCGATCAGGGCCTCCAGCTTTTGTCCGGCAAACTCCACCACCACCGGTACGGAGGCCATGGGGTCCATGCTGGCGTAGTGGAGGATGACTTCGTAGCTGCCTGCCGGGAGGGCGTCGATTTTCCAGGTGAGGCGACCGATGGCGGCGGCCATGGGGCTGGCGCTGCCTTCGGGCATGGGCAGGATGCTTCTGGCCAGGGAGGGGGTGAGGCTGAGGACGGATTTGCCGACCTTCTCGGCAAGGGCGGGTTTATCAGGCGGGGGGGTGGGTGACGGCTGGCCAGGCGTCGTGGGAGAGCTCAATTCCTGTGCGGCGGAGACCAGGTCAATGACTCCGCCGCTGCTGATCAAGGCCTGGACGCGGGTGATCTCCTGCTGATAAGGGGCCGGGTCGGCTGCCCGGGCGGCTTCCGACTGGAGGTCGGTGAGATATTTGGACAAAAGCGGGATGTGCCGGGCCCGGAGCTGCTGCTGATAGATGAGGTCGAGCTGGCTCAGGCGCGTCGTGGCATCGACGGGTTCTGGGGCGGGGGCGGAGCCGGTCTGGCCGTGCAGGAAAGCGGTCGCCGTCAGGGCGATGAGCCCGATGAGGCATCGTTGTGAGCAGGAGAGAAGCGTCATTTTTTCTCCTCCTTCCGATCTTCGTCGGCGATGGCCCAGGCGCCATTTTTGAGGCGGCGGGCGGTTTCTTCAAACTGGACCAGGGCGGTGTGCAGACCGCGTTCGGTGATGCTGAGCCGGGCTCCGGCGGCGGGCATTTCCACGGCGGCCAGGCCCTGCTCGACGAGGATGTTTTGATAGAGTCCGACCTCTGGCAGGAAGACAAGTGCGGCACGGCTGCCTCCGGCTTCCTTGCCAGGACGCAGGAGGACGCGAAGCTTCCGGCCTTCCAGGTAGCCAAGGGTGAATTCTCGGGCGGACCTAGCCAGGACGGGGATGTCGGAAACATCGATGCGAAAATGGGAGGCGAAGGTCTTGAACCGGCCATTTTTGTCCTCGGCTGGCGCGCAGTTGACCCAGAGCAGGCGGATGTCGGTCCGGCCGCCGGCATGCTCGATGGTGAAGCGGTCACCCGAGGCCGTTTCGGGCTGGACCAGGCGGGCATCCTCGATGTTTTCGAAGCCGGCGACACCGCCCATCTGGCGTTCCAGCCTCTTGAGCAGCGCCTCTTCGCCTCGCTCGGCCAGGGCGGTTTGAAGCTGGCCGAGGCGCGCCAATTCCGCGGCCACGGCATCCTTGAGGGCAGGAGAGTCTTTGGCGAGGGCCTGTAGGCGGACGGCGTAGGCTTCAATCACCGGTTTTTGAGCGGAGGCCAGGCTTTTGCGGAGGGCTTCGCCCGCAGCGGCAAAGGGGTCGGCCTCCGGCACAGGAGGAGCCTGGATGACCCCGGATTCAGCGGGCACGAGACGAAGCCGGCGGAAGGAGATGACGTTGGCTGGATAACCTGCGGCGGGTGCGAGCCGGAGGGTCACCGGACTGCGGGTGAAGGTCAATGGACCGATGCGCATGGCGGTCCACTGGCCCTCTGTGGTGGGGCGCACCACTTCAAAGGCGCGCCGGTTTTCCTGGGCGCCTGCCAGCAGGGAAAGCTCATGGAAGACAAAACCGGCCCTGTCCTGGGGCTGAATGCGGCTGGCCAGCGGCATGGCGGCGGCGCCGGGGAGGTCGCCGAGCAACGCTTCCAGGTCGAGATGATAAGTGCCGGGCTGCACGCGTACGGCGGACCACTCCGCCAGGCTGCCGGCGCTGCGCCAGCCGGTGATTTCCTCGCCACGCGCCTCGGCGGCGCCGCTTAGGCGGGCGCGCTCGGGAAGGAGTGGAAGGGCGTTCGTGGAGGCGTCCCCCAGGGAGGCATAGACGGCCCTGATCTCCTCCCTCCGTTGCTTGACCCGCCGGGCTTCCTCATAATCTGCGGCCAACGCGAGCTCGCCTTCCAGCTTGGCGAGGGCGCGTTCGTATTGTTCGGCGAGGAGCTGGGAGTCGGTGATGACCTGCTGCAGAAACGCGCGTCGCAGCGTCTCCGGCCCTGCAGTTTCCTGGCTCAGTCCCTGGAAGGCAGCCGTCCCGGCCCACACCAGGGTCGCGCAGGCGGCGCGGCGGACATGGGCGTTGCGTGGCAGGGTGGGTATCATGGCAGGGAGCAGCCCAATGAAACGCGGAACCGGCCCAGGCGCAAAGGCATCCTTTGCTCAGGCGACCAGGGCGGAGATGCGCTGCATCACGTCATCGGCCAGAGTCTGGTAGAGTTCACGCGTGTGAGGGACTCCGGCTGGCAGTTCCGGCTGGTATTTCCTGCCCACCACCAGGGTGACGGAGGAGGGTCTGATGAACTTGGCTCCGCGCGGATAGGCTTCGTAGGTGCCGAAAATCCTTACTGGCAGCACGGGCGCGCCCGTTTTGGCCAGGAAAAGGCCGACCCCTGCCTCGGCGGGCTGGAGGCTGCCGTCCGGGCTGCGGGTGCCCTCGGGAAACATGAGCACTTTTTTTCCTGACTTGAGCAGGCGGATGGTGGCCTTCAGGCTGGCCGTGTCCGGCTTGTCCCGGTCGATGGGGATGGACTGCCACTCCTTCAGCAGCCAGCCGGCCAGGGGATGGTCAAAGAGCGTCTTGCGGGCAAAGAAGTAGAGGGGTTCGTCAAAGGCCTGGCCGATAAAGGGCGGGTCCAGGAAGCTGACATGATTCGCCGCCACGATGGCCGAGCCTGCGAAGCGCAAGTTTTCCGCACCCACGATCCGGAAGTCGTAAAGCCCACGCGCCAGGGCGCGGAAGAGGCGGTGACCGATCCAGTAGGAAAGATGCATGTCGGGAAAGCTGATGCGTGGAGGGCAGCGGTGTCAACCAGACTTGGCTGTTCAGGGCAGGCGGCTGAGCACCGCCTCCACGGCCTGATCCAGGGTGAGGTGGCTGTTGTCGATGACCACCGCGCCCTGGGGAACGACAAGCGGGGAGGTCTTGCGCGTGCTGTCGAGCCGGTCGCGCTCGGCCACCTGGTCAGTGTGGCCCTGGGCGCGGCGGCGGGCGGCCCGCACCTCTTCACTGGCATCGATGTAAAACTTCAGGGGGCTGTCCGGGAACACCACGCTGCCGATGTCACGGCCTTCCATGACCAGGGGGCCTAGGCAGGCCAGTTCTCGCTGGGCGGCCACCAGGCGTTCGCGCACTTCGGGAACCCGCGCCACCAGGGACACGGCCTTGTTCACCGGGTCGCTGTTCAGCTCATCATCGCCCAGCACCCGGCCGTTGACGCTGACCTGGGTGCGGCCCTCGGCCACGGGTGAGTCCAGGATCACAGCGGCGGCGGCGGCACGAACGGCCTCGGCATCCTCGGCGTCAACGCCGCTCTGCAGCACCGCCCAGGTCATGGCCCGGTACATGTTGCCCGTGTTGACATAGATGGCACCACGACGTCCGGCGACCAGGCGTGCGACACTGCTTTTGCCGGAGGCGGCGGGACCATCGATGGTGATGACGGGATGGGCTTGCATGAACCCGGATGCGTGAAGCGTGAAGGGGCCGACGGTCAAGGGGCAAGTTGGGGCATGCTCCAACCCGGGCGTGCCTGGACAGGACGTCTCTGCCAAGACCGCCGCCAGGGGATTCCGCAGGTTCTTGCCTCCTCAATGGAGGTTCTCCACCCTGCCGTCCGGGCGCTTGATGAACTCATGCAGCAGGCGGCCGTTCACATCGTGGTGGGCGATGTCCAGGGCGTCCGGCTTCACGGTGATGTGGGTGAAGCCGTGCACGTCCCGGCCAAAGGGAATGGGGCGCTCCGGGTGTTGTTCCAGCTTGCGGATTTCAGCGCCGCCACCGCCCGAGACAATGTGGGAGGTGAACCTGCCCTTCACCTCCAGGTGCTGGAGGTCGTGGTCGTGCCCGCAGAGGTAGGCGTGGACCTTGTGCTCCTGAAACAGCGGCTCCCATGCGGCGGTCAGCAGCTTGTTGTCCCCGTGGTCGCCATTGGAATAAAGGGGGTTGTGCGCCACGACGAGGGTGAAGGTGCCGCGCGGCTTGCTCAGCTCGGTCTTCAGCCAGGTCATCTCCTGGACGGCCTCCTCCTGGGTGAGCGAGGGCCTGAGCTGGCCGTTCTTGTCCTTTCTACCGACGGGCAGGTTGCTGTCCAGGAAGAGGATGGTGAGATGCGGGCCAAAGTCCCGGCGATACCATTTGGCGGGCATCTTCCAGCGCACGCCAGGCTTCTGGCCGTAGGCAAGCTCCACGTCCTGGCCACCTTCGTTGTCCTGATAATCGTGGTTGCCGAGAACGGCGTACATCGGGCAGTTGAAGACATCGGCGGGATACATGTTCTCGATTGTGGTCTGCCAGCGCCAGGAATTCACCGTGAAGCCAAACCAGGACTTCCCATAGAAATTGTCCCCCAGCATCAGCATGGCGTCCGGCTTGACATGCCGCTGGGTGACGAAATCGCTCATGGCATGGGCAACCGCCTCCTGGCCTGCATCCGCAGTGCCGAAGTCGCCCAGCGCCAGCAGGTGCAGTTCGGGCGCCTGGGCTTGCTCCTTAGCCGAGGCCCGGGGCAGGTTCAGCGTGAAGATGACAAGCAGGCAGAGGAGCCCAGAGACGGACCCACGGAAGGAGGACGGGTGCATGAGGTGACGGGATGGAGGCGGTGGATCAGACCGTGATCCTGCGGTTGCGGGCCGTGATGGGCCACACTTCCACGGCACGACCTCCCTCGATCACGACCGCCTCGCCGTGCATGGACACGGTGGGGCAGACATGGCGCGGGATGCCGTGCAGCACCTGACCGACAACAAATTCGTGCGCGCGTTCAGTTTCCAGCACCAGGTGCTCCTCGCTTTGCATGACGGCGGTGGCCTCGGGCAGCTCCTCAAAACGAACTCGCGGGTGGGGATTTTCCGGGGCGACGGACTTGTGCCCGAGGTCAAGGGTGATGCGGTTGTGCCCCGGCTTGCTGATCACCCGGGCCAGCAGCACGGCCGCCGGCAGGAAGGGCAGGTCGTCGAGCTTGTCGCCGTAGCCGAAGTCCCAAAGCACCGTCGTGCCGGGGCTGCAGACGCGGTCCTTGTGCTGCGCATGGATGCCGAAGGTGGGCGACCCGCCGGCGAGGAACTCCCGGATGATGACGCCTTCGCCTTCGAGGCGTTTCTTGAAGGCCAGGATGGGGGCGAAGGCGGCCTCGCACTTCTGCCGGCGCACCTCCAGCTCGGTGTCGTGGATGTGGCCGTCGTAGGCGTGAAGGCCGCGCAGCATCAGCCGGGGCGCGTCCTTGATGGCATGGACCAGGAAGTCCGCCGCCTCCCCGGGCACGATGCCGGTGCGCGCCATGCCGCAGTCGAGCTCCAGGAAGACGCCGAGGTTGACCCGGTGCTGCTGGGCGGCGGAGGCCAGGCTGCGGATGGTCTCTTCGTCATCGGCGATGCCGGCAAACTGGGCCTGAGGGTATTTCAGGGCCAGCTCGGCCAGGCGGTGTCCGTTGGGTCCCACGCAGGGCATGGCCAGGAGAATGTCGGCCGCCCCCGCCATCGCGCACATCTCGACCTCGGCGATGGTGGAGCACTTGAACTTGGTGATGCCCAGCTCGACCTGGCGCTGAACGAGCGGCAGCAGCTTGTGCGTCTTCACATGCGGCCTGAGGCGCGCCGGGTCACCGGCGATCTCAATCATGAGCCTCAGGTTGTGCTCGATGCGCTCCCGGTACAGCAGCAGGGCCGGGGAGGCGATTTCAGCTTCGTTGTCAATGTGGAACCAGGCGTTGGAATCGGGGAGGACAGTCACGGGCCGCACCTGACCAAAAGTATGTCCGTTTGCAACTGTTCCCGCAGCCAGGAGGAGAAGGGGATGGGCGGGAGTGTCTGTGTGGGCTCGCAGCAGGTGCCGGGCGTGACTTTTGCCTTGTGGAAGGCGGCAGCTTCTGAGAACTAGGAATTCAGGGAAGGGCCGCCCGCCTCCACCATGAAAACACTTTCCAACCTCCTTCTGTTCCTGACCATGTCCGCCGCCGTCCAAGCCTCCGTCACCTCCGAACCCTGGGGAAAGACCGCCGCCGGCGAAGAGGTGCGGCTATTCACCCTGAAAAATGCGAAGGGCATGGAGGCGCGCATCACCAACTGGGGTGGCATCATCGTCTCGCTGAAGGTGCCGGACAAGGCGGGGGCGGCTGCGGATGTCGTGCTCGGCTTTGACACGCTCGAGCCCTACCTCGGCAAGCATCCTCACTTCGGCTGCATCACCGGCCGTTATGCCAACCGCATCGGCGGCGCAGCCTTCGTCATCGACGGTGTGCAGCACCAGGTCACGGCGAACTCGGGCAAGAACCACATCCATGGCGGCACGGTGGCCTTTGACAAGAAGCTCTGGCAGGCAGCCGCGCTGCCGGAGCAGAACGCGGTGGAGATGCGCTACACCAGCGCCGACGGCGAGGAGGGCTTCCCGGGCAAGCTCGACTGCACCGTCACCTACACGCTCACCGCAGAGGGCGGCCTGCGCATCGACTACCGAGCCGTGACCGACAAGCCGACGGTCGTGAACCTGACGAACCACAGCTACTTCAACCTGGCCGGCGAGGGCGCCGGCGACATCCTCGGCCATGAGCTGATGATCCCCGCCGAGCAGTTCACGGCCACCGACGACGCCCTGATTCCCACCGGGGAGCTGGAAAGCGTGATCGGCACGCCGCTGGACTTCACCACGCCGCACGTCATCGGTGAACGCATCGGGGCAACCTTCAAGCCGCTCGTCCAGGGCATCGGCTACGATCACAACTACGTCCTCAAGGGTTCGGGCATGAAGCTGGCCGCCCGCGTGAAGGACCCGAAGAGCGGCCGGGTGATGGAGGTCAGCACCACCGACCCCGCCGTGCAGCTCTACACCGGCAACCACCTCAAGGGCGTGAAGGGCAAGGGCGGTCATGCTTATGAAAAGCGTCACGGCTTCTGCCTCGAAACCCAGAAGTATCCGGACAGCCCCAACAAGCCGCAGTTCCCCTCCGCCGTGCTGCGCCCGGGCGAGACCTACCAGCACACCACCCTTTTCAAGTTCTCCGCCGAGTGAGCGCCCGCACCACGCTTCCACCCATGTCCCAGCCGTCCGAGCCCTCGCCGGCCTTTGTCCAGGAACAGGATTTCTCCGCCCGGCAGTACCGTGGAAAACGCGAGAACCAGGAGGATTACTACGCCTTTGCCGATGCTGCGGAAAACGGCGAGCACTCGCTGGAGCGCCTGCTGCTCGTCGTCGGTGACGGACTCGGCGCGCATGCCGGCGGCAGCGTCGCCAGCTACATCGCGGTGAACGCCTTCGTTCGCGCCTTCCACGAGCATCCCGGCAGCCAGAGCTTCCGCCTGCGCACCGCCCTCGACACCGCCAACGAGACCATCGGCATGATCACGGCACGCATGCCCTCCATCGCCCCTCCCATGGGCACGACGATGCTCACTGCGCTGGTTTCACGCACCCAGCTCGAATGGATCAGCGTCGGCGACTCCCCCCTCTTCCTGCATCGTGAGGGCAGGCTCCTCCGGCTCAATGAGGACCACTCCCTCACCCCCATTCTGGAGGAGCGGGTGAAGCAGGGCCTCATGACCGAGGAGGAGGCCGCACGTCATCCGGAACGCCACACGCTGCAAAGCGCCCTGCTTGGCATGCCCATGGCGTTGATCGACTTTCCCAAGGAGCCCCTGCCGCTGCTGCCGGGAGACATCGTGATCGCCGCCAGCGACGGCATCTTCACCCTGGACCACAAGGCTCTGGAGGAGCTGCTGAACTTCGGCAGGCACACCACGGCGGACAAGATCGCCGACGCCATCCTCTTCGCCATCCGCCGCATCAACTACGAAAGGCAGGACAACACCACGGTCGGAGTCGTGAAGATCGGCTGACAATTCCACATCCCTGCGTAGCATCGCGGCGGCATGAGCAATGTCCCCCCGCACGAACGTCCAGGCACCCTGGAGAAAGCCCTGCGCATCAACCTTGCGCAACGCGTCTACGGCACCTTCGCCGAGATCGGCGCCGGCCAGGAGATCGCCAACTGGTTCTTCCGCGCCGGCGGCGCCTCGGGCACCGTCGCCAAGACCATGTCCGCCTACGACATGACCTTCAGCGACGAGATCTATGGCAAGGCCCAGCGCTATGTCTCCCGTCAGCGCATGACCGCCATGCTTGAGCATGAGTATCAGATCGTCCAGGACCGCCTGGCCGCCAAGCGCGGTGACACCACCACCTTCTTCGCCCTCGCCAACACCGTGCGTGCCAAGGGTTTCCGGGACACCAAGGAAGAGTGCCACGGCTGGATGGGCCTGCGCTTTCAAACCGACCCGCGCGGCCCCAGCAGTGACATCCAGCTCCATGTCCGCCTGCTCGACACCACCAACCCGCTCCAGGCCGAGGCGCTCGGCATCCTCGGCGTCAACCTGCTCTACGCCGCCTTCCACCTGCGCGACAGCCTGCCCCTCTTCCTCGAAAGCCTCATGGACGGGCTCAACCGCTGGCGTGTCGAGATCGACATGATCGACTTCAGCGGCCCCGCCTTTCCGGCGCAGGCCTTTGAAGACCGCCTCGTCGCCCTGCAGCTCGTCCGCAGCGGGCTTTCCGACGCCGCCCTCTTCGGCCCCGACGGCCAGATCCTCCAGGCTGCGGACGTGCTCTACAAGAAGCCCGTCTTCATCAGCCGCGGCACCTTCGACCCCATCACCCGCGTGAACCTCGACATGCTCCAGCGCGGCACCGGCTCCTTCAAGGAGGACTTCGGCCCCGATGCCGAAGGCCACCTGGAGATCTGCGAGATCACCATGCATAACCTTCTTTGCATGGACGACTGCGAGGTCGAGTACCCGAACTTCCTCGCCCGCGCCGACATCCTCCAGGCGCTTGGGAAAAACGTGCTCGTCTCGAAATACGCCGAGTTCCACCGCCTCAGCTCCTACCTCGCCCGCTACACCCAGGAGCCCGTCGGCATCGTGCTCGGCCTGCCGCTGTTTGAGGAGCTGTTCAACGAACGCTGGTACGCCGACCTCGGCGGCGGCCTGCTGGAGGCCTTCGGACGCCTCTTTAAAAACCGCGTGCGCCTTTACGTCTACCCGGCCGGCGATCCCATCACCGGCAAGCTGCGCACCGGCGCCCATGCCCGTGTCCAGCCCCACCAGATGCACCTGCTGCGCTACCTCCTCGACACCGGCAGCGTGCGCGTCATCGACGACTGCCTGGAGGACTGCGTCTTCGTCACCAGCGCCACCGTCCGCCAGATGATCCGCGACGGCGATCCGGCCTGGCGGTCCTTCGTCCCCGACATCGTCCTCCAGAAGGGCCTGTGGGCGGCGTGAAGGCATAACCAACAGTTGCGGAGAATGCCTTGCCCTGCCCGTGCCTTCCGGATAGTATGGCGGCCGATTCACGCGAGATCTTTCCCGGGGCTCTCCCCATGACCCGTCCGCCGGGACGTCCACACCCAAGACCTCATGAAACCCCGTCGGCTTCTCCCCCGCAGGCTGTCCCGGCTGTGTCTCGGCCTGTCCGGCCTTCTCCTTCTCGGCGGGCATGACCCGGCCATGGCGCAGCTTGTCCGCGTCAACAACACCACGCTGAAGCTGCCCTCCACGCCGCCCCCCCTTGCCGGCTACACGACGGTGAACGCCCTCGGCAGCCTGACCTTCAGCAGCCCGATCTACACCACCACCATCCCCGGAGACAGCACGCGCCTGTTTGTCATCGAACGCGGTGGCACGGTGCAGATGGTGACGAATCTCGGCGGCACTCCGGTCAAGACGCTCTTCCTCAGCCTGGCATCCGTCGCAGGCGTCTCCGGCTTCACCATGGAAAAGGAGAACGGCCTGCTCGGCCTGGCCTTCCATCCGGACCATCTGAGCAACGGCGAGTTCTTCATCTTCTACAGCTTTCTTTCCGGCGGCATCCGCCAGCGCGTGGCGCGCATGAAGGTCCGCACGGACAACCCGCACCTGGCAGACGCCACCTCCCTCCAGCCGCTTATCACCCAGCTCGACCAGGCGGGCAATCACAATGGCGGAACCCTTGCCTTCGGGCCGGACGGCTGTCTCTATGTCTCCCTGGGTGACGAAGGCAGCGCGAATGATGTCTATGACAACGCCCGCCACATCAACAAGGACTTCTTTGGCGCCATCCTGCGCCTCGATGTGGACCAGCGTCCCGGCAGCCTGGCCCCCAATCCGCATCCCTCCGTCCACCCCGGCACCTACGCCATTCCGCCGGACAATCCCTTCGTCGGCGCCACCTCGTGGCATGGTCAGGCCGTGACGCCTTCCACGGTGCGTACGGAGATCTGGGCCACCGGCCTGCGCAATCCCTTCCGCTTCAGCTTCGACTCACCGACCGGCAGGCTCTTCTGCGGCGATGTCGGCCAGGACCGCTTTGAGGAGGTCGACATCATCGTGGCCGGCGGCGACTATGGCTGGAGCTGGCGCGAAGGCAGGAGCGCCTTCACCTCCGGTCCGGTTCCCAAGACGCCACCGGCCACCGGCTTCACCCCGGTCGAACCCATTTTTGATTACGCCCGCACCGGCACCGTCTACGGCAGGTCGGTGACGGGCGGGGTGGTTTATCGCGGCAGGCAGATGCCCGAGCTGGTCGGTGACTATGTCTTCGCGGACTTCGCCAGCGGACAGGTCGTCGCCCTGCGCCAAAACGGCGGCGTCTGGGAGCCGCGCGTGCTTGCCGTGGATGCCGGGATCGTCGGCTTCGGCCATCATCCAGTCACGGGTGAAATGCTCTTCTGTGACCTCACGGGAGGCCAGGTGAAAAAGCTCAGTTACCTCCCGGACGGGGTCACCGCGCCCGCCACGCTCTCCGCCACAGGCGCCTTTTCCAACATCGTCACCCTGGCTCCCGCCGCTGGTGTCGTTCCTTACGAGGTCAATGCACCGTTCTGGAGCGACCACGCCTTCAAGTCACGCTGGTTCGCGCTGCGCACCGCCGCGACGATGTTTGGCTTTCAGACGGAGGGCAAATGGACGCTGCCGACAGGCGCGGTCTGGATCAAGCATTTCGAGGTCGAGGCCATCCCCGGCAATCCCGCCACCCGCCGTCGCATCGAGACGCGGTTCCTCGTGAAGACCGCTTCGGATGTCTACGGCCTGACCTACCGCTGGCGTGAGGATCAGAGCAACGCGGACCTTGTTCCTCCAGGCGGGCTGGATGATCCCATCCCCGGTTCGTTTCCGGCGCGGGTGTGGCGTTTCCCCGCCCGTGGCGAATGTCAGACCTGCCACACCCCGCAGGGTGGCCATGCGCTCAGCTTCAACACGGCCCAGCTCAATCGGACAAGCCCTGTGCCAGGCCACGGCAACCAGCTTCATGCCCTCGCGAAGGCCGGCTACCTGTCGGTCAAAACCCTCCCCCCGCCGGGGGCGCTGTACGCCCTCGCCGCCCTGGATGACACTCGTCACAGCATCGACTTCCGCGCCCGCTCCTACCTTAGCGCCAACTGCTCCCCCTGCCATCAGCTCGGTACCGGACTGCCCTTCAGCTTCGACGCCCGCCACGATGTGCCTTTGAACCTCACCGGCCTGGTCGACGCCGTCCCGACGAACCCCGGCACCGATCCTGCCAACCGCCTCATCGCTCCCGGAGACACGGCTCATTCAGTCCTGCTTCACCGGGTCATGGGCACCGGCGGTTTTTTCCGCATGCCTCCGCTTGGCTCCAATGTCATCGACAGCGAAGGCGTCGCCCTGCTCACCAGCTGGATTCAGGGCGGCCTGACAAGCAGCCTCTCCATCACCACCCAGCCGGCGGACCTTGACATCAATGAAACTGGCACCGCTATGTTTAATGTGGCCGCCTCCGGTGCCGGGACCTTGCGTTATCAGTGGCGCAAGGACCGTGTCGACCTCCCGGGTGAGACCGGCGACACGCTGACGCTTGCCAGCGTCCGGCCTGAGGATGTCGCCGGCTACGACGTGGTGGTTCAGGACGACAACGGCAGCCTGGTGAGCCGCGGAGCCCTGCTGCGCATCGTCGTGCGCGCGCCGACGGTCACCAACGACCCGCCACCGGACACATCCGCCGTCTGTGCTCCTTTTCACTGGCAGCTCACCTCCGATGAACCCTCCGCCGTCTTCACCGTCCAGGGCCTGCCCCTCGGCCTGCGCTACGACGCCGCCTCCCGCGCCATCGTCGGCGTGCTGAACCAGGTCGGCCCGCACACCGTCACCATCACCGCACGAACGGTCGCCGGGGTCGGCCTGCCGCGCAGCTACACCTTCTCCATGATTCCGCTGCCGCTCGGTGGAGGCAGGGGCGCCTCCTATGCCGGGCTGGTGGAGCGCTCCCCGGTTCTCAACCAAAACCTGGGAGGACGGCTGCTCCTGACCATCAGCAGCACCGGCGCCACCACCGGAACCCTCGCCCTGGGAGCCCTGAGCATCGTCGTCAAAGGCCAGCTCAGTGTCAGCACCGCCGGCGCTGTCACTCTTTCCACCTCCCTGGCCAGAGCTGGAAAAACTCCCCTCGCCCTGAACTTGAACCTGGATCCCGCCACGGGTGCCATGACCGGCACGGTGGCGGACGGCCCTTCATCCACCGCCATCGAAGGCCGTGCATTTCTGGATGCCTCCTCCTTGTCTGAAGAGGCGAAGACGGCGCTCGTCACCCGGGCTCTTCAAACACATCTTCTGATTCCCCCCGAAGCCTCTGGCGACCTTTCCAAGCCCCAGGGCACCGGCTACCTGCGCTGGGCAGGAACGCGCACCCTGACCTTCAACGCCGCAGGACGGCTTGCCGACGGCACTGCCACAACCCTCAGCCTGAGCGCCCTCGACCCCCATCTCACCGCCTGCCTGAAGCTGTATGGTGGCAAAGGCATTCTTCTGGGCCGCCTCGCGGGCTCGCCGGTCAATGCGGTCACACTGCCCGCAGGAAATGCCGTTTCCGGGAGCCTCCGCTGGGTCAAGATGGGTGCCATCAACACCACCGACCGCCTCTATGTGCCCTCGGGCTTCGATCTGGAGCTGGCCTGCGCCACCATTCTCGACGCCACCTTCGCCCCCGCCCGTAACCGCCTTGGCGCCACGGATGCCGCCGACAACGCACGTCTCGTCTTCCGCCACGCCGGACTCGCAGACTCTGGATCAGGCACGGAGGTCGACCAGCTGCTTCGGCTTGATGCCGCCGGCCGGGTCTACCTGGGCGTCAGCGCCCCGCCCGTCGGCCTGACGCTCACGCATGTCCAACGTACCGGCGAGTTTTCCGGAACCTTCCGGCTGCCCGGCGGCGCGGCCCTGCGGATGGGCGCCTTCCGAGGCCTGATCACGCCGGATCCGGCAAACCCGGCCGTCGGAATCGGCCGCGGCTACTTCACCCTTCCCGCCACTTCGTCCACCACCTCCCCCATCCAGAGTGGTTCGGTCGAGTTCCTCACGGCGCCGCCTCCCTGACCCCTCCGCTCGCTCCCGAAGAAATCACGACCGCCCCTGGACGAGGCGTCGCCCCTGGCTTTCAGAGGCGTAATCCCTCCCTCCATGCGCATCGAACTCGTTAACACCGGCGACGAACTCCTCCTCGGCGACACCATCAACACCAACGCCGCCTGGCTCGGCCAGCAGGTCGCCGCCCTCGGCCTCATGGTCTCACGCCACCTCGTCGTGTCCGACGGCGCGGTCATCAAGGACGCCATCTCCGAGGCCGCCTCCCGCTCCGACGTGGTGCTCGTCTCCGGCGGCCTCGGCCCAACCAACGATGATCTCACCCGCGAGTCCATGGCGCAGCTGCTCGGCCTCCCCCTGGAACTCGACGAAGGCATCAAGGCCCACCTCGAGGCCTTCTTCGCCCGCCGCAACCGCGTCATGTCCCCCTCCAACCTGAAGCAGGCCATGGTCCCGCGCGGCGCCCTCGTGCTCGACAACCCCTTCGGCACCGCGCCCGGCCTCTACTTCCCCGCCGAACTCGGCCACGCACGCGGCTGGAACACCCACTTCTTCCTCCTGCCAGGACCTCCCCGCGAGCTGAAGCCGATGATGGAAACCCACGTCGAGCCGCGCCTCCGCTCCCTCCTCCCCGACGGCGCAAGCCGCGCCATCCGCTACTTCAAGATCACCGGCCTCGGCGAGTCCGACATCGTCGAGCGCGTCGAGAAGAAGTTGGAGGCCGTGCCCGGCCTCACACTCGGCTACTGCATCCGCCAGGGCGATGTGGACGTGCGCCTCTCCGGCCAGCCGGAACCCGTGGCCGCAGGCGAGGCCATCGTCCGTGAGCATCTCGGCGAGTACATCGTCTCCACCGACCGTCGCCTTATCGAGCAGGTCATCGTCCATCTCCTCGCCGAACGCGGCCAGTGGCTGGCCACGGCGGAATCCTGCACCGGCGGATTCCTCACCAGCCGCATCACCGATGTCAGCGGCTCCTCCGGAGTCTTCGGCCACGGCTTCATCACCTACGCCAACGAGGCCAAGCAGAAGCACCTCGGCGTGCCGGCCGCCCTGCTCGCCGAGCATGGTGCCGTGAGCGAACCCGTCTGCCGCGCCATGGCCGAGGGCGCGCTGGCCGCCTCCGGCGCCGATCATGCGCTCGCCCTCACCGGCGTCGCCGGGCCCACCGGCGGCAGCGATGACAAGCCCGTCGGCACCGTCTTTGTCGGCCTCGCCTCGCGCGGCGAGGAGACCGCCGTGCGGAAGTTTTTCTACCCCGGCACCCGTGACCGCTTCAAGCTGCTCGCCAGCCAGGCCGCGCTGGACTTGCTCCGCCGCCGCCTCTCCGGCCTGCCGCTGCAGTGAAAGGAGCGTGGAGTTCCGACTCCGCAGCAGCCCGGAACGCAGGAAGTATCTGGCAGCACCCTCCAACCGCTTCGATCCCTGCGCCCTTCATCGGGTTGAGGCAGATGGCAGGGACTTCCGGCCGGGCTTGGGAGAACCACCCTGCTGCGGATTTGGAAATCCGCGCCCCGGCGCTGCCGCAGCGCCCAGCGTCTGCATTTTCCTGAAACATTCCCCGCCAGCCTTTCCGTATCTGTTCTGAAATTGGTCCGACCACCTGATCACCCTGCCATGACTCTCGACGCCATCTCCCGTCCGCCCTCCCTCGTGGAGAAGGTCTGCCAGAAGCTCGCCGCCCTCGCCCGGCGCGATCTGAGGGAGGGCGACGGCTGGTTGCCCACCGAGCGCGAGCTGTCCTCCCAGCTTGGCGTCAGCCGCAGCGTCGTGCGCGAGGCCACGAAGCGCCTGGAGCTCCAGGGCCTGCTGGAGATCCGCCAGGGCAGCGGCATGAAGGTCGTGGACAAACTGCACAAGCCCCTCAGCAGCGCCGTCCACCTTCTGGTGCCCGACGAAAAGCAGCGGCTGGTCCAGCTCACCGAGGTGCGGCTCGCCATCGAGCCCGAAAGCGCGCACCTCGCCGCCACCCGGGCCTCCCGGCCGGACTTCAAGCGCCTTCAGGAATGCCACGCACGCTTCGTCGGCAGCACCGACTTCGAGACCCAGGTCAATGCCGACATGGAGTTCCACTGCCTCATCGCCGAGGCCTCCGGCAACAAGATCAGCGCCCTCTTCATGCAGTCGCTCTCCGACCTGCTGCAGTCCAGCCTCGCCCACGGCTACCGCCGGGTCACCAAGAACCAGGCGGTGAAGGACCACGAAAAAATCCTCGCCGCCATCGTGTCACGCAACGGCACGGCGGCAGCGAAGGCCATGAAACAACACCTGCTCAACGCCCGCGACGACCTCGGCCTATGATCCAGCCCGCCCGAACCCTCGTGCTCCATGCCCTGCTTGGCTCCACGGCCCTCGCCGCCGGCCCGTCGGCGGATGGCATCGCCTTCTTCGAGCAGAAAGTGCGCCCTGTGCTGGTCGAACACTGCTATTCCTGCCACAGCGCCGGCGCGAAGAAATTGAAGGGAAACCTGCTCCTCGACACCCGTGCCGGCTGGTTGAAGGGCGGCGACAGCGGCGAACCCACGATTCTGCCAGGCAAACCGGATGAAAGCCTGCTCATGCGCAGCATCCGCCATGAGGAGCCCGACCTGGAGATGCCGCCCAAGAAACCGAAGCTTTCCGACACCGTCATCGCGGACCTCGCGGCCTGGATCCGCATGGGCGCCCCGGATCCACGCGAGGGAAAGGCGGAGGTGAAACGCGCCGACAAGAGCTGGTGGTCGCTTCAGCCTAACCCAACAGATCTGAACACCGCCGGCGGCATCGACGATTTCATCGAGGCCGGGCTGAAGGCCAAGGGCCTCGGCTTCAACCCGCCCGCCGACCCTCGCACGCTGATCCGCCGCATGACCTACGACCTGCACGGCCTGCCGCCCACGCCGGAGGAGGTGGCGAAGTTTGAAAAGGACTGCCAGACCGGCACACAGGCCGTGAAGGACCTCGTCGAGCGGCTGCTCGCCAGCCCGCGCTACGGGGAGCAGTGGGGCCGGCACTGGCTCGACGTGGTCCGCTTCGGCGAGTCGAACGGCTTTGAACGCAACTTCATCATCGACGACCTCTGGCCCTTCCGCGACTACGTCATCCGCTCGATCAACGAGGACAAGCCCTTCGACCAGTTCTTCATCGAGCATCTCGCAGGGGATGTCATCGGCCGCGACAACCCGCAGGTCGAGGTCGGCAGCGCCTTCCTCGTCGCCGGGCCCTATGACGATGTCGGCAACCAGGATGTCGTCGCCCAGAAGAACATCCGCGCCGCGACGATCGACGACATGGTCACCGCCACCGGTGGCGCCTTCCTCGGCCTCACGCTCAACTGCGCGCGCTGCCATAACCATAAGTTTGACCCCATTCCGGCCGAGGACTACTACCGCGTCCGCGCCGCCTTTGAAGGTGTCGTTCACGGTCGTCGAGTCGTGGCGACCAAGTCGCAGCGCGAATCCTTTGAGGCGGCGATGAAGCCGCTGAACCAGGAGCTGGCCGCGCTGACGCGCGAACAGGCCGCCCTGGACAAGATGGTCGATGAACGCGCCAGGACCGAGCTGGCAAAGCAGAGACCCACCCGGCCGAAGGTGGATCCCCTGGGCACGGACGAGACCTTCCCCGCCGTGGAGGCAAGGCACCTGCGCTTTGTCATCCATCGTCTGAGCAGCGACACGGCGGCGCGTGCCACGCGCGCCGGCGGCAAGCTCACGGAGTTCCGCGTCTGGAGCAGCGACGGCCGCAACGTGGCGCTCGCCTCCAACGGCACGAAGGCCGAGGGTGCCAAGTCCGCCGTCGCGGAGGATTTCCCGGAGGCCTACGGACCGCAGTACTGCATCGACGGAGCCACCGGAGAAGCCTGGTTCATCGGCAGCCCGCCCGTGCTCACCCTGACCTTCGCGAAGCCGGAGAAGGTGGGGCGCATCACCTTCGTCAACGCCCGCGGCGACCGCGACACGGATGAAAGCAAGGTGCGCGGTGCCACGCCGGTCGAGTATGAGGTGCAGGTTTCCATGGACGGCATGGACTGGAAGACCGTGGCCACCGACGAAGGCCGCGAACCCTGGTCGCCCGCCCACGGCATCGCCAAAGCCCGCAGCCGGGTCATCACGCCCGATGAATCCACCCGACTGGCCGAACTGGGAAAGCGCATCGCGGACGTGAACGCACGCATCGCGCGGGTGCCGAAGCTTCCGCAGATCTGGGCGGGCAATTTTGTCCAGCCGAAGGAGAAGACCTTCCTGCATCGCGGCGGGGATCCGATGAAGCCGGGCGCGGAGGTCGTGGCGGCCTCGCTCAGCATCCTCGACGGCACGGTGAAGCCTTACAAGCTCGCCTCTGACACGCCCGAAGGACAGCGTCGTCTGGAGCTCGCGCGATGGCTGGTCGCGCGTGAAAATCCGCTGACACCGCGAGTGCTGGCCAACCGCGTCTGGCATTATCATTTCGGCACGGGCATCGTCGACACGCCGAGTGACTTCGGCTTCCTCGGCGGCAAGCCTTCGCATCCGGAGCTGCTGGATTACCTCGCGGCCCGTCTGGTCGCGAACGGCTGGCGGCTGAAGGCGCTGCATCGCGAGATCCTGCTGTCCAAGACCTATCAGCAGTCGTCGGCCTGGCGCGAGGATGGGTCGAAGGCGGACGGAAACGCACGCCTGCTCTGGCGCTTCCCGCCACGCCGGCTCTCCGCCGAGGAGATCCGCGACACGATGCTGGCCGTCGCCGGACGGCTTCAGCTCGAGCCGATGGGCGGTCCGGGCTTCCGTCTCTACAAGTTCACGCAGAACAACGTCAGCACCTACTTTCCGCTCGACCGCCACGGGCCTGAGACCTGGCGACGTTCGGTGTATCATCAAAACGCCCGCGCCAGCGTCGTTGACGTGCTCACCGACTTTGATTTTCCGGACGTGGCCTTCGCGGCGCCGAAGCGTGCCAGCACCACGTCGCCGCTGCAGGCGCTGACCCTGATGAATCACGGCTTCACCCTCGACATGGCGGCGGCGCTTGCCGCGCGCATCCAGGGCGGGGACCCCGTCGGAGGTGCCTATGCCTGGCTTTTTCAACGCGCGCCCTCCGTCACTGAACGGCAGGCCTCCGAGGCCTTCATAGCCGCCCATGGCGCCGAAGTCTTTGCGCGTGCGATGCTCAACGCGAACGAACTCTTCCACCTCGAATGAACTCCGCCCTCGAACACACTCGCCGTCAATTCCTAGGCAGCATGACCTCGGGCCTCACCGGCGTGGCGCTTTCTCGCCTGCTGGCCGCCGAAGCCGCCGCGCCGCAGGGACGGCCGCATTTTGCCCCCAAGGCCAGGCAGGTGCTTCAGATCTTCTGCCCCGGCGCGGCCTCGCATGTCGATCTCTGGGAGCACAAGCCGATGCTGGAGAAGTATCACGGCACGCCCATGCCGGGCGGTGAGAAGGAGGTGTCCTTCCAGGGAAAAAACGGCAACCTCATGAAGTCGCCCTGGCCCTTTGTGGAGTCGGGCCGGAGCGGCAAAAGGATCTCATCCATGCTGCCGAACATGGCCCGTCATGTCGATGACATCGCCTTCATCCACAGCATGACCAGCCAGACCAACACGCACGGCCCCGGCTGCATCGCCATGAACACCTGCTTCACGCGCGAGGGCTATCCCAGCGCCGGTTCCTGGGTCAGCTACGCGCTGGGCAGCATGAATGAAAACCTGCCCACCTACATCGCCATCCAGGACATCCGCGGCGAGCCGCCGAACGGCAAGGCGAACTGGAGCAACGGCTTCCTGCCGGCGCAGTACCAGGCGGTGGCGATGGCAGCGCAGCAGCAGCTCCGCAACCTCGCCACGCCGGCTTCCATCCGGCCGGAGACGGAGCGTGCCACGCGTGAATTCCTGCGCCGCATCAACGGCGAGCACGCCGCCGCCCGTCCTGAAAACACCGAGCTCAGCGCCCGCATGGCGGCCTATGAAATGGCGGCGCGCATGCAGCTCACCGCCCCCGAGGTCAGCGACATCAGCGGCGAGCCCGGGCATGTCCACAAGCTCTACGGCACTGACGACCCCAACCGGCTCAAGGCCGCCTACGCCCGCAACTGCCTGCTCGCCCGCCGCTTCCTTGAACAAGGAGTTCGTTATGTCAGCCTCTACTGCGCCTCCCGCGCCAGCGCCGTGGACGGCCTGCTCAACTGGGACGCGCACAAGACGCTGAAGGCCGACTACGAGCGCCACTGCCCGGTCTTCGACCAGCCCACCGCCGCGCTGCTCACCGACCTCAAGCAGCGCGGCATGCTCCAGGACGTGCTGGTGGTCTGGTGCACGGAGTTCGGCCGCATGCCCACGCATCAGGAGGGCACCAGCGGCCGCGACCACAACCCGGACGCCTTTACGACCTGGATGATGGGCGCGGGCGTGAAGGGCGGCGTCAGCCACGGCGCCACCGACGACTTCGGCCGCCGCAGCGCGGTGGATGTCGCCACCGTGTACGATTTCTACGCCACCGTGCTGCACCTGCTGGGTCTCGATCACGAGAGGCTGACCTATTACTTCAACGGCCTCCAGCAGCGCCTCACCAACGTCCACGGCCATGTGATCCAGCCCATCCTCGCCTGAGCCTGATGCGCCGTGTCTTCACCCCGCTGCTTCTCGCCTGCGCCGCCGTCCCCCTGCTCGGGGCGCAGGAAGATCCGGACCCCTGGGCGCGCTGGAGGCATCTGGTCCGCACCGACACCTGGACGGAACGCTGGCCCACCGCTGATGGTGAGATCGAGGAGCGCAGGGTCACGGACGAACTCTGGACGCGGGCGATGCAGGCGGCGCTCGAGGCGCAGGGCAGCCTGCACATCCCCGACCGCGGCCGGCCTTATTACCTCGACGGTCCGCTGATCCTGAAGTCAGGGCAGTCCCTGAGGGCGGATCCGGGCGCTGAGATCCGCCTCAAGCCGGGTTCAAACACCTGCCTGGTACGCAATCATAACATCGTTGGTTATGCCGGCGGCCCGGTGCCCGGGGAAACCCGCCCGGATTCGGACATCCACATCGAGGGCGGCGTCTGGACGACCCTGGCCACCTCGGCCCGTGAATCGAACGGCAACCTGCGCGGGGCCTCGGCGCAGGACAAACCGGTGTTCGGAACCCACGGCGTCATCCTGCTGCACAACGTCCGCCGCGCCAGCGTGCGCCACATCACCGTGCGGCAGAGCCGGGCCTTTGGCGTGCATCTCGGCAACGTGCAGGACTTTCGGGTCGAGGACGTGACACTCGACCGGCATCACCGTGACGGCGTGCATGTGAACGGCCCCGCCAGCCATGGCCTCATCCGCCAGGTGCGCGGCGATTCCGCCGATGACACGGTGGCCTTGAATGCCTGGGAATGGCGGAACTACGCGCCCAGCTACGGCCCCATCCACGACGTGGTCATTGAGGACGTCACCGGCGCTGGCGGCAGGGCGCATGCCGCCGACTCCATCCGCCTTCTGCCCGGCGTGAAACGCTTTGACGACGGCACGCTGCTGCCCTGTCCGATTCACGACATCACGCTGCGCCGCATCACGGACATCCGCGAGTTCAAGCTCTACGACCAGCCCAACCTTGAGCTGGGCCGCGACCGGGACTTCAGCGCCGGGCTGGGAAGCCTCAGGGACCTTGGGTTTGAGGACCTCATCTTCCATGGGCCGGGCAGGATCGAGATTCATGCCGAGGCGCAAGGCATCCGCCTCCGCAACGTCACGGTGCATCATCCGGTGGACGCCGCCTGGCACCTGCTCGCGCTTGGACCGAAGTCGATGACCTACAAGGCCGGCCCCGATCCGTCGAACTGGCGCGAGGTCTTCTCTCCGGACATCGACTGCACGGTGCGGGAGGTCACGGTCGAGGCGGTTCGTGAAGCCGGGTCCTCCGAGGACCTGCCCCTGGATCGTGTCGTGAAGGTGATCGAACTGAAGCCGAACGCGGATTATCCACGCACCACGCCGAAGGGCGGCAGGGGCCGCGGCATCTGGATCCGCTGAAGCGTCGCCGCAATCACGGCAGCCGCCACGGCCCGCGCAGGTAGTCGTAGTCGGCGACGGGCAGCAGCACGTAATGAGGCGAGGCGGCGGGGTCCAGCCAGCGCAGCAGACGTTCCAGGTTTTCGACCGCCATCGTGGTGCAGCCGGCGCTCGGTTTGTCCGGGCCTCGGCGGACATGGAAAAAGATCGCGCTGCCGTAGCCCGGCCAGGCGGGGCGCTGGTTGTGCCGGATCTCCAGCATCCATTTGTAGGCCGCGTCACCGAGCCGCATCTTCTGCTTCTCAAACCAGGGCGGCACGTTGTTCGACGGCACCCGCACATGCTGGTTGTAATAAGGGTTCTGCGGGTCATCGACATAGGCGTCGAAGGGACCGACCTGGTGATAGGGCCAGCGAACCCCCGAAGGCGGCCCCCCGGCATAACCAAAAAGCATCCCAAGCTGAAACACGCCCGCAGGCGCCCGCCAGTCCTTCTCCACCTTCATGGGCATGCCGTTCTGCGGCGGGGTGAAGACACCCCGGCCCCAGGCAAGCCCCTTTTTGCCAAGCAGCACCGGCACGGGCTTCGCCAGCACCGGACGCCAGGCCTCACGCGACGAGGCACGCTCATAGCATTGCAGCACGGCCGTGTGCGCGTTCCAACCTGCGGCACGGGCCACCACCACCTGCCGCACGGCATGGCCGAGCTGGGCCTGCGCCTGCGGGAAAATTCCGGCAACAAAGGCGGTGGCGATGAAGGCCGAAACGGCACGAAAGGATGGAAAAGAGGCGCGATTCATAAGGCTGTCATGACATGGTATGCACGACTTGGAAACTTTTTGCCATGCAGGTGGATTTTTAGCATTGCCTGCCGATTCACCGACTGAATATAAACGCAATATCAACTCTGTCGGGGACAACAAATTGGCTTCAGGTTTTGGGGGTTTTTTTCCTGAGCGTCAATTCCCGACAGAGTTGTTTTTTTATGTCCGGTGGTGACGGCCGAACCTTCCCGGCGTTTGAAAAACGCTTCACGTCTTCCAGGGGTTTATGCGATGATCCGGACACGAACGGCATTCAGTCTTGCGGCTGATTCCGGGAACTCCTGAAAACACCATGACAAGAATTCAATCCGAAGATCTGACCTGGACCGCCCAGTCTTCACCGGGCGGCGCCTTTGCCGTGATGCGCCGCGCCTTGAGCCAGGCGGCCGGTGGCGTCAAGGACACCGGCACCTGGGGAGGCGGTCATCCCTTTGACGTGGAGATGCACAGCATCCCGCCGGGCAAGTCCAACTTCCCCTTTCACGAACACGCCGCCCAGTGGGAGGCCTACTACATCCTCAGCGGCAGCGGCCAGGTCCGCACCCCGGCAGGCAGGCAGCCCGTGATCGCCGGTGACTACCTCGTCATTCCTCCGGGCGAGGCCCACCAGTTCACCAACACCGGCGATGAGGAGTTCGTCTTCCTGGTCATCGCCGACCACCCGCAGGCCGATGTCATCCATTACCCCGATTCCGGCAAGTGGCTGGTGAAGCCGCAAAAGAAGGTCTTTGAGATGCAGGAGGTGGATTATTTCAAAGGCGAGGAGTAAGGGCTGCGCCTCTCCATCATGCCCCGCCTGATCGCCATCGTCGCCATGTCCTCCAACCGCGTCATCGGACGCGAGGGAACCCTGCCCTGGCACTTCCCGGAGGACCTGAAGTTCTTCAAGCGCACGACCCTTGGTCATCCCATCCTCATGGGGCGCACGACCTTTGAATCCATCGGCCGCCCGCTCCCCGGCCGCCAGAACATCGTCCTCAGCCGCACGATGCCGCCCCGTGAAGGCATCACGGTCATCCGCGATGTCTCCGAACTTCCTGGCGTCTGCCCGGAAGACAGCACCGTCTTTGTCATCGGCGGCGCTCAGGTTTATGCGGAGCTGCTGCCGCAGTGCGACGGCCTCTACCTGACCTGGATCCAGCAGCCTTACGAAGGCGACACACGCCTGCCTGCCTTCGAGCACCTTTTCGCTTTGCAGGACGTCCTCGAATCAACCCCCGACCTCGAGTTCCGCTACTACCAGCGCACGCCGTCATCCTCCGGCCAGCCTCCCATCTGATCCATCTGCGGGTCAGGCTGCGGACAGGATCGCGGCATCCCAGTCCTTCCAGACGGCGTCCAGGCCCTGGCGTGACAGCATGTCCGCCACCTCCGCCGCCGAGCGTTCATCGGCGATGCCAAACTGGCCCTCCGCCCGTGCCTTATCATCCTTGCCAGCCAGCTCCACACGACGGCCCTTCACGGTCTGATGAAGGTCATCCGTTCCGACCCCGGTGTAACCGCCGGGTTCGGTGTGGCTGCCGGCGCTCATGCTGGTGATGCCCAGCGTGGCCAGCGCATCCCGCAGTGGCGCGGGCTCGCGCGTGCTCAGCACGATGCCCACCTCCGGAAACGTAAGCCGGAAGGCGCAGATCGTCTGCACCAGCGCCCAGTCCGGGAACCCTGTCAGCGGATGAAAGCCTCCCGCCGCCGGCCGCAGCCTCGGAAAGGCCACGGTGAACCAGGCCTTCCAGCAGTGCTTGTAAAGATGCTCCAGATGCGCCGCCAGCCTCAGGGCCTCCAGCCGCCAGTCGCTCAGGCCGAACAACGCCCCGATGCCGATGCGCCGGAAGCCGCCTTCATAACCGCGCTCCGGACAGGCGATGCGCCAGTC